>NZ_JBEYVI010000021.1:0-185423 GCF_040643955.1 Streptomyces sp. NPDC047061
CACCTGGCACCTCGCACCCGCCGGTACATGACCGCAGGGGCTGTCCGGCCTGACGGCCGGACAGCCCCTCACCAAGATCTTCATCGACCTTCTAGCCGCCGTTTCGACGGCCCCTCGCGGGCCGTCGGAGGTGCTGTGGCAAGGAGGAAGTGCGGGGTCGTCTCGGACGCAGCGGCCCGGGAGCCTCCGCGTGTCCGGCCGGCAGCGTGCAAGACGAACGCCCCGACCGTCCTGCCCGGTCGGGGGCCGTCGACGACATGCATCGGCTCCTGGGCCGTACGAGGCTCCCCCAAGCCGCTCGACAGCGACCGGCAGGCCCCCGCAACCCTCAGTGAAACCCCAGGTCACAGCCCCCGCACCGAACGGGTTAACACCCGAGGCTGGACGTCAGGCAAGATGGGGTGTATCTGCCCACTGCCAGATTTCAAGCTGCCGGACGGTTTCTCTTGGCTGAGTTCATTTACACCATGCGCAAGACGCGCAAGGCGCACGGCGACAAGGTGATTCTTGATGACGTCACCCTGAACTTCCTGCCGGGGGCCAAGATCGGCGTCGTCGGTCCGAACGGTGCCGGTAAGTCGACCGTGCTGAAGATCATGGCGGGGCTGGAGCAGCCCTCCAACGGTGACGCCTTCATCTCGCCCGGCTACAGCGTCGGCATCCTCCTGCAGGAGCCCACGCTCACCGAGGACAAGACCGTCCTGGAGAACGTCCAGGAGGGTGTCGCCGAGGTCAAGGGCAAGCTCGACCGGTTCAACGAGATCGCCGAGCTGATGGCCACCGACTACTCCGACGCGCTGCTCGACGAGATGGGCAAGCTGCAGGAGGACCTCGACCACGCCAACGCGTGGGACCTCGACGCCCAGCTGGAGCAGGCCATGGACGCCCTCGGGTGCCCGCCCGGCGACTGGCCCGTCACCACCCTCTCCGGTGGTGAGAAGCGGCGTGTGGCGCTCTGCAAGCTGCTGCTCGAAGCCCCTGACCTGCTGCTCCTCGACGAGCCCACCAACCACCTCGACGCCGAGTCGGTGAACTGGCTGGAGCAGCACCTCGCCAAGTACGCCGGCACCGTGGTCGCCATCACCCACGACCGGTACTTCCTCGACAACGTCGCCGAGTGGATCCTCGAGCTCGACCGCGGGCGTGCCTACCCGTACGAGGGCAACTACTCCACCTACCTGGAGAGCAAGGCGAGCCGTCTCAAGGTCGAGGGCCAGAAGGACGCCAAGCGGCAGAAGCGCCTCAAGGAAGAGCTGGAGTGGGTGCGGTCGAACGCCAAGGGGCGCCAGGCCAAGTCCAAGGCCCGTCTCGCGCGGTACGAGGAGATGGCCGCCGAGGCCGACAAGATGCGGAAGCTGGACTTCGAGGAGATCCAGATCCCGCCGGGCCCGCGGCTGGGCAGCATCGTCGTCGAGGTCGACAAGCTGAACAAGGCCTTCGGGGAGAAGGTCCTCGTCGACGGGCTCAGCTTCACGCTGCCGCGCAACGGCATCGTCGGCGTCATCGGCCCGAACGGCGCCGGCAAGACCACGCTCTTCAAGATGATCCAGGGCCTGGAGACGCCGGACTCCGGTGACATCAAGGTCGGCGAGACCGTCAAGATCTCCTACGTCGACCAGGGCCGTTCCAACCTCGACCCCAAGAAGACGCTGTGGGAGGTCGTGTCCGACGGGCTCGACTACATCAACGTCGGCCAGGTCGAGATGCCGAGCCGGGCGTACGTGTCCGCGTTCGGGTTCAAGGGCCCGGACCAGCAGAAGCCGACCGGTGTCCTCTCCGGCGGTGAGCGCAACCGCCTCAACCTCGCGCTCACCCTCAAGCAGGGCGGCAACCTGCTGCTCCTCGACGAGCCGACCAACGACCTGGACGTCGAGACGCTCTCCAGCCTGGAGAACGCGCTGCTTGAGTTCCCCGGCTGCGCCGTCGTCGTCTCCCACGACCGGTGGTTCCTCGACCGGGTGGCGACCCACATCCTCGCCTACGAGGGCGAGTCCAAGTGGTTCTGGTTCGAGGGCAACTTCGAGTCGTACGAGAAGAACAAGATCGAGCGGCTCGGGCCGGACGCCGCGCGTCCGCACCGTGCCACCTACAAGAAGCTGACCCGGGGCTGATCGATCTTGCGTCATCTCTACCGCTGCCCCCTGCGCTGGTCCGACATGGACGCGTACGGCCATGTCAACAACGCGGTCTTCATCCGCTACCTGGAGGAAGCCCGGATCGACTTCCTGTTCCGCCCGGACAAGGAGTTCAAGCAGGGGTCGGTGGTGGCGCGCCACGAGATCGACTACAAGAGGCAGCTCGTGCACCGGCACCACCCGGTCGGCATCGAGCTGTGGATCACCGAGATCAGGGCCGCGTCCTTCACCATCACCTACGAGGTGAAGGACGACGACCTGGTCTACGTACGGGCCTCGACGGTCGTCGTGCCGTTCGACTTCGACGCCGGACGGCCGCGCCGGATCACCGCCGAGGAGCGGGACTTCCTTGAGGAGTACCGCGACGACGACAAGGAGGAGGCCGTCGCCGCATGACGGTGCTCCACCTCGCTGACGACGGGGAGGCCGCGGATCTCGCGGCCTTCCTCTCCCGGCTGCTCCGCTACGACCGTTCGGCCGCGGTACGGCTGCAGGCCGCCGGCACCGCACTCGCCGTCTTCGGGCGGCCGCCGTCCTTCGAGGTGCTGGCGATCCGCGCGGTGCGGCTCGCCAAGCCGTACGAGGACGGCCTGGACGTCACCCTCGACGTGACCGTGTCGGCGGGGGAGCTGCTGGAGTCGGTCGACGAACAGGCCGCCACGGCCGCCGTGCCGGGGGCGGTGACCGGGCCGCCCTGGGCCGGGGTGCTGCCGCCGCGGGGCGGCTGGCGGGCCGAGCCGGGGCTGCCGGCGCCGCAGGCGCTGCGGGCCACGGTCGCCGCCGCGGTCGGCGAATTCCGGTCCCGTACCGAGGAGTTGGCCCCGGAGGGTCGTACCCGGGCCGAACTCGACCGGATCGGGCGGGACATCTGGTCCCGGACGGTCGGCGACACCCGGCTGCCGGTCCGGGCCGTGCACGCGGCGCAGTCGCTGGGCTTCCTGCGGCCGGACGACGAGGCCGGGGCCGTGCTGCTCTCGGCGGGCGCGTGGCTGCGGCTGCGGACGCCGTTCGGGTCGATCGCCGTACGGCGGGCGGGACTCGGGGCACTGGACGTCAGCGTCCGCTGAGAGCCGTCGGTGGAGTTGTTCCACCAGGGGGACTAATCAGCACATATCACTGGTGCGTCGTGGTGGTGTCGTCACGGAGAGTATCTAACGTGGCGTGTTCCGACCACGAAAGGTGTCAGTGTGAGAACTCGCTTCGGAACGAAACGGAGATCGGCGCTCGGAGTCACGGTCGCGGCGCTGGTCGCGATCGTCGCCGCCTCGGCCGTACCGGGAGCGGCCTCCGCCGTCCCGGCCGGAGGGGACCACGGACGATCGGCCCACTGGGGCGTCATCACCCGCAACACGATCGGCTCGCCCGTCGCCGCCCTGCGGGACGGCCCGTTCGGCTCGTTCGGCGTACCGGCTCAATTCGCCCATCCGCCCTACGGCCACGGCAGCCTCGGGATCGAGGTGGCGGACAGGTCCACCTCTCTCAGCCCGCCCAGCGAGGCCGTCCACTTCGGCAACGAGGTCGACTTCTACGGCGCCCCGGTCCTGCGACTGCATCAGGTCGGCTTCCACGTCTTCCAGACCGGCGAGAACGTCGGCTACGGCGGCGCCAACGTGAACATGCCGAACATCAGGTTCGAGATCAATCCGAACCTCGGCAACTCCACCGCCACCTACTCCTCGATGGTGTGGAATCCGCCCGACGTGCCTGTGGCGAGCAGGAACCGGTGGAGCGACTACCTGGACGCCACCACGACCGGATCATGGTGGCTCACGGGCAACGCGGGAACCGCGACCGGCTGCACACTGGCCACCCAGTGCACCTTCCCGCAGCTGATGACGGCCCTCAACGACGGCGGCGCGGAGCCCGTCATCTACACCGCCGGCGTGAGCAAGGGCCGCGACTTCATGTGGATCGGGGCCGTCGACGGCCTGCGGATCAACGGGACCGTCTTCGACTTCGAATCCGGCGGAGTCAGAGCGCGCTACGCCCGCTGAGTCGCCGCACGCCGACACGCCGAGGACGGGCGGCGGTCAGTCGGGGGTGTTGACCATCGAGGCGGCCGCGTAGGTGAGGTAGTTCCAGAGCTGTTCCCGGTGCTCCTCGGAGAGACCGAGCTCGTCCACGGCCACCCGCATGTGCTGCAGCCAGGCGTCGTGCGCCGCCCGGTCCACGGTGAACGGCGCGTGCCGCATCCGCAGCCGCGGGTGGCCGCGGTTGTCGCTGTACGTCGTGGGGCCGCCCCAGTACTGCATCAGGAACAGGGTGAGCCGTTCCTCGGCCGGTCCCAGGTCCTCCTCCGGGTACATCGGCTTGAGGATCGGGTCCTCGGCGACGCCCTCGTAGAAACGGTGGACCAGTCGGCGGAAGGTCTCCTCCCCGCCGACCTGCTCGTAGAAGGTCTTCTCCTGAAGCGTGCCGCGCCGAATCTCTCTCACCCGTACATGGTCTCAGACGGGGTGACCCAGGACTCGAGGCCTAGGACCCCGGGCCGGGCGGGGACACGCGCCTAGGGTGGAGGCATGGGCGGCTACGACAGCGGGATCGAGGGGCTCGCCGCCGTGGCCCGGGCCGCGCTGGTGCGGGAGATCGACGCCGAGGGGGTCTGGGCGGCGGAGCCGGTGTGGCGGGAGGCGTTCGCGGAGGTGCCCCGGCACCTGTTCGTGCCCTACTACTACGTCGCCGGGGCGCACGGCTATGAGCGCCGGTGGGGCGAGAGCCCGGATCCGGCGGCCCGGGAACGATGGGTGCGCGGCGCCTACGAGGACGTACCGCTGGCCACCCGGCTGCGCGACGGCGAGCTGCTCTCCTCCAGCAGCCAGCCCTCGCTGATGGCGCGGATGCTGGTCGCGCTGGGGGTGGCGGACGGCGACCGGGTCCTGGAGATCGGCGCCGGCACCGGGTACAACGCGGCACTGCTGGCGCATCGGCTGGGCGACGACGACCTGGTCACCACCGTCGACGTGGAGCCGGAGATCAGCGAGTCCGCGCGACGGCACCTGGCCGCGGCGGGGTACCGGCCGGCCGTGGTCACGGGGGACGGGGCGCGGGGGGTGCCGGAACGGGCGCCGTACGACCGGATCATCGCGACGTGTGCGCTGCCGAGCGTGCCGCGGGCGTGGGTCGACCAGTGCGGGGAGGGGGCGCGGATTCTCACGCCGGTGGCCACCGGGTTGCTGGCGCTGACCGTGCGGGGTGGGTGCGCCGAGGGGAGGTTCCTGCCGTCGGCGGCGTTCTTCGTGCCGTTGCGCGGGATGCCGCGGGCGGGGGTGGGGGATCTGGGCGGGGTGCCGCCAGGAGCCCTGGGGGATGAGCTGTTCCAGTTCCTGGCCGAGCTGACCCAGGGGGTGCTCAGTCCGCGGGAGGCCTATGAGGTGTGGGCGGGGGAGGGGATGCCCGGGCGGGAGCGGTATGGGGTGAGCGTCGGGAAAGACGGGGAGTGGGTGTGGCTGGACGACCGGGAGGGGCCGTTTGTATGGCCGCTCCCGGTCTGAGCACGGTTCTTCGGCTGCGGGCCGGTGGGGGCTGGTCGCGCCCACGCGGCGGAGCCGCACATCGATACAGCCCCGCGCCCCTTTCGGGGCGCTGCACCTCAGCCTCGTCGGGGTTGACCGCGCCCACGCGATACAGCCCCGCGCCCCTATGGGGCGCTCAGCCCCGTCGGACGGTGATCGTCGTCCAGGCGCCCACGTGCACCCGGTCCCCGTCCTGCAGTGGCACCGGGACGAACGGCTGGATGGGCTCCTCGCCGCCGTTGACCGTGGTGCCGTTCGTCGAGTTCTGGTCGACGACCGCCCAGCTGCCGTCGGGCTGCTGGACCAGGACCGCGTGCTGGTGCGAGACGCCCGGGTCCTCCGGCGGCACCGACAGGTCGATGTCGGGGGTGTCGCCGGTGGAGTGCCGGCGGCGGCCGATGGTGACCTGGTTGCCGGTGAGCGTGCGCTGCTGCTCCGGGGAGTACGCGGGCAGGTTGAGGCCGGCCGCCTCGGGGCCCGAGCGCTGCATCATCGCCATGAAGTACGCGCGGTCCGGGCCGATCGTCGCGATCCAGGTCGCCGGGCCCTGCGGGGCCTGCGGGAAGGCGGGGCCGGGCGGGGCCTGGGTGGCGCCGGGCTGCGGGTAGCCGTAGCCGCCGGGGCGGGCGGGCGCGCCGGGGCCCGCCGGACCACCGGCCGGCCCGGGCGGGGAGATCACCCAGTCGTCGTCACCGCCGCCGAAGGCCGGGCCGCCGGCCGGCGGCCTGGTCTCCTGCGGGAAGCCGGTCGGGGCCGACTGCTGGTAGGCGCCGGGAGCGCCGCCGGTGGTCGCACCGGGGCCGCCGGGCGGCGGAACCGGCGGGCGGGACGGGTCCGCGCCGCCGAAGGGCCCGGCGCCGGGTCCGCCGGAGGGGTCGCGGGTGTAGGGGCCCGAGGGCTGGCCGGCGCCGGGCGGGGCACCGAACGCGGACGGGCCGCCGGCGTTCTGGCCCGGGGCGCCGCCGTACGGCGGGGGCGGAGAAGAGGGGCCGCGCTCGCCGCCGAAGGGCGGGGGAGAGGACTGGCCGCGGTCACCGCCGCCGAAGGCGGGCGGACCCGGCTGGCCACGGTCGCCACCGAACGCCGGAGGACCGGACTGGCCGCGGTCGGGGCCGCCGAAGGCGGGCGGGCCGGGCTGGCCACGGTCGCCGCCGAACGCCGGAGGGCCGGGCTGTCCGCGGTCGCCGCCGAAGCCCGGCTGACCGGGCGGGCCCGACGGGCCGGGCGGCGGTGCCGAGGGGCCACGGTCGGCGCCGAAGGCGGACTGGCCGCCGCGCTCGCCCGCGAACGGCGTCGGGCCCGAGGGCTCGCTGCCGAAGGACGGGATCGGCTCGGCCGGACGGTTCACCTGCGAGGGGCGCGAGCCCTGGTACTCGTACGAGTCGCCGCCGCCGAACGTCGGCGGGGCCGGCGGCCGGAAGGTGGGCGCGGCCGGACCGGGACCGCCCGCCGGGGGGCGCGGGGCGGCGGGGGTGTACGAGGTGGCCGTGTTGGTCAGGAAGTTCCAGCGGCACTCCTCGCAGAACGGCGCACCGCCCTCACGGGGCGTACGGCACTGCGGGCACAGCTCCGGCTCGTGCGCGTTCGGCACCGCGGACAGATGGCGGCCACCGCCCATCGGGCCACCGGCCGGGGCGCCGGGCGCGGGCGGCGGGAAGCCGTAGCCGCCGGCGGTCGGCGGGGGCGGCGGAGGTACGGCACCGGCCATGCGGTGACCGCACACCTCGCACCAGTCGTCGGAACCCGACTGGTGTCCGTTCGGGCAGGTCGGCATGGCGGGCTTCCCTCTCTGTCAGGTTCGTCCTGAGCCTGTCTGGATGGTCCTGCGGGTGGACTGTCAGGTCACTTCTTTACACGAACAGTCTTTGTGGACCTTGTCTCGAGAGTCATCTCGTCGGCCTCCTCGACCTTCGCCTTCAGTCGCACAGTACCTGTCGTGGCGTCGACCACGTCCACCACCTTCGCAAGCAGTTTCGCAGTATCCGCGTTCCCGGAAGCGCTTGCCAACTGAACGGCCCGACCCAGTTTGGCTGTTGCCCCGTCCATATCGCCTGCTTTGCGCAGATCCAGGCCCTGTTGGATGGCTTGTGCCAGTTCGGCCTGGCCGGTGTAGTGGGCGACCTGGGGGTTGATGGAGGTCGAGGCGACCATGTCGTCCGTCCACACCGCCTTGATCAGGCCCTGCGCGCCCAGGTTCTGGACGCTGCCGTCGGGCTGCGGGACGACCAACGACACCCGTGCGGCGAGCATTTCCCGGCCGAGCCCGGCCGTGGGGACCTCCACGCAGACGTGGTAGTCACGGGACTCGTCGCCCCAGGAGCCGGTGGGGTAGTCCCCGGCCCGCGGCCCCGCTTCGGTGCGGCGGTCGGTCAACGCCTCGACCGTGGGCGCCACTTGCTTGACGAACTTGATGGTCGTGCCGACCGGGGTCCACAGCCGCAGCGCGACGTCCGCGACCTCCTTGCCCATCGCCGTCTCCATCATCTGCGTGAAGTCGGCGGCCAGGCCCGTGGGATCGGCGACGATGTCGGCGGTGCCGAGCAGCGCGGAGGCGATGCCTGTGACTTCTTTCACTTCCCAGTCGGTGCCGACACCACGGGCGTCACAGGTGAACCGCCCGGCGCAGGAGTCCAGGGCGGCCCTGAGGTCCTCCGGCGCCTCGTGCTCGTTGCGGCCGTCGGTGAGCAGGATGCCGTGCCGGATGGTGATGTCCGCGGAGGACAGGAGACGGTCGGCAAGCCGCAGCCAGGTGCCGATCGCCGTGCCGCCGCCCGCGCTGAGCCTGCGCAGCGCCTGCTTGGCCTGCTCGCGCGAGGTGCGGTCGGCCACCGCGAGCCGGCCGCCGCCCGGGTAGACCTCCTTGGCGACGTGCGTGCCGCCGATCACCGCGAAGTGGGTGCCGTCGCGCAGGGTGTCGATCGCGGCCGCGGTGGCGTCCCGGGCGTTGCGCATCTTGGTGGGCGGGTAGTCCATAGAACCCGAGCAGTCGACCATGATCGCCACCCCGGCGGAGGGCCCCTGCCCGGGTGCGTACGACGCCCCGACCGCGGTCCCGACGGTGCCGCCGCCGGTCGCCGTCACCGTGACGATCGCGTTGACCTCGCGGCCGCCCTCCGGCAGGTACTCGTTCTGGTACACGTCCACCGAGAACTGCGGCACGTTCGACTTCGAGAAATTGGCCATGACTGCTCTGGTCCCCCTCCACCCCACGCGTGGTGGGTGCTGACGGTGTGCGGACCGGTCCCCTCCGGTCCGCGGGTACTGCCCCGTACGTCTCGATCCCGTTTGCGGCCGTTTTGCGACGGCCTCAGGCGGATCCTGCCCCCTGCGGCGGTGCCGGGAACGGCAGCAGCGCCACTGTTACGTTGTCGTGGCCCCCGCCGTCCAGGGCGTGGCCGACCAGGACCCGGGCCGCGTGCAACGGCCGCACGGCCGCGTCCGCGGGGACGATCTCGGACATCTCCTCGGCCGTCTCCGCGTAGTTCCACAGGCCGTCGGTGCACACCACCACCACACCGGGCCGGTCCGGCTTGAAGGACGCGGTGTGCGGCTCCACCTCGTAGGCGTCCGCGCCGAGCCAGCCGGTGATCGCGTGGGCGCGCTCGTCGGCGTACGCCTCCGCCTCGCTCATCAGGCCCGCGGCGACCATCTGCGCGGCCCAGGAGTCGTCCTCGGTGAGCCGGGCCGCCGGGGCGGCGCGGTCCACCGGCACCCAGTAGACGCGGCTGTCGCCCACCCAGCCGACCACCAGCAGGCCCGAGGCCACGACCGAGGCGACGATCGTGCACGCCGGGGCGTTCTGGTGCGGGGTGTGCTCACGGGCCGACGGGGGCTCCTCCGCCAGGGCGTTGACGGCCTGGGAGGCGGCGACGATCGCGTCGTGCAGCGCCTGCTGCGGATGGGTGCCCTGCTCCAGCGCGGCCTGCAGCGCCTCGACCGCGGCCCGGGATGCGGCCATGGAGGCCTCGTCGGGACGGGTCGCCGAGGAGACGCCGTCGCAGACGACCGCCAGCGAGGCCGGGGTGCCGTCGGGCAGCGCGGTGTGGCCGACGGCGAACGCGTCCTCGTTGCGGTGGTGGCGCAGCCCGCGGTCGCTGACGGCGGCCACCGGGCCCGCCTCCTGCTCCATGTGGTCGCGCTCGCGGGGCTGGGCGTGCCCGCAGTTCTCGCAGTAGCCGTCGTCGTCGACCCGGCCCGCACGGCAGGCCACGCACACCTTCGGCAGCTCGGTGGTCTCGGCGGCGGAGGCGGCCACCCGGGGATCCGGCGCCTGCAGCGGGTACTCGTCGGGCTCCGGCGGCCGGTCGAACCGCACCCCGGAGGCCGGCGACACCGGCGAACCGTGCGGGGGCGGCGACGCCGGCGAACCGTGCGGCGACTCGGGCAGCTGCGTGCCGCCCGAGTCGGTGCCGGGCAGGTCGGTCGGCAGATGCGGTGCCGCGGGCTTTCCGGAGCTCTCCGGCTCGGGCGGGGGCCAGTCCACGCCCGAGGATCCCACACCGGCGGCGCCCATGGTGAGGGTCGGGTGGTCCTGCGGCGCGGCGGGCACGGCCGACAGGTCGTACCCGCACGCACCGCAGAACAGGTCACCCGATTCGAGCGGCTCCGCGCAGCTCGGGCACTTCGCCGGTGCGGCCTGCTGGGGCATCTGCGACATCAACTACACCCACGTCCGGGGGCGGTAACGGTTGGCCCGTTCCACCAGGTCGATCCTCTCCTCACCGCCGGCCGCCAGTCTGGCCAGCGTGCGGTACGAGCGTTCCAGGCCGAAGCGGAGGCCCCGCTCGTCCAGACCGCTGCCGAGCAGCACCCGGCCGCCGGCGGCGGGCTGGGAGTCCTGGCCCCCGGAGAGTATCCAGTCCAGCGCGCAGCCGAGGACTTCCGCCGACAACTGCTCGCGCCTGGCCGGGTCCAGACCGTACGCGTCCAGCGCCTCGATCTGCCCGGCACCGGCCGACAGGTCGTCCAGGAACGGGGTGTCGTCGGCCGCCGCGTTCCGGTGCCGCAGCCGCGCCCGTACGGCCGCCACCCGGGCCGCCGTGTAGTGGATGGAGGCCTCCGGCACCGACTCCAGGGTCCGTACGGCACCCCGCCGGTCCCCGGCCGCCAGCCGCACCCGGGCCAGCCCGAACGCGGAGCTGACGAAGCCCGGGTCGGTCGCCCACACCAGCCGGTAGTACTCGGCGGCGTTGTCCAGCTGGCCGAGCACCTCCGCGCACAGGCCGAGCGCCAGCTTCGGCGCGCTCTCGCCGGGGAAGGCGTCGTAGATCGCGTCGAAGGACAGCGCCGCGCCCTCGAAGTCGCCGGTGACCAGGGCGGTCACGCCCCGGTACCAGACCACCCGCCAGTCGTCCGGCTGCTCCTCCTCCAGCTCGCCCAGCGCAGCCAGGGCGGCCTCGTGGTCGCCGCTCTCCAGCCGGGCGCGGATCTGGCGCAGCCGGGTCTCCACCGTCTGGGCCGGCGCCGCGGCCAGCGCCCCGAGCAGCTCGCCCGGCGCCGAGGTCATCATCAGGCCCGCCAGGAAACCGGCGTTCGGGTCGTTCTGGTCGACGAGCGGGACCGGCAGGGCGAGCGCGGCGGCCGGCGTGGCGATCGGCCTGACCAGGGCCGGGTCGGCCGGGTCCGGGGCCGCTCCCGACGGGTCCAGCGCGAGCGTTCTGGAGGCCACCGCCCGCGCGCCCAGCCGGGACACGTCCCCGTCCAGCTTCGGGAACAGCTCGGTGTCCGTGACCTTCACCTCGGGCCCGAACAGCGTCGACAGCGCGGGCCGCGCGGTACCGGTCTGCACCGACACGACCTCGCGCAGCACACCGGTCAGCTGCTCGGCCATCTCCTGCGCGGAGGCGAACCGGCGCGCCGGGTCGGGGTCGGTGGCCCGGACCAGCAGCCGGTAGAACGACTCGTACTGCCGGAAGACCTCGATGTTGTCCGGGTCGGGCAGCGAGTCCACGAAGACGGTCGTGTAGCCCTGGAAGTCGAAGGTGAGGACGGCGAGGGTACGGCCGACCGTGTACAGGTCGGAGGCGACGGACGGGCCGACCTCGGCGACCTCGGGCGCCTGGTAGCCGACCGTGCCGTAGATGGCCGACTCCTCGTCGTCCATCCTGCGCACCGCGCCCATGTCGATCAGCTTGAGCTGGTCCTCGGTCTGGATGGCGTTGTCGACCTTGAAGTCGCAGTACAGGAGATTGCGGCTGTGCAGGTGGCCGAGGGCTTCGAGGGCCTCGATGCCGTACGCGCAGGCCTGCTCCACCGGCAGCGGGTCCCGGCGGCCCTCCGGGGTACGGCGGTCGTTGGCGATCTCCTTGAGGGACTTGCCGCCGACGTACTCCATGACGATGTAGCCGTCGAGGGAGCCGGTGCGCTGGTCGAGGTGCTCGACGAAGTTGTAGATCCGCACGATGTTGGCGTGCTCGATCTCCGCGAGGAACCGCCGCTCGGAGATCGCGGCGGCCATCGCGTCCTGGTCGCCGGTGTCCAGCAGACCCTTGAGGACCACCCAGCGGTCGGCGACCGCCCGGTCCACGGCCAGGTAGATCCAGCCCAGGCCGCCGTGCGCGATACAGCCCGCGACCTCGTACTGGCCGTGCACCACGTCGCCGCCCTTGAGCTTGGGCACGAACGAGTACGGGTTGCCGCACTTGGTGCAGAACCCCTCGGTCCGCCCCGGCTGCTCCCCGCGGGCCCGGCCCACCGGCGCCCCGCAGTCCGACCGCGAGCAGAACCGCTTCCGCTCCGGCACCTCGGGGTTCTCCAGGACCATCTCGCGCGGGTCCGGCTTCGGCACCTGCGGCACCGCGACCAGGCCCGCGCCCAGCCGGCTGCGCGCCGACGCACTGCTCGACGAACCGGAGCTGCGCACCGACACCGAACGGCCCGTCGAACTGCCCGACAGGGACCGCGACAGCCGCCCGGACACCGAGCGCCGCGACTTCGACGACTGCGACGACGTACGCGAGCTGCCGCGGCCGGTGGAGCGCGAACTGCCGCTGCCCGCCGAGCCCCTGCCGCCGGCCGTGATCCCGGTGTGCGGCGACTCCACCATCCCGGTCGCCGAGACGACCGGCGCCAGACCGCAGGTGTCGCAGTACAGCTCACCGCCGCCCACGTCCTCGTACGACCCCTCGCAGCCCGGCCGCTGGCAGGCCTCTCCCGCCTGACTCACGCCTACTCCCCCCTCCGGTCCTCGGGCCCGCTCTGCTGCGGCACCCGCGGCGCCCCCAGCGCCTCGGCCGTAGCCCGCTGGTAGCGCAGCACCGCCTCCTCCGCGACCCTGAGATCGCAGGGCGCGCTCCACAGCATCCGCCGGGCCGCGTCGTACCGCTCGATCAGGAACGGGTCCTCCGCCAGCCCGTGCCGGGCCACCTTCGCCTTGTACGCGTCCAGCCGGCCGCGCAGCTCCGCGCGGACCGCGAGCGGCGCGGCGACCGCCGTCAACGACTCGCGGGCGCGCAGCAGTTCGTCCTCCGCCTTCTGCTCCAGCGACTCGAGCAGCGGTGACAGGCGGTGCCACTGGGCCTGTCTGCGGTACTCGGCGGCCGCCGCCAGCTGCTCCTGCAGCACGGTCGGAGGGCCGCTGACCACCGGCACCTCGGTCGCCGCGATCTTCGCCAGCACCTCACCGCGCGCGGTGCGCGCCTCGGCGAGGGTGCGGTCCGCGCGGGACAGCACGTCCCGCAGCTTGATCAGCCGGGCCTCGGCGTCCTGCCGTACCGTCAGCACGGCGTCGATCTCGCGCCGCACCTCCTCCAGCGCCCGGGCCTCCCGGTCGTACACCGTGGTGTCCGGACGGCCGCCGCCGGGTGCCGAACTCCCCGGCGCCGGGACCCAGAACGTCAGCGGGTCCGAGACGACGTCCTCCCGGAGCCTCGTCAGGGTCCGGGTGATCCGCTCCAGGTCGTCGCCCGCCGGGTGCTCGCCGGGGCGCACCCCGACGGAGTGCGCGAGCTTGCGGGTGCGCTGCAGCTCCGCGGCGAGTAAATCGATCCGCGCGGGCAGCGCCGACCACACCGCGTCGGCGGTGACGACCATGTCCAGCGAGGTCGCGTACAGCTCGTTCATCCGGTCGACCAGGGCCGCCAGGGAGAACCGCTCGCTGAGCCGGCCGGCCGCCGACAGCAGGGTCGGCGCGTTCGCCGTCGCGGTCGCGCTGCCCGCCACCGTCACGGACTCGCCGCGCAGCAGCTCGGTCAGCTCCACCAGGTCCTCACGGCTGGACCAGCGGCGCCTGGCCCTGATATCCCGGGCGGAGCGCAACGCGTCCGTGTAGGCGTCGAAGTAGGCCCACAGCAGGGTGATCGAGGCGTCGGCGGTCGTCCACCGCTCCCGGGTGGTCCCGGTCAGCTCGGCGCCTTCCAGGAGCCTGCGGCCCGCGTGGTCCTGCAGGGCGAGCAGCGAGGTCTCGATCGCCTCGTGCTCCGCGCCGAGCCGCGCCAGCGCACGGTCCACCTCGTCCCGGTCCATCACCGGCCCGGCGGGGTCCGTGACGCCCATCGATCACCTCTCGCTTGCTCGTCGGGGCTGGGCCGCGCGGATGCGGGTCAGCTGCTGCGCAGGTACTGCGGCGCGGGCGGTTTCGACGCCGCCGAGTCCGTTCCCAGTGTCGCCGACAGCCACCTGTCGTACGACGCCTGCCAGCCGTCGGCCCGGTACTCCACCAGGATCTGGTTGACCCGGCGTACCAGATCGGTCGCGTCCTTCTTCATCGCCACGCCGTAGTACTCGGTGGTGAACGCGGCGCCCTTGAGCTCGACCGTCGGGTCCTGGGCGGCCTGGCTGGCGGCCAGCGCGCCGTCGGTGACCACCGCGTCGACCTCGCCGAGCTGCAGCCTTACCAGGCAGTCGAGTTGGTTGGGGACGGTGGTGGAGATGTCCGCCGAGGCGACCAGCTTCCCGGACTTCTTGTCGGCGTCCAGCTTGGTGTACGCCGTCGAACCGGCCGCCGTGCAGATCTTCTTGTGCGCCAGCGTGCCGTTGTAGCCCGTGATCGACGAGGACTTGGGGGCGAGGACCTGCTGCCCGGTCTTGAAGTACGGCGCGGAGAACGCGACGTCCTTCAGCCGGTCGCAGTTGATGGTCATCGTGCGCACCACCATGTCGACGCGGCCGTCCTGGATCGCCGGTATCCGCTGGCTCGTCGGAATCGCCTTGAACTGCACCGCGTTCGGGTCGCCGAGGATGTCCTGGGCGATCCGGTGCACCAGGTCGATGTCGAAACCCTCCAGCTCCGCGTCCGAGTTGTTCGGGTTGCGGTAGCCCCAGCGGTAGCTGTTCTGGTCGACGCCGACGATCAGCTTCCGCTTGGCGCCGGTACGGGCCTTGATGGCGTCGATGGTGGACCCGTCCGCGCCCGACGGCGACCAGGTCTCGTTCTGTGCCTGGGAGTCGGTGCAGTCGTCGGCCTTCGCCGGGCTGCCGGTCGCCAGCCCCGGACCGCCGATCCCCTCGCCCTGGCCGCCCTCACCACGGGACTGGGTGAGCGGCAGCAGCAGGACGAACGCCAGCGCCAGGGCGCAGCCGACCGCCATCGCACCCACTCCGCCCCAGCCGCGCAGGGAGGCCCTCAGCCGCCGCACGAACATCGCCACGCCCCCTCTCACCGGTACTCCGAAAGCCTGCGCCCGATGCCGAAGAGCGCGCCGGCCGCCGCCGCGACCCCCAGCATGGCGGCACCGATCGGCAGTCCGGACATCGCGTCCCGGCCGTCGGTGGCCTGCTCCTTGAACTCGGTCTCCTCGAACGCCAGCGCGTTCTTCAGGTTCGTGTCGACGCTGTCGAAGCACTCGGCGGTCGCGTCCTTGGTGCCTATCACCTTGTCCAGCGCCGCCTGGTAGTCGCCGTTCTCGTCCTCGGTGCGGGCGTCGGCGTGCCGCTCCTTCCACACCTTCATGTTCCCCTCGGCCGCCACGACAGGCTTGTTGCCGGCCGTGCCGTCCGCGAGCGCGGCGGCCTCGGTGAGGCCCTTGCCGAGCGCCGCCATGTCCTTGTCGAAGTCGTAGTAGTACGCGTCGTACGTCTGCCCGCCGACCGTGACCGTCTCGGCGCCGCGCGCCACCAGGCTCAGGTTCTCGTTCCCGCGCGCCTTCAGGGAGGCGATCCGGGCGTCGTGCAGCACGTTCAGCGAGCGGACGCCGTGGTCGTAGGAGCCGTCCAGACCGGACCGGGCGAGGGTGTGGCCGACGACCAGCCACAGCAGCGTGATGACGGTGGCCGCCGAGGCCGCGACCAGGCCGTGGTTCAGCAGGCGGTTCGTCCGGCGGTAGTGGCGCAGCTGGGCCCAGGCGAGCGCGGCGAGCGCGAGGAGGCCGAGGGCGATCGCCGCCCACGGGTACGGCGTCGCGTCCGAGTAGTCGGAGGCGAGGCGCGCGTTCTCCTTCGTGTAGAGGTCCTCCGCGGCCGGGAGCATCTCCTGCTGCATCTTCTCGTTCGCGTACCGCAGGTACGCGCCGCCGACCGGGTAGCCCTGCCGGTTGTACACGCGGGCCCGCTCCACCAGCCCCTCGTACTCCGGCAGCAGCTTGTTCAGCTTCGCCACGGCCGCCTCGGCGGGCGAGCCGGGCTCGGAGTTGGCGGCGGCGGTGACCAGCTTGGCGGCGGCGGTCTGGACGTCCTTCTCGTACCGCGTGCGGGAGGCGGCCGTCTCCTGGCCGCCCGCCAGGAAGCCGCTGGAGGCCGTGGTGTTGGCGTCCGCCAGCGAGCGGTAGATGTCGGCCGCGCCCGAACTGAGCGGCTGGCTGCGGTGCAGCACGTCGTCGGCGGCGGCCGCGCGGTCGGTCATCTGCCAGGCGGTGACGGCACCGAAGGCGACGATCAGCACGGCCAGGACGGCGCCGATGATCCGGAGCCGGCCGGGCTCGGTGGTGGCGGCGGTGCGCACCTGCTCGACGCCCTCCGCGAACGCGGAACGGCGGCGCGGGGGCGCCGCCTCGGGCGTGGGGGCGCCGGTCCGCTGCGCGGGCAGGGCGGTGCCTGCTCCTGGCGGTGCCGCGCTCTTCGTCGGCGAGTCTGTCACTTGACCTCCCCCATGGCCATCCGGTCGCCGACCAGTATCGCCGCCCGGACTGACATTCGGCACCGGCCTTCACTGGATCTTGATCGGATCGCAGCGGAACCCCTGCCCATGAATACGCCGGGGGAATCGGTTCGGTTCCGGAGGGGTGGTGAGGGTGCGTCACGGGGCGCGGGTGCGTGGGGGCTGGTCGCGCAGTTCCCCGCGCCCCTGACGGGGCGCCTCAGCCGCGGGCGCCTTGTCAGCTGACCCAGCCTGCGGGCAGTCGTGCCGCTGGGGCGGCACGGGTGGGCGCAGGCGGCACCCGGCCAGCGCCGGTAAGCGACACCCCCCGCCCCGGCCCCCACCCACCGTCACCCTTCGAAGTACCGCCGCACCCTCTCCTGCACAGCCACCCCCGCCCCCACCACATCCAGCCCCAGCAGCGCAGCGCCCAGTACCGGCCGCGCCGTCACCACCCGCGGTACCGCCTTCGGCGCCCGCGCGGCCAACAGCTCACGCACGCCGTCGTCCAGCTGCGGATGCCCGCCCGCCAGCACCCCGCCCCCCAGCAGCACCGGCGTCTCCTCGTCCAGCAGCTCCAGGCGCGTCAGCGCGACCACCGCCATCGCCACCACCTCCTGCGCCAGCCGGTCCACCACCGCCCGGGCCACCGGGTCGCCGTCGGCCGCCGTCGCGAACAGCACCGGCGTCAACTCGTGCCGCCGGGCGGGCTCGACGTCCTCCCGGTGCAGCGCCTCGATCAGCGCGAGCATGCTGTCGTACCCGAAGTGGGCCGGGAGCGCGCGGGCCAGGGCCGTGCCCTCCCCACGGCCGTCCTCCGCGCGGGCCGCGTGCCACAGGGCCTCCTCCGCCAGTCCCCAGCCCCCGCCCCAGTCACCGGAGATGCGGCCGAGGGCGGGGAAGCGGGCGGTACGGCCGTCGGGGCGCATGCCGACGCAGTTGATGCCGGCACCGCACACGACGGCGACCCCGCGCGGCTCGGTGACGCCGGCCCGGAAGATCGCGAAGGTGTCGTTGCGGACCGCCACCGTCGCCCCCCACGCGCGCGTGGCCAGCGCGGCGGCCAACTGCTCCTCCTCGAAGGGGAAGTCGGCGTTGGCCAGGCAGGCGGAGACGTGGGCGACGGAGGTGACCCCGGCGGCGGCGTACGCCTCCGCGACCGCCGTCGCCACCTCGTCCACGGCCTGCTCCACGCCCACCACCGGCGGCCGGAAACCGCCGGCCCGGGCCGTGGCGAGGACCTCGCCGTCCGCCGCCACCACCGCGACGTCGGTCTTGCTGTTGCCCGCGTCGATGGCGAGGACACTTGCGGTCAGGCCCACGCGAGGTGCTCCCGGTTGTGCGCGATCAGTCGGTCGGTCAGGGCGTCGGCGTACTCGTACTGGCCGATGAGGGGGTGGGAGAGCAGCGCCCGGAACACGCGGTCCCGGCCGCCGCGCAGGGCCGCCTCCAGGGCCAGTTCCTCGTACGCGGTCACGTTCGCGACCAGCCCGGCGAAGAGCGGGTCGACCTCCGGGACGGGCAGCGGAACGGGGCCGTGCGCGCCCACCGCCGCCTGTACCTCGATCACCGCGTCGTCGGGGAGGAAGGGCAGCGTGCCGCCGTTGTAGGTGTTCACCACCTGGTAGGGGTTCCCGCTGCTGCCGAGCAGCGCCGCGGCCAGGTCGACGGCCGCCTCCGAGTAGTAGGCGCCGCCGCGTTTGGCGAGCAGCTCCGGCTTCTCGTCCAGGGCCGGGTCGCCGTACATCTCCAGCAACTGCTTCTCCATCGCGGCGACTTCCTCCGCCCGGGACGGCTTGGTGCGCAGTTCCCGTACGACCTCGTCGTGCGCGTAGTAGTAGCGCAGGTAGTAGGACGGGATCACGCCGCCGAGGCGGTCCAGGAGGGCCGTGGGCAGCTTCAGGTCGGCGGCGATCGTGTCGCCGTGCTCGCCGAGCAGCTTGGGCAGGACGTTCTCGCCCTCGGGGCCGCCGAGGCGGACCGCCGTCTCCCAGGTGAGGTGGTTGAGGCCGAGGTGGTCCAGGTGGATCTCGGACGGCGTGACACCCAGCAGGTTCGCGAACTTCCGCTGGAAGCCGATCGCCACGTTGCACAGCCCGACCGCCTTGTGGCCGGCCTGGAGCAGGGCGCGGGTCACGATCCCCACCGGGTTGGTGAAGTCGATGATCCAGGCGTTCGGGTTGGTGCGGCGGACCCGTTCGGCGATGTCCAGGACGACGGGGACCGTGCGCAGGGCCTTCGCCAGGCCGCCGGCGCCGGTGGTCTCCTGGCCGATGCAGCCGCACTCCAGCGGCCACGTCTCGTCCTGCTGCCTGGCCGCCTGCCCGCCGACGCGCAGTTGCAGCAGCACCGCGTCGGCGCCCTCCACGCCCGCGTCCAGGTCGGAGGTGGTGACGATGCGGCCGCTGTGGCCCTGCTTGGCGAAGATCCGGCGGGCCAGTCCGCCGACCAGTTCGAGGCGTTCGGCGGCCGGGTCGACCAGGACGAGTTCCTCGATGGGCAGGGTGTCCCGCAGGCGTGCGAAACCGTCGATGAGTTCAGGGGTGTAGGTCGAGCCTCCGCCGACCACAGTGAGCTTCATGAATGGGTTAACCCTTCACTCCGGTGAGCGTGACGCCCTCGACGAACGCCTTCTGGGCGAAGAAGAAGACGAGGATCACGGGGGCCATGACCAGCAAGGTCGCGGCCATGGTCAGGTTCCAGTCGGTGTGGTGCATGCCCTTGAACGACTCCAGGCCGTAGGAGAGGGTCCAGGCGCCCGGGTTCTCCGAGGCGTAGATCTGGGGGCCGAAGTAGTCGTTCCAGGCGTAGAAGAACTGGAAGAGAGCGACGGCGGCGATCCCCGGCTTCGCCATCGGGATCACCACCCTGAGGAGGGTCCTGAGGTCGCCGCAGCCGTCCACCTTCGCCGCGTCCAGGTACTCGTTCGGGATCGTCATCAGGAACTGGCGCAGCAGGAAGATGGAGAACGCGTCGCCGAACGCCATCGGCACGATCAGCGGCCACAGGGTGCCGGAGAGGTCCAGCTGCTTCGCCCAGAACAGGTACATCGGGATGATGACCACCTGCGGCGGCAGCATCATCATCGAGATCACCAGCATCAGGGACAGGTTGCGGCCCCGGAAGCGGAACTTCGCGAGCGCGTACGCCACCGGGAGCGACGACACGACGGTCAGGACGGTGCCGAGTCCGGCGTAGATCAGGGTGTTCTTCCACCAGGTCAGGAAGCCCGGCGTGTCGAACACCTTCTTGTAGTTGCCCCACTCCCAGGTGTGCGGGATCAGGTCCCGGCTGAGCGCCTGGCTGTCGCTCATCAGCGAGGTCAGGAACACGAACACGAAGGGGAGGGTGAAGAACAGGGCGGCGGCGACGCCGAGCGAGTGCACCGCCACCCAGTTCAGCAACGCCTTGCGGCGGGCGGTGCGTTCGGCGTCCGACACCGGGGCCTTCAGCTCCGCCGGCCGGTCCAGCACTTGGGTCATCGTCAGTCACCTGCCTGGATGAGACCGCCCCGGCGCCGCATCAGGATCGCGGTGAACGCCATGGACAGGGCGAAGAGCACGAGGGCGACGACACACGCGGAGCCGTAGTCGAAGCGCTGGAAGCCGAGGTTGTAGACGAGCTGGGGGAGGGTGAGCGTCGACTTCTCCGGATAGCCGGGTTCGAACTGCGTGCCCGCGCCCTGGATCACGCCCGAGGCGACCTTTCCGGCGATGAGCGGCTGTGTGTAGTACTGCATCGTCTGGATGACACCCGTCACGACCGCGAACATCACGATCGGTGAGATGTTCGGGAGGGTGACGAACCGGAAGCGTTGCCATGCGGAGGCGCCGTCCAGCTCCGCCGCCTCGTACTGCTCCGTCGGCACGTCGAGCAGCGCGGCCATGAAGATGACCATCAGGTCGCCGACGCCCCACAGGGCCAGCAGGGTCAGGGCCGGCTTGGACCAGGTGGGGTCGTTGAACCAGCCCGGGGCCGGGATGCCGACCTTCTCCAGGATCGAGTTGACCGGCCCGGTACCGGGGTTGAGGAGGAACGCGAACGCCATGGTCGCGGCGACCGGCGGGGCCAGGTAGGGCAGGTAGAAGAGGGTGCGGAAGACCCCGGTGCCCGTCTTGATCTTCGTGATGAGCATGCCGACGCCGAGGCCGAAGACGACCCGGAGCGACACCATCACCAGTACCAGCCACAGGGTGTTGCGCAGTGCGGGCCAGAAGTAGGGGTAGTGCTCGAAGACGTACGTCCAGTTCTTCGTGCCGCTCCACGTCGGCGGTTTGAAGCCGTCGTAGTGCATGAAGGAGAAATAGACCGTGGAGATCAGCGGGTAGGCGAAGAACACCGCGAACCCGATCAGCCAGGGCGACATGAAAGCGACCGTACGAAGCGCCGACCGGCGGCGCTTCGACGCCAACGTGATGGTGCTCATCGCTACTTCGCCTGCGCGATGTCCGTGTCGATCTGCTTGGCCGTGGCCTCCAGACCGGACTTGAGGTTGCTGACCTTGCCGCTCTCGTAGTCGTATCCGAAGTTCTGGATCGTCGCCAGGTACACACCGCCGTTGATGGAGGCGGGGGACGTCGTGGAATTCGGGTTGGCGGCGATGTCCAGGAAGGTCTTGAACCGCGGGTCGTACTTCAGCTTCGGCGACTTCAGGGCGGCCAGCGTGGACGGCACGTTGTGGATGGCGTTGGAGAAGTTCACCACCGCGTCCGTGTCCGTGGTGATGTACTTGACGAACTCCCAGGCCGCGTTCTGCTTCTTGCTGTTGGCGGCGATGCCCGCGATGGTGCCGGTGATGTAGCCCTTGCCGTACTGCGCGACCTGGTCGTCGGGCACCGGCAGCGGGGCGACGCCGATGTCGAACTTCGGCTTGGTGGCAAGGGCCATGCCGAGCCGCCACTCGCCGTCGAGCTGCATGGCGACCTGGCCGGTCTGGAAGGGGTGCTTGTCGCCCCACTCGTCGCCGAGCGTCGCCCGGTACTTCTCCAGCTTCTGGAATCCGCCGAGTTCGTCGACGAGGTTCTTCTGGAGCGTGAACGCCTCTGTGAACGCCGGGTCCTTCGCGACGTTCGACTTTCCGTCGGCGGTGAAGTACGTCGGCGAGAACTGTGCCTGGTAGTGCTCGGTCGTGGTCTCCCAGCCGTGGTAGTCCGGCATGAAACCGAGCTGCTTGTAGCTGTCGCCCTGGGTGATCGTCAGTTTCTTGGCGTCGGCCTTGAATTCGGTCCACGTCTTCGGCGGGCTGGTGATACCGGCCGCCTTGAACGCCGTCTTGTTGTAGTAGAGGCCGTACGCGTCACCGAGCAGCGGCACCGAGCAGCGGTTGCCGTCGTACTGGGTGTACTCGTTCATCGCCTTCGGGAACGTCGTCGCCGGGTCGATGCCGGACTTCTTGAAGAACGGGTTCAGGTCGACCAGCGCGCCCGAGGAGCAGAACTTGCCGACGTTGTTGGTGGTGAACGACGAGATGACGTCCGGGGCCTTGTCGCCGCCGCTGCGCAGCGCCTGGTTGATCTTGTCGTCGGTCATGTTGCTGACGACGTTGACGTGGATGTTGGGGTGCGCCTTCTCGAAGCCGGCGATCAGCGCGTTGACCGCCTTCACCTCGTTCGGGGCGCTCCAGGCGTGCCAGAAGTTGATGGTGGTGTTCGCGGAGGCGTCGGCGTCGGCTCCGGAGGAGGACTGGCCGGTACAGGCGGTGAGCAGGGCCAGCGAACTGGCGGCCGCGGTCAGGGCAAAAGCCGTCTTTCGGGCAGCGGAGGGTATGGGCATGGCGAGGTCTCCCGGGGCGGGCGGTGTGGGAAGGGAAGGCTGTGCGGGAAGTCGAGGGGCGGAGAGAGGCGGAGGCAGGCGGAGAGGGGGCAGGGGCTCAGCGCGAGGTGTCGAAGACCTCGTCGCGGGTGGTCGCGAGCGCGCTCTCCAGCGCGCCGCGCAGCACGGGGTGTTCACGGACGTCGCCGACGACGAGCCGCGGCCGGGCGGCCGCCAGTTCCTCCAGTTCGGCCTGGACGAGGGCGCGCAGCACCTCGCCGCCGGAGGTCAGGGCGGTGCCGCTGAGGACGACGAGTTCGGGGTCGAGGACGGAGACGAGGGAGGCGAGACCGGTGGCGAGCCGGGTCGCGTAGGTCCGGAGCAACTGGTGGTAGGGGCCGGTGGCGTGGTCGGCGGCGCGGGCGACGAGTTCGGCGGCCGCCTCGTCGTACGGCCCGTCCGGCAGGTCCTCGATGCCCAGCTCGCGCGCCAGCCGGGGCACGGCCTGCGAACCGGCGAGCTCCTGGTAACCGCCGCTGTTGGCCTTGGTGACCTGGCGGACCAGCGGGGTGCCCGGCACCGGCAGGAAGCCGACCTCGCCGGCACCGCCGGTCCAGCCGCGGTGCAGCCGGCCACCGAGGACCAGGGCGGCACCGAGGCCCTCCTGGTTCCACAGCAGCACGAAGTCGCCGTGGCCGCGGGCCGCGCCGAGCCGCTGTTCGGCGATGGCGGCGAGGTTGACGTCGTTCTCGTACTCGACCGGCATCGGCAGCGCGGCGGCGAGGTCGTCGAGCAGTGCGGGGGAGTGCCAGCCGGGCAGGTGCGAGGCGTACCGCAGCCGGCCGGTGTTGGGGTCGAAGGCGCCGGGCGTGCCGACGACGACCCGGTGCACGTCGTCCCGGGCCAGCCCGGCCGCCTTCACGGCGCCGTCCAGGGCGTCGGTGACCTGCCGTACGACGGACTGCGCGGAGCGCCGCCCGGGGGTGGGCAGTTCGTACTCGCCGACGGTACGGCCGGTGACGTCGGCGACGGCGGCCCGGATCCGGCCCGGGTTGACGTCGAGGCCGGCGGCGTGGGCCGCACGCGGATTCACCGAGTACAGCTGGGCGTTGGGGCCCGGCCGGCCCTCGCTGGTGCCGGTCGCCAGCACCAGCCCGGCCGCCTCCAGACGGGCCAGCAGCTGGGAGGCGGTCGGCTTGGAGAGGCCGGTCAGCTTGCCGATCCGGGTGCGGGACAGCGGGCCGTGCTCCAACAGCAGGTCCAGTGCGGCGCGGTCGTTCATGGCGCGCAGCACACGCGGGGTGCCCGGCGTACCGGCGGTTCCTGCCATGGGGTTCGACACCTGCCTTTCCAGCCGCTCAGTTTCCCAGTGACACGGACGATCGGTCCACCCGGGTGGACCACCTGAGGCGGCCATCCCCTGATCACTGTTAGGAAAGTTTCCTGTTGGCTGGAAAACGTAAGCCGCCGGAAGGAGAGCGTCAATAGCCCGCCGGGGCGGCAACGCAGTCGTTACCTGGGCCCGGGCATGCGGAAGGGCCCGCCCGGAAGATCCGGACGGGCCCCGCTGTGCGCCTGGGGGTCTGTCAGAGCTCCAGGGCCGGCGGGTCCACCTCGACGTAGTCGCCCGCGGCCTTCGCCGCGGCGGTGGTCGTCGTGCCGGCGAAGACGAAGCGGTAGTAGCCGCGCTTCGAGGCCTTCACGGTGGTGGACAGCGCACCGCCGGTGCCGGAGGTGATGCCCTTGACGTTCTGGTACGTGCTGCTGCCCTCGGCGCGGAACTGGAGGACGACCTTCTGCCCCTTGTACCCCGCGTACTTGCCGGTCTCCCAGTTCGCCCGGGTCAGCTTGCCCTTGACGGTGAGCGTCTTGCCCTGGACCGCCGGCTCGGGGGTGGCGTTGACGGTCAGCTTGGCCGCCCGCTGCACCTTGGCGGTGGTCAGGTTGCCCCAGATGGCCGCGTCGTACTCGGAGCTGAGGAAGTCGTCCGAGACGGTGCTGTCGAGGTGGGCGTACAGCCCCCCGGCCTTCCACGTGGTGGCGTCCGCGGCCTCGTACAGGTAGTCGTCCGGGTCGACCGGGATGGTCTCGGAGCAGCTCTCGGTGACCGTGGTGTCCGTGGTGGCGGTCGTCGTGCAGGTGGGCATGACTTCCGGGTCCAGCTCGTTGCCGAGGGACTTCAGCGTGCCGCGGTAGAGCATCACCGCGGCGAACGTCTTCTTGTTGTCGATGACCAGGTCGGCGGGCCGGGTCAGGGTGTACGTCACCGGCACGTTCACCGTCTTGGTGGTGCCGACGACGATCGCCTTGCCCTTGTTCACGGTCACGTAGGAGAAGACCAGGTTCGGAGTGGCCGCGGAGGCGGCGGGCGCCGCGATGCCGGCCAGGGCCAGGGCGCCGGACAGGGCGGTGCCTATGGCGAGCTTTCTCATGTATCCCCACATTCGAGACGGGCCCCCGGGCGACGTCGCGCTCCAGAGCAAGGGCCCGTAGTGGGGCGACGATAGATCATCACGAGTGCGGGGAGAATGCGCGGGGCCTGTGAAGACCATCTGAATCCGGCCGACGGCCGGATTGTGATCACGGCTGCGTCACGATCTTCGTCCGCGCTGGTCAACGGGGTCCTTCGCCACGTTTCCTGCTTCTTGATCCCGGCATCGGACAGGAGGACGGGGACTCGGATGGCCTACCCGAGACGGCTGTTCCTGCGGCTGTCGCTGAGAACCTTCACCGACTCCGTGCCGGCGATGGTGCCGCCGTGCGTCTTCGCCTTCGTCGACGACGGCCTCGCCTGGTCGACCCTGCGCGAGGTGACCGCCATACCGGTGGCGTTGGCACTGCTCTCCCCGCTGTGGGCGGCCTGGCGAACCCGCGCGCTGGTGCGCGCGGCGCGCGGGCTGGGTATCCCGGTCTCCGAGAACGCCCTCGACCGCACCCAGACGCACACCCTCACCGGCGTCCCGCTGTCCCTCGTCCGCACCGAACTGGGCGCGGCCCGGCGGGCGTCCGGGGTCGGCGACGGCAACCCGGTCGGTTTCTCCTGGCGTCCGTTCCGGGGCAAGGCGTCCGCCGACGGTTCGGTCACCTACGAGGAGGCCTCGGGGGAGACCCGCGTCGAGCTCCGCGCGGGCAAGGGCCTCAAGACCGACACCGCCGTCTTCCACGGCGCCGTCTTCCTCGCGCTCTGCCAGACAGTGCGCACGATCGAGCCCGGGAGCACGAAGTGAAGCGGCGGTACATCGGGCTGGGGCTCGCCCTCGTCCTCGCGACGGCGGGCTGCACCACGACGACGGAGAAGGCGGCCGCGACCAGCCCTTCGACCAGCCCTTCGGCCAGGGCGTCCGCCACTGCCCCCGCCTGTCCCGGCGGCACCTTCCGGTGGGCCGGTGTGACCCGCGAGGAGCGGCTCACCGAGCTCTCCCCGGTCGTGACGGTGAAGGAGGGCGACCGCGGCTGGATCACCTTCCACACCCGGCTCGTCCGGAACGTCGTGCCCCGGGTCGACACCAGCGACGGCAGCGTCTCCGCGCACCGCGTCATGGCCGCGCTCGCCAAGCACCTCAAGCTGTGGGAGCCGTACGAGTACGCGACCCCCGGGGAGGACTCGGCCGACCGCCGACCGTCGCCGCTCAGAATGGGAACCCGCGGGCACGCCGGGCGCTACGTCGACGCCAAGAGCGTGCGGGTCGTCCAGGGCAGCTTCACCGTCGCCTGCCCCGGCCGGGACGTCTACGGCAGCGTCACCACCTGGGTCGGCGGCAACACCGACGCCGGCCTGACCTGCGGTGTCGACCCCCGCGCCGAAGCCTGGGTCAAGGAGGCCTACCGGCTGGCCTGCGGCGGCGGAACTACTTAGCGCCCGACCGCTGCGAGGCGATCGGCGTCGCCGCCGCCACCTGCGGCGAGTCCGAGTTGGAGAACACCGACGGCGCCGCCACCCCGTCCGCCCGGTCCGCGGCCTCGTCCTCCGAAGCCGCGGCCGGGACACCGCCGACGATCCGGATGTCCGCCGCGTCGAACGCCCGCTTGATCCGCCAGCGCAGCTCGCGCTCCACGGTCAGCGCCTTGCCCGGCATGGTCTTGGCGGAGAGCCGGACGACCATCGAGTCGATGAGGACCGAGTCCAGGCCGAGGATCTGGATCGGACCCCACAGGAGCTCGTTCCAGGGCTCCTCCTTGGACATCTTCTCGGCGACCGCGTCCAGGACGGCCCGCACCTGGTCCAGGTCCTCGCTGGGCCGGACGGTGACGTCGACGCCGGCCGTGGCCCAGCCCTGCGAGAGGTTGCCGATGCGCTTGATCTCGCCGTTGCGGACGTACCAGATCTCACCGTCGGCGCCGCGCAGCTTCGTCACCCGCAGGCCGACCTCGACCACCTCGCCGGAGGCGACCCCGGCGTCGATCGAGTCGCCGACGCCGTACTGGTCCTCCAGGATCATGAACACGCCGGACAGGAAGTCCGTGACCAGGTTCCGGGCGCCGAAACCGATCGCGACACCGGCGACACCGGCGGAGGCCAGCAGCGGGGCCAGGTCGATCTGGAAGCTGCTCAGCACCATCAGCGCGGCCGTGCCGAGGATCAGGAAGCTCGCCACCGACCGCAGCACCGACCCGATCGCCTGCGAGCGCTGCCGCCGCCGCTCGGCGTTGACCAGCAGCCCGCCGAGGGTGGTGCCCTCCGCCGACTCGGCCGTCCGGTTCATCCGGTCGATGAACTTGGTTATCGCCCGCAGCACGACGTTTCTGAGCACCACCGCGATCACCACGACCAGCAGCACCTTCAGCCCGATCGCCAGCCACGTCGACCAGTTCTGCTCGACCCAGCTGGCCGTGTTGGCGGCGCTCTCCTGGGCGTCCTGGAGCGTGGGGACGGTCGTTGTCGACGACTCCGAGGGGGTCGGCGACGGCGACGAACCGGCGGCCAGTAGGACGGCGGGCAAGGACACGGCGGGTACCTCCAGGCGGTGCGGTACTGCCCTCCGGCACGGCGTTCAAGGTCAGATACGGCGTTCAAGGTCACGGAAAGGTCACCGGACGGGCAGGAACACCACACTAACGGGGCAATGTGTGTGGGCCCGGCCGATACGAGAAGGAGAGACCGTCCTCACGCCTGCTTCTCACTTCCGGTCGCTTCCGCCGCACGGGACCGCCCGAGCAGGACCGCCTGAACAGGGCCGCTGGAAACGGCCCGCTTGAAAAGGGGTGCAACCGGGGGATGAATGCGGTGTGGTCGAAAACACTCCCAGCCCGTTACCGGGAGATGGTGGCGCGTCCACCAGGCAGGAGGGGAGACTGGCCACAGATCGTCCCGGCGCGAGCCACGCGCCGCCGACGCCCAAGGAGGCCCCCGTGCCGCATGTCCTGGTCCTCAACGCGTCGTACGAGCCGCTCGGCGTCGTACCGCTCCGCCGCGCGCTCGTCCTCGTCCTGGAGAACAAGGCTGTCGCCTTGGAGGAATCCGGCGCCTATATGCACAGCGCAACCGTCACAGTCTCGGCACCCAGCGTGGTCCGGCTCAAGCGATTCGTACGGGTTCCCTACCGGGGGCCCGTTCCTCTCACCCGCAGGGCGCTCTTCGCGCGCGACGGGGGCCGGTGCATGTACTGCGGTGGCGTCGCAACCAGCGTCGACCACGTCATCCCGCGCAGCCGCGGGGGTCAGCACGTCTGGGACAACGTGGTGGCGTCGTGCCGCCGCTGCAACCACGTCAAGGCCGACCGCCATCTCTTCGAGATCGGCTGGCGGCTGCGGCACAAACCAGCCCCACCCACCGGCCTGGCCTGGCGCATCATCGGGACCGGCCATAGGGACCCGCGCTGGCTGCCCTACTTGCAGCCGTACGGCGCGGACGACGCTCTGGCCCGGATCGACGGCATCTCCGCCTGACGATCCGGGCCTTCGCATACCCGGGCACGGTGTGCTCCGGCCCCCGGGGGTCCCCCGTGCCCCCGGGGTGCCCCGTGCCCCGGGGTGCCCCGTGCCCCACCCGGGGGCCGGGCACTCGTCCGGCGGTCACGCGTAGCGCAGTTCCGCCGGGCGCACCGAGCGGCGCAGCAGGGGCAGCGAGGTGGCCGCGGCGAGCAGACAGCACGCGTACACGCCCACCGGGACCAGCAGCGCCGCGTACGGCACGCCCGCGGCGGTCCGCTCCCCGACGAGCGCCGAGTACCAGACTCCGACCCCCATGCCGCCCGCACCCGCCACCGCGACCGCGGGGAGCAGCGGCAGCGCGGTCTCCAGCAGCAGCGCCCGGGCCAGCACCCCGTGCGGCACCCCGACGGCGGTCTGGACCGCCAGGCCCCGGCGCCGGGTGGCCAGGGACTCCGCGGTGCCCACGGCGAGGGCGGCCAGGACGATCGCCAGGGCGACGAGGATCGCGGCGGCCGTCAGATCGAGCCCGTCGGTGTAGTACGACAGGCCCGTCCCGAGGTGGCCCTCGCGCCCGGACGCGCGCAGATCGGCGAGCAGCACCTGCCGCACCCCCACGAAGCCCGTTCCGACGACCGTCACGAGCAGCACGGCCGCGTGGGTCCGGGCCGCCGCCCACGGGTCGTCGCGGAGCCGCTCCGCCGCGATCAGCACCGCGGGGCTGCCGGTGCGGGCGGCGAGCGCCGAGCCCAGCCGCCCGGACGACCAGCCCGCCAGCCACACCGCCGCGGCGCCCACCAGCAGGCACAGGGCGAAGACCACGAGCGGGCCGACGGCGAGCCCGAACAGGGGGAGCGAGAAGGGGTCGCGCACGAACACCGCCACCACCAGGAACAGCGCGGACACGCCCAGCAGGACGGTCGCCACCAGGAACAGCCGCCCCGGGCCCGCCGGCCGCACCCGCCGCACGACACCCAGCGGCGACGCCACCACGCGGCGCAGCGACAGCACGCTCACCGCCGCGCCGGCCGTCGGCACCAGCAGCGTCACCGCGGCGATCCCGGCCCAGGCCAGGGGAACGGGGTGGGACCACAGACGGAGCAGGACCGGCAGCGAGACCGCCGCGGCCACGGCGGAGCCGGCCAGGCAGGCGAGCCCCGACTCCAGCGCCGCGATCCGCCGCACCTGCGCGGCCCCCGCCCCCGCCAGCCGCAGCGCGGCCAGCCGCCGCTCGCGGTGCACGGCACCGATCCGCGCGCTCTGCCCGAGGAACCCGTACACCGGAATGAGCAGCATCGTCAGCGCGACGACCACGCCGCCCCGGGTCCCCTGCTCGTCCAGCAGCCCGCCGCCGACGCCGATGTGATAGTGACCGTCCAAGGGCACGAGCACGGCGACCACCGTCCCGAGCCCGGTCGCGAGGGCGGCCCCGGCCGCCGTCAGCACGACCCGCCACCACTCCCGCCGGTCCGACCCCCGGGTCAGCAGCCAGGCGAGCGCCAGATCGGCCCTCACGCGGCCACCTCCGCCGGCAGCACGGCCCCGTCGCTCAGCCGCACCTCGCGGTCCGCGT
This sequence comes from Streptomyces sp. NPDC047061, assembly GCF_040643955.1. Lineage (NCBI taxonomy): Bacteria > Bacillati > Actinomycetota > Actinomycetes > Kitasatosporales > Streptomycetaceae > Streptomyces > Streptomyces sp. NPDC047061. Next base: position 29,851 of record NZ_JBEYVI010000021.1, read on the forward strand.
ACGCCGCCACCTGGGCGTCGTGCGTGATCAGCAGGACAGCCGTACCCGACTCGCGGGCCGTGTGCACCAGGGCGGTCATCACCTGCTCGCTCGCCAGCGAGTCCAGCGCCCCCGTCGGCTCGTCGGCGAAGACCACCTTCGGGCCGGTCACCAGCGCCCGTGCCAGGGCGACCCGCTGCGCCTGGCCGCCGCTGATCTCGCCCGGCCGCAACTCCTCCTGTCCGCGCACCCCGAACCGCTCCAGCCACTCGCCGGCCCGCGCCCGGGCCTCGGTGCGGGCCGCTCCGGCCAGCATCAGCGGCAACGCCACGTTGTCGAGCGCGGTCAGTTCCGGGATCAGCTGCCCGAACTGGAAGACCACGCCGAAGTCGGAGCGCCGCAGCTCGCTCAGCCGCTTCTCCGGCAGCTGGTCGAGCCGCGACCCGTCGTAGGTCACCGCCCCCGTGTCCGGCCGCACGATCCCGGCCAGACAGTGCAGCAGCGTGGACTTGCCACTGCCGCTGGCCCCGGTCACGGCGAGGATCTCGCCGGCGCGCAGCTCGACACAGGCGCCGCGCAGTGCCGCTGTCCTGCCGTGCGCCTTGACGAGGTCCCGGCCCGCCAGAAGCGGCACCGGGGAGTCCCCCTTGTTGGTCATGCTGCGTCGACCTCCGCGGTCAGAGTGGTCAGCCGGTCCGCCGTGGTGTTCATCCAGCGGAGGTCGGCATCGAGGTGGTCGAGGGCGAAGTCCGCCGAGAGCACGGTCGCCAGATCGGCGCCCCGGGCCGTCTTCACGGCCGTGAGTTCCCGCATCCGCTCCATGTGCGCGGCACGCTGGGCGCGCAGATAGGCGGCCGGATCGCCACCGGCCAGGATCGAGACGACGACCTTCGCGAAGATCTCGTTCGCCACGAAGGGCGCGGGCGGCGCGATCTCCCCGGCCCAGTGCGCCAGCTCACGTGCCCCGCCGTCCGTCGACCGGTACAGCGTCCGCTCCGGCCCCCCGTCGGCGTCGGTCCCCTCGACCTCGGCGAGACCGTCCCGGACCAGGCGCTGCAGGGTCGTGTACACCTGCCCGTAGGCCAGCGGACGGGCCTGCGGAAAGCGTTCGTCGTGGCGCCGCTTGAGGTCGTAGCCATGACTCGGCCCTGCCTCCAACAGCCCCAGAAGGATGTGCCGGGTGCTCATGGAGAGCAGTATGCACTGGATACATGTACTGAGTGAATAGTGCGAGTGAAGAGTGCTCCCTGGAAATTCGCCGCCCCGCCGCCCTGCCCCGTCGCCCGCCGCGAAGGCCTGGGCGGAGTTCATCGCGTCGCAGCGCTGATCGCCGTCCGCGGGGAGTGCCCCTGCGGCGACGGGGTAGGCCTGCTCTGACCCGGCAATCGCCGCCGTACCCGACGTCGTGACGAGGAGGCCGCCGTGGCCGCAACGGTGCATCATCCGATCCCGGCCCAGTCCAAACCCCCGGTGGAGACCGCGGAGGAGCCCCACCTGTGCGGGTTCAGCGCCGAGAGTGCCTGCGCGCAGGCCCCGCTGACCAGTGAGCCGCCGCTGCCCGACGCCGAGCCCCTCACCAGCGAACCGCCGCTCGCCGACGCGGCGCCGCTGACCAGCGAGCCGGGGTTGTAGATGAACGAAGCCCTGGACCCGGGGCTGCGCCGGCTCGCGGAGCTGCACGGCGTCGCCACCTCCTACAGTCCCGCCCCGGACCGCACCGTCGCCGCCTCGCCCGGTGCTGTGACCGCCGCCCTGGGCGCCCTGGGCGTCGACGCGAGCACCCCGGACGCCGTCCGCACCGCCCTCGCCGACCGGGAACGGGAACTCGCCGAACGGCTGCTGCCGCCGACGGTCGTCCACTGGGCGGGCACCGGCGAGATCGCCCTCGGCCTGCCCGCCGGCACCCGCCTGGAGGTGCGGACGGAGGACGGGGAGAGCCGGAGCGATGTGGAGGGTCTGCCGCTCGGGGTGCATCTGCTGACCGCCGCCGCCCCCGACGGCCGCACCGCCCGCGCTCACCTGGTCGTCGCCCCCGAGCGGCTGCCCACCCCCGCCACCCGCTCGTACGGGATCCTCGTCCAGCTCTACTCGCTCCTGTCCCGCCGCTCCTGGGGCATGGGCGACCTCGGGGACCTCGCCGAGCTGGCCGACTGGGCCGGACGCACCGCGGGCGCCGGGTTCGTCCAGGTCAACCCGTTGCACGCGGCCGTACCCGGGGCGCCGACCGACCCGTCCCCCTACCGCCCCTCCTCCCGCCGCTTCCCCGACCCGGTCCACCTGCGCCCGGAGGCCGTACCCGAGTACGCCGAGTACACCGAGTGCGCCGAGGACACCGCCACGGGTCCCGGCACCGCCACCGGCGCCGTCACGGACCGTGCCGCCGTCACGGACCGTGCCGAAGCCCTGCGTTCCGCCGTCCTCGACCAGGGCGCCCTCATCGACCGGGACGCCGTGTGGGAGCTGAAGCGGGAGGCGCTGGAGAAGGCCGCCGCCGCACCGCTCGCCCCCGGCCGGCAGGCCGCCTACGACGCCTTCCGCGCCGCGGAGGGGCAGGCCCTGGAGGACCACGCCACCTGGTACGCGCTCGCCGAGCGGCACGGCTCCGACTGGCACCGCTGGCCGGCGGAACTGCGCGACCCCCGCTCACCGGAGACCGCCCGCGCCCGCGCCGAGCTGGCCGACCGGGTCGGCTTCCACTCCCGGCTCGCCTGGCTCACCGTCACCCAGCTCACCGCCGCCCAGCGCGCCGCCCGCGAGGCCGGCATGTCGGTCGGGATCGTGCACGACCTCGCCGTGGGCGTGCACCCGGCGGGCGCCGACGCCTGGGCCCAGCAGGACCACTTCGCCGCCGGGATGTCCGTCGGCGCCCCGCCCGACGCCTTCAACGCCCGCGGCCAGGACTGGGGCCTGCCGCCCTGGCGCCCGGACCGCCTCGCCGCCTCCGGCCACGCCCCGTTCCGCGAACTCCTGCGCGCCCTCTTCCGGTACGCCGGAGCCCTGCGCATCGACCACGTGATGGGCCTGTTCCGGCTGTGGTGGGTGCCGCAGGGCAGCCCGCCCACCGAGGGCACGTACGTCCGCTACGACGCCGAGGCCATGCTGGCCCTGCTGGCCCTGGAGGCGACCCGGGCCGGAGCGGTGGTGATCGGGGAGGACCTCGGCACCGTGGAGCCCGGGGTGCGCGAGACGCTGGAGCGGCACGGGGTGTTCGGCACGTCCGTGCTCTGGTTCGAACGGGACTGGGACGGCGACGGCCGCCCGCTGCCCCCGGCCCGCTGGCGCGCCGACTGCCTCGCCACCGCCACCACCCACGACCTGCCGCCCACCGCGGCCCGCCTCACCGGCGAACACGTCGAACTCCGCGACCGGCTCGGCCTGCTCACCCGCCCGCTGGCGGAGGAACGGGCCGAAGCGGTGGCCGACACCGCGGAGTGGCTGGCCCTGCTGACCCGCCTCGGCCTGCTCGCCGCCGCCGACACCGGCGACGAGGAGGCCGAGATCCGGGCCGTGCACCGCTTCCTGCTCCGCACCCCGGCCCGCATGATCGGCGTCTGGCTCCCGGACACCGTCGGCGACCGCCGCCCCCAGAACCTCCCCGGCACCTGGGACCAGTACCCGAACTGGCGCCTCCCGATCGCCGACGCCAAGGGCCGCCCGGTGACCCTGGAGGAACTGACGGCCTCGGAGCGGGTGCGCGCGCTGTTCCGGACCCTGCACACCGACCGCCCGTCCACGGCGTGAGTACGGGCCGCCGCAGCCCGCCGCAGCCCGCGGCGGCCCGTACAGGTACCCCCGGACGCGCGCCCCCCAAGTCGGCCCGCTAACTTTGGGTTCGTGGACAAGAAGAACGCCCTGCGCGCCGGCGCCCTGGCTGCCGGTACGACGCTGATGATGCTGCTCATGTCGTCGCCCGCCCTCGCGCTCACGCGTGACGACGGTGACGACCCCGGCCCGGGCCTGAGCGTCGTCCAGACGCTGGGCCTCTACGTCCTGACCCCGCTGGTGCTGTTCGCGGTCATCGCCGGTCTGGTGATGGTGCTGGACAAGTCCAAGGTCCGGGTCACCAAGCCGAGCGCGAAGGCCAAGGCGAAGGCCTGACACCCGCTTCCCCCGCTTCTCCACCGAGGGCGCCGGTCGCCTTCCGTACGTACCGCACGTACGGGAGCCGACCTGCGCCCTCGGCGCGTTTCCCGGCGGCGGGTCGTTCTCAGGGGCTCGGCGCGGTCAGATAGCGCTGCACGGTCGGTCCGAGCCACGCCTCGATCTCCTCCCGGGCCAGCGCCACGACCGGCGGCAGCCGCACCACGTACCGGGTCAGCGCGAGCCCCATCAGCTGCGCGGCGCACAGCCCGGCCCGCGTCGCCACCTGCTCGGGGTCCGGGCACACCCGCCGGGCCACCGGCACCACCTGGTCCCGGAAGATGCCCTGCAGGCGCTCGGCCCCCGCCTTGTTGGTGACGGCGACCCGCAGCACCGCGGTGAGCTCCTCGTTCGCCTCCCAGATGTCCAGGAAGTGCCCCACCAGCGCCCGCCCGACCTCGGTGGGCGGCACCTGGGACACGTCGGCCATCCGCAGGTCGAGCGTGACGGCGGCCGCGAAGAGGCCGTCCTTGCTGCCGAAGTAGCGCATGACCATCGAGGGATCGATGTGGGCGTCCTTGGCGATGGCGCGGATGGTGGCGCGCTCGTAGCCGTCGGCGGCGAAGCGCTCGCGGGCGGCGGCCAGGATGGCGGAGCGGCTGGCGTCGGAGCGGCGCGCCGCCGGGCCGCTCGCGGAATCCGTGCTTCTACTGGGGGTGCCGGTCATGCCAACGAGCGTAGGCCAACGAGCGTGGGCCAACAAGTGTGGGCCAACAAGTGTGGGCCAACAAGTGTTGACCGCGGAATCGGTCCGACCTAGGCTTGTCAACAAGCGTTGGCAAACATCCGTTGGCAAACGAGTGTCGGCACATGAATGCCGGCAAACGAGTGCAGGCATCCAGGAGGCCCCCATGAACGGCACGACTGGCACCCCGGGAACCACCGGCCCGGCCCCGGCCCCCGCCCCAGCCCCCGCCCTCGGCTCCGGAACCTCCCGTGTGATCGTCGTCGGCTCCGGCCCCACCGGCCTTCTCCTGGCCGGTGACCTCGCCGCCGCAGGCGTCCCGGTCACCCTCCTCGAAAAGCGCCCCCACAAGATCAGCAACCTCTCCCGCGCCTTCGCCCTGCACGCCCGCGCCCTGGAGCAGCTCGACGCGCGGGGCCTCGCCGACGAACTCGAAGCCGTCGGCCGGCCCCTGGCCCGGCTCAACCTCTTCGACGGCCTCACCCTCGACCTCTCCACCCTGCCCTCCCGTTTCCGGCATGTCCTCGTCCTCCCGCAGTACGAGATCGAGAAGGTGCTGGAGCGCCGGGCGGCCGAGGCGGGCGTCGACTTCCGCCACGAGTCCGAGGTGACCGGACTGACCCAGGACGCGGACGGGGTCACCGTGCACGTCAGGGGCGGCGCGGACCTGCGCGCCGCGTACGTGGTCGGCGCCGACGGGATGCGCAGTGCCGTGCGGGAGGCGGTCGGGCTGCCGTTCCCGGGGCGGTCGGCGATCCGGTCCGTCGTCCTCGCCGACGTGCTGCTCGCCGAGAAGCCCGCGACCCTGCTGACGGCCGCCGCGGTCGGCGACGCGTTCGCGTTCCTGGCGCCCTTCGGCGACGGCTACTACCGCGTCATCTGCTGGCACCGCGGCCGCGACGTCCCCGACCACGAGCCGGTCGGCCTCGACGAGGTCAGGGAGATCACCCGGCTGGCCCTCGGCAAGGACTACGGGATGCACGACGCCCGCTGGATGTCCCGCTTCCACAGCGACGAACGCCAGGTGCCCAACTACCGGGTCGGCCGGGTCTTCCTGGCCGGCGACGCGGCGCACGTGCACACCCCCGCCGGCGGCCAGGGCATGAACACCGGCCTGCAGGACGCGGCCAACCTGAGCTGGAAGCTCGCCGCCGTGCTGCACGGCCACGCGGACCCCGGTCTGCTCGACACCTACCAGGGCGAACGCCACCCGGTCGGCAGGTCGGTCCTGCGCAGCAGCGGCGCAATCGTCCGCCTCGCGATGGCCAAGGGCCCCCTGCTGGCGGTGCGGAGCGTCCTCATCCGCGCGCTGGGCCATGCCGGCCCGGTCCGCCGCAGGATCGTCGGCCAGATCACCGGCATCGGCTACCGCTACCCCGCACCACGGGGCGCCCACCGTCTCACCGGCACCCGGGCCCCCGACCTCGCCCTGGCCGGCGGCGGCCGCCTGTACGAGGCCCTGCGCGGCGGCCGGTTCGTCCTGGTCACCCCGGACCCTGACCCGGGCCGGGGCCCGCGGTACGGCGACGACCGGCTGGCCGTGGCGCGGTGGCGGAGCGGCCGTCGTACGACCGTTCTGGTGCGCCCCGACGGATACGTGGCCTGGGCGGGCGAGGACGCCCGGGCGCCGGAGATCGAGCAGGCGCTGGCCGCCCATCTCGGGTGACCGGTTCAGGACAGGCTGAAGTCGGCGGCCTTGGTGTCGAGGGTGGTGTGGCCGTCCTTGGCCGTGGCGAGTACGGCGATGTGCCAGGTGCCGTGCGTGGAGGAAGCGACGTCGGCGGCGGACACCGTGTCCTTGTAGACGCAGCGGACTGTGTGGCCGCCGGCCGGGGTGCAGGTAGCCGACTCCACCGAGGCCATGTCCTTGGCGGTCAGCGGCTTCGTCGCGAACTCGGACTTCTCCGGCCAGGCCAGCACCTTCAGGTTCTTGACGCCGGAGGGCGCGGTGACCTCGGTGGTGAAGGAGAGCGAGCCGTCCCGGCCGCCGTCGGGGGCGGTGTAGTGGACGGTGCTGTGCGCGAGGGCGGGCGACGGCTCCTGGTCGCCGGCGTAGGCGAGGGCGAAGGCCCCGGCCCCTCCGAGCACGACGACAGCGGCGACCACGGACAGGGCGATACGACGGGACATGGCGAGTTCTCCGTAACTGGCTCAGGCCGGCTCGGAACCGTCCGAGCCGAAGGGACCCGGCGCTCTCTCCCGCGCCGTTGCGTCGATACTCGCAACGCGCAGCCGCCCCGGGCGTGAGCACGGATACTCAACTGGTCCTAGGTGATGGGTACTTCGTGAGTGAGGTGGGGCGCCCGGCGCAGATCGCGCCAGGTGCCCCACCGCCCCACTGCCCCGCCGTCGTACCGCCTACTCGGCGGCCGCGTCCGCCGCCTGGGCCTTCAGGGCGCGCTCGACGCCCGCGCGGGACTCCGAGACGAGCCGGGCCAGGGCCGCGTTCGGCTGGGCCGCGGCCAGCCAGGTGTCCGTCTTGGCCAGGGTCTCCTGGGAGACCTGCAGGGACGGGTAGAGGCCGATCGCGATCTGCTGGGCGATCTCGTGCGAACGGGCGTCCCACACCGACTTCAGGATCTCGAAGTACCTGTCGGTGTAGGGCGCCAGCAGCTCACGCTGGTCGGTCTGGACGAAGCCGCCGATCACCGCCTCCTGCACGGCGTTCGGCAGCTTGTCGGAGTCGATGACCGACGCCCAGGCCTCCGCCTTCGCCTCCTCGGTCGGGCGGGCCGCGCGGGCGGTGGCCGCGTGCCGCTCGCCGGCGGCCGTCCTGTCCCGCTGGTACTCGCCCGCGATCTCCGCCTCGTCGAAGCGGCCGACCGCGGCCAGCCGCTCCACGAACGCCCAGCGCAGTTCGGTGTCGACGGCCAGGCCCTCGATGGTGTGGGTGCCGTCCAGCAGGCCTTCGAGCAGGTCCAGCTGCTCCGGTGTGCGGGCGGTGGCCGCGAAGGCGCGCGCCCAGGCCAGCTGGTGGTCGCTCGCGGGCGCGGCGGACCGCAGGTGGGCCAGCGTCGCGTCGGTCCAGCGGGTGAGCAGGGCCTCACGGGCGGCCGGGTCGGCGTACAGCTCGACGGCCAGCTTCACCTGGCGGTGCAGGGACTGGACGACACCGATGTCCGACTCCTTGCCGATGCCGGACAGCACGAGGGACAGGTACGCGCGGGTGGGGAGTTCCGCGTCCCGGGTCATGTCCCAGGCGGACGCCCAGCACAGGGCGCGCGGCAGCGAGGACTCGAAGTCGCCGAGGTGCTCGGTGACGAAGCGCAGGGACTCCTCGTCGAGGCGGACCTTGGCGTACGACAGGTCGTCGTCGTTGAGCAGGAACACCGCCGGGCGGGCGCGGCCGGCCAGCTGCGGAACGGCCGTCAGCTCGCCGTCCACGTCCAGCTCGATCCGGTCGGTGCGGACCAGCTTGCCGGTCGCCTCGTCGAGGTCGTACAGGCCGATCGCGATCCGGTGCGGACGCAGGGTGGGCTCGCCCTTGGCGCCGGCGGGCAGCGCCGGGGCCTCCTGGCGGATGGCGAAGGAGGTGATGACACCGTCGGCGTCCGTCTCCACCTCCGGGCGCAGGATGTTGATGCCGGCCGTCTGCAGCCACTTCTGCGACCAGGTGCTCAGGTCACGGCCGGAGGTCTCCTCCAGGGCGCCCAGCAGGTCGGACAGGCGCGTGTTGCCGAACGCGTGCCGCTTGAAGTACGCCTGCACGCCCTTGAAGAACTCGTCCATGCCGACGTAGGCGACGAGCTGCTTCAGGACGGACGCGCCCTTGGCGTACGTGATGCCGTCGAAGTTGACGAGCACGTCGTCCAGGTCGCGGATCTCGGCCATGATCGGGTGCGTGGAGGGCAGCTGGTCCTGCCGGTACGCCCAGGTCTTCATGGAGTTGGCGAACGTTGTCCACGAGTGCGGCCAGCGCGACCCGGGGGCGTACGCCTGGCAGGCGATGGAGGTGTAGGTGGCGAACGACTCGTTCAGCCACAGGTCGTTCCACCACTCCATGGTGACCAGGTCGCCGAACCACATGTGGGCCAGCTCGTGCAGGATGGTCTCGGCGCGCGTCTCGTACGCCGCGTCGGTCACCTTGGACCGGAAGACGTACTGGTCGCGGATGGTCACCGCGCCCGCGTTCTCCATCGCGCCCGCGTTGAACTCCGGCACGAAGAGCTGGTCGTACTTGGTGAACGGGTACGCGTAGTCGAACTTCTCCTGGAACCAGTCGAAGCCCTGCCGGGTCACCTCGAAGATCGCGTCCGAGTCGAGGAACTCGGCGAGCGACGGGCGGCAGTAGATGCCCAGCGGAACGCTCTGGCCGTCCTTCTCGTACACGCTGTGCACGGAGTGGTACGGGCCGACGATCAGCGCGGTGATGTACGACGAGATGCGCGGCGTCGGCTCGAAGACCCAGAGGTCGTCCTTGGGCTCGGGCGTCGGCGAGTTGGAGATCACGGTCCAGCCGGAGGGCGCTTTGACCGTGAACTGGAAGGTCGCCTTCAGGTCCGGCTGCTCGAAGGAGGCGAAGACCCGGCGGGCGTCCGGCACCTCGAACTGGGTGTAGAGGTAGGCCTGCTCGTCGACGGGGTCGACGAACCGGTGCAGACCCTCACCCGTGTTCGTGTACGCGCAGTCGGCGACGACACGGAGGACGTTGGGGCCCTCCAGCAGGCCGGGCAGCGCGATCCGGGAGTCCGCGAAGACCTCGGCGGGGTCCAGCGGATCACCGTTCAGGGTGACCTCGTGGACCGCGGGGGCCACCAGGTCGACGAAGGACGCGGCGCCGGGTTCGGCGACGTCGAAGCGCACCGTGGTCACGGACCGGTAGGTACCGCCCTCCTGCGCGCCGGAGAGGTCGAGATCGATCTCGTACGAGTCAACGGTGAGCAGCTTCGCCCGCTGCTGTGCCTCTTCGCGAGTCAGGTTTGTGCCAGGCACGCGGTCATCTCCTCGTTATGTGTGGGTTGCGCCATCCTTCCACGGGAGCGGGGACGAGGGCGACGAGGGAAAACCCCAGAGATCGCGCGGTCGCAGGCCCGGGGCCGCCTCAGACGGCCGTCGTGCCCCCGTCGACGGGGACGGCCGCGCCGGTGACGAAGGAGGACCGGTCGCTGCACAGCCAGAGCGCCGCCTGGGCCACCTCGGCGGGGTCGGCCATCCGCTTCTGCAGCGTCTCCTGCTCGAACTGCCTGCCCAGCTCGGGCAGCTCACGGACGACCCGGTCCATCATCTCGGTGAGTGTGCTGCCCACCACCAGCGCGTTGACGCGGATGCCGCGCTTCCCGTACTCGGCCGCGGCGGCCCGGGTGAGCCCGAGGACGGCGTGCTTGGCGGCCACGTACGCGGCCGAGGCCCCGGTGGCCCGCTGCCCCGCGACGCTGGAGGTGTTGACGATCGTGCCGCCGCCGTCGCGGAGCATCACGGGGACCTGGGAGCGCAGGCAGTTCCAGACGCCGCGCACGTTGACGTCCATGGTCTGCTCGTAGACGTCCCGACCGGTCTCGTGCAGGTCGGTGCCGGCGGTGCCGAACCCGGCGTTGTTGAAGGCGCAGTCGAGCCGGCCGAAGGCGTCGACGGCCGTGCGCACGACCCGCTCGACGTCGTCCTCGGCGGCGACGTCCCCGGGCACGGCGAGTGCCCGCCCGCCGGAGCCGCGGATCTCCTCGACGAGCGACTCCAGCCGCTCCGCCCGCCGGGCGGTGACCACGACGGCGGCCCCCTCACGGGCGAACAGCCGCGCCGCGGCCGCCCCGATCCCACTGGACGCCCCGGTGATCATGGCGACCTTGCCGTCGAGGAGGCGTGAGGTGCCGCAGGCAGGCTGGGTGTCGCTCATGTGTGGTGGCCCCCTGGAAAACGAACGTGAGCATCAGCGCCCCGTTAGGGGCGCGGGGCTGTGCCGATATGCGGCTCCGCCGCGTGGGCGCGACCAGCCAGGACGGCGCCGCACTCGCCCGACGGCAGAACGCGGCACCCCCTGAGGCGCCCGGCCCCCTACTTGCCAGCCAGCTCTTCCGCCACCAGCTCAGCGATCTGCACGGCGTTGAGCGCAGCCCCCTTGCGGAGGTTGTCGTTGGAGACGAAGAGCGCGAGGCCGTTCTCCACCGTCTCGTCGCGGCGGATCCGGCCGACGTACGACGGGTCCCGGCCGGCCGCCTGCAGCGGGGTGGGGATGTCGGACAGCTCGACGCCGGGCGCGTCGGCGAGCAGCTCGGTCGCGCGCTCCGGGGAGATCGGGCGGGCGAACCGGGCGTTGACCTGGAGGGAGTGCCCGGAGAACACCGGGACGCGGACACAGGTGCCGGAGACCTTGAGGTCGGGAAGCTCCAGGATCTTGCGGGACTCGTTGCGCAGCTTCTGCTCCTCGTCGGTCTCGTTCAGACCGTCGTCGACGAGGTTGCCGGCGAAGGGCAGGACGTTGAAGGCGATGGGCCGCTTGTAGACCTGCGGCTCCGGAAAGTCGACCGCCGTGCCGTCGTGGGTGAGCTTGTCCGCGTCGGCGGCGACCTTCTGCACCTGCCCGTGCAGCTCCGCCACGCCCGCGACACCGGAGCCGGACACCGCCTGGTAGGTGGTGGCGACCAGCGCCTCCAGGCCCGCCTCCGCGTCCAGCACCTTCAGGACCGGCATCGCGGCCATCGTGGTGCAGTTCGGGTTGGCGATGATGCCCTTCGGGCGGTTCGCGATCGCGTGCGGGTTCACCTCGGAGACGACCAGCGGGACCTCGGGGTCCTTGCGCCAGGCGGAGGAGTTGTCGATCACGACGGCACCCTGCGCGGCGACCTTCTCCGCGAGCGCCTTCGAGGTGGCCCCGCCCGCCGAGAACAGCACGATGTCCAGGCCGGTGTAGTCGGCGGTCGCCGCGTCCTCCACCGTCACACCGTCGAGCACGGTCCCGGCCGAGCGGGCCGAGGCGAACAGGCGCAGCTGGGTGACGGGGAAGTTCCGCTCCGCGAGGATCCTGCGCATGACCGTGCCGACCTGACCGGTGGCTCCGACGATTCCGACCCTCACGGCGACTCCCTCTGCATACGTTGACCTGTGTCTGCGGCCTTTCCATCATGCGGCCGACCCGGGTCCACCTGTCCAATTCTTTCCCCGCCATGCTCACCGACTGGACCAGCCGCCCCGTGGAACTCCCGCCCGCACCCACGCTGAGCTGCAGAAATTACCTCCACTTGGCCGTCGTGCCGCAAGCTGTGCTGCGCCGCGCGCCGGTGTGACGTACGCCTCGGAGAAGATTTCCGGGAAGTCGGCCGAACGTTTCCGGGGACTGCGGCGTCGTAGGAGAAACGCGGTGAGGGGGTGGGTTGTGCTGCGCAGAAAGGCCCGCCGCGCCCAGGGGGACCAGCACGGTGACCCTCTGGACGCGGACCAGGAGCGCCGGGTGCGTGCGGTGCTCGCGCTGGGCGGCGTACCGCAGGCGGACCTGCTGGACGGGGTACAGCAGGTACGCCTGCGGTTGCTGGAGCGGGCGGCCGGCGGCCAGGAGGCGCCGCGGGACGTGTCGGCGTGGGCGGCGGTCGTCGCCTCCCACCTCGCCATGGACTGGCACCGCGCCAAGCGCCGCCAGGAACGGCTCGGCGAACGGCTCGCCTCCCTCCGCCAGCCCGACCACGCCCTGGGCGAGGACACCCGGCTGCTCTCCGTCGCCGTCGCCCGCGGCCTGGACGAACTTCCGGACGCCCAGCGCCAGATCCTCGTCCTGCGTTTCTACGCCGACCTGCCGGTCCGCGGGATAGCCGAGGAACTGGGCATCCCCGAGGGCACGGTCAAGAGCCGCCTGCACACGGCGGTACGGGCCCTGCGCGCCCGCCTGCACGAGGACGAGGTGGTGTGAGCATGACCGCCGAACACGACGACCACGACGCCCGGGATGCCTGGGACGCCCGCGAGCGGTACGACGGCCGGGGCGAGGAGGAGACCGACGGCCTGTTCGCCGTCCTCATGGACGAGCCGCTCTCCGACGAGCGGCGCGCCGACCCCGCCTTCATGGCCGAGCACCGCGCCGCCACCGCCGACCTGGCGCTCCTGCGCGAACAGCTCGGGATCATCGGCGACACCCTTGCCGAGCCACCGCCCGCCACGCCCCGGCCGCACCCCCGGCCGGCCCGGCGCCGCCGCCCCTGGCAGCACCCCGGCGTCCGGGCCCTCGGGTTCGCCGGTGCCCTCGCGGCCGCGTTCGCCGGGGCCGTGTTCGGCATCGGCTGGCTCGCGGCCAACGGCGGTTCGAGCGCCATGTCGAGCGGTGCCAGTTCCGACAAGGCCGCCAGCGGCGTGTCGGGCACGGCCGGCCAGGGCGGCAAGGAGCAGGCCGCCGGCCCCGGCTACCTCGCCTGCGCCCGGCTGGTCGTGGAGGGCACGGTCACCGGGGTGCGGCAGGTCGCGGACTCCGGCACGGAGCGCGTCACCCTGCGCGTGACCCACGCCTACAAGCCGGCGAAGACCGCCGAGGAGGTGGAGTTCCTCTTCGAGGACGGCACCGACGCCCGGGTCCGCACGGGCGCCCGCCTGCTGGTCGGCATCACGGTCGGGCAGCAGGTGCCCGACCGGTACGCGGTCGGGGAGTCGGAGATCGCCCGGGAGCGGTCCTGGATCGTCCGGGACCTGCCCGAGTCGCGCACCCTGACCTGCCGGAAGTGAAAGCGAAGGGGCGGGCGCCCTGCAGGACGCCCGCCCCCCCAGCACCGCAGTCGCCTACGGCGTGACCTTCTCGATCTTCACGCTGCCGGTGCCCGCGGCCGTGCCGTGCGCGTTGACCAGCTGGACCTGCCCGAAGAACTCACGTCCCTCGGGGGCCGCCGCGGCCGCCGTGACCTGGCCGGTCACCGTGGCCGAGGCACCCGTGCCGAGCTTCACCGGCGTGGTCCCGTCGACGGTGACGGAACCGAGCGCGGGGGAGAAGAACACGTCCCGGTAGTCGTAGTCGGTGGAGCCGGCCGGGACCGAGTAGCCCACGACCTCGATCGTGTAGGTCCCGGCGGCCGGCGAGGCGATGGAGACGGCCTCCTCCGAGTCGCCGTCGGCGGACTGCGCGACCTGCGTGCCGGACGCGTCGTACACCGTCAGGTCCAGGTCGGCCGAGGTGTCCGACACGTTGCCGATCGCCACGTCCAGCGAGGTCGCGCCCGCCGGCACGGTCACCGTCGTCGTCTGGGTCTCGCCCTCCTTGATGGCCGGGCGGGTGGTCTTCGAGGAGCCGAGCGGGCCGCCGGTCAGCTTGCCGTCGAGGGCGGCGAACTCGTTGGTCACCTTCCAGGAGGCGGTGACCGGGGTGCCGACCTTGGCCTCGGGGACGGTCACCGTCTCCGGGTCGAAGGCCGCGCCGAGCACGGTGACGTCCAGCTTGTACGGGTTGTCGAGCAGCGGCGAGGTGCGGCGCGACTCGACCTCGATCTCCCAGACCCCGGCCTGCGGGTCGGCGTACGACCGCACGTCGGGCTTGCAGCCGTTGCCGTCCAGGTAGTTGTTGTAGCAGTACGGGGTGCCGGTGTTCTCGACCGGGACGCCGTACGGGTGGATGGCGATGAACCGCGTCTGGCTCTTGTCGGCGAGCCCGCTCATCGCGACCTCGAGGGTCCTGGCACCCTCCGGCACGGTCACGAAGTACGACGTGGAGCTGTTGCGCTGCACCGAACTCGACGCCGAGTAGGTGTAGTCGACGGGGGACGACACCACGACGGTCGTCAGGATCTGCTTGTCGACACCCTCGGTACGCGGGTCGTCGACCTCCAGGATCGCGGACTTGATGCCCGAACTCCTCGGCTTCGCCTGCACCTTGACCGTCACCGGCTGGTTCAGCGGCAGCGTCACCTCGTCGGACCCGAGGATCTTGAAGGTGTGCCCGGCGTTGTTCTCGAAGCGCAGCTCGTGCCGGATCGCCTTGTCCGCGCCGGAGGTGCGGGTGATGGTGACGTCGTACGTCTTCTTCTGCCGGACCTTGAGGCCGCCCTCGCGGTCGTACAGCCCGGTGCCGTAGCCCGGGGTCTTCAGCGCGGAGTCGATCGCGGTGTCGACGGGCGCCTTCACGGTGTACTCGTGGGCGGTGGCGTGGTCGCGGATGGACTCCCACGCGTCGACGATGTCGATCCGGCCCGCGCCCTCCTCGTACGCCTGGACGCCCTTGATGTGGTGGGCGGTCGACGTCAGCGCCGTGCGCAGGTCGGCGGGGGAGAGGGCGATGCCCTTCTCCTTGGCCGCGCTCAGCAGCAGCGCGCTCGCGCCCGCCGCCTGCGGGGAGGCCATCGAGGTGCCCTGGAGCATGGAGTAGCCGGCCGGCAGCGAGTAGCCCGCCTCGGCGACCGGGGCGCCCGGCAGCCAGGTCTGGGTGGTGTTGATCGCGGCGCCCGGGGCGACCAGGGTCGGCGTGAAGCCGCCGTCCTCACGCGGGCCGCGCGAGGAGAAGGGGAGCAGCTGGTACTTGGTGGTCACCTGGGAGCCGTAGTTGGCCGCCCAGGTCTCCTTGGAGATGGCCGCGCCGACCGAGATCACCTTGTCGGCCAGGCCGGGGTCGCCGATGGTGTTCGCACCCGGGCCGGAGTTCCCGGCCGAGATCACGAGCTGCACGCCGTAGGTGTCGATGAGCCGCGTGTACAGCTCGGCACGGGCGTTGTTGCCGTCGTTCAGCGCCGGGAGGCCGCCGATCGACATGTTGACGATGTCGACGCCCCGGTTGGTGACCAGGTCGATCATGCCCTCGGTGAGGGCGACGTTGGTGCAGCCGCCGGTCCAGGTGCAGGCCCGGGACGAGACGATCTTCGCGCCCGGGGCCGCGCCGTTCATCTTGCCGCCGAACAGGCCGTTGGCGGCGGTGATGCCGGCGACGTGGGTGCCGTGCTCGGACTCGATGACGCCGATGTTGACGTAGTCGGCCTTCGCGCCGGACGCGTTGTAGACGACGTCCTTGCGGATCTCGACCACGAACGGGATGCGCTCGACGACGTCCGTGGCCGGGTCGTCCGTGCCGAAGTAGCCGATCTGGTAGCCGTCCTTGTACGGCTTCATCGGCACGTCGTCGGTGAAGTCCAGGTTGTCGTTGCTGTCGACGCGCACGGTGCCGGAGGCCGGGTCGTACAGCACACCCCAGGCGTCGGTCGTGTCGCCGTCGCGGTTCAGGTCGCCCTTCATGTCGCCACCGGCGGTGGCGGACTCGTACATGTAGTTGAACTTGTACGAACCCGCGGGCGCCTTGAACGTCTCGGTGCCCTGGCTGGCCGTGGTGATGGAGAACGCCGGGCCGGCGGCCGCGACGGTCATCCGCCGCCAGGTGCCGTCGCCGTCGTTGACCGGGTCGGTCGAGGTCACCCAGTCGACGATCTTCCGCTCGCCGGTGGTGGTCTTCTGCAGCGCCGGGTGGCCGAGGTCCACGCCGGAGTCCAGGATGCCGATGGTGATGCCCCGGCCGTCCGCCTTCGGGTGCTCCTTGACGAAGTCGACGGCGCCCGTCTCGAAGGAGGGGTTGTAGGGGTTCACGGCGGGGGTGTTCTTGTTCGGCGCCGAGTAAGTGGTCTTGGACGCCTTGGCGTTGGAGCTGCTCCCGCTCGCCGTCGGGTCGTCGAGCTGGATCTCCTGGCGCAGGTCGATCGCGTGCACCGAGGACAGCTTCGCGGCGGCCGCGATCGCCGAGTCCGCCCGCCCGGTGGGGACGGTGGCCCGGACGTAACCGAGCTTGTCGTACGTACGGCCCACCAGGCCGCCCTTGACCGCGTCCAGTTCCTCGGCGACCTGCTCGGTCTGCCCCGGCGCGGTCGCGATCATCATCGTGACGCTCTTGGTGCCGTCGGACTTGGCCTCGGCGAGCAGGGCCGCGTCGTCCGAACCGAGCTTGTCGTGGGCGGACTTGACGCCGGGGTCGGCGGCGGTGGCGGCGGTGGCCGGGGCCGCGGCGGCCAGGGGCAGCGGCCCGGCGGCGGAGAGCGCGGCCACGACACCGACGGCGAGGGCCAACCGGCCCAGGCGTCTGTGGCCCGGTATCGGGTCGTGCTGGGGGGTGAGGGTCATCTGCATCCCTTGTAGGTAAAGGAACGAGCGTGGAGCGGCTGGACATGGTCATGTCCGGCGCGTAGGCGCACAGCTTTACCCAAGGGAACGGCCTTTTGGGAACGTTGACCGAATCGATATGAACGTATGGGGAAAACCCCCTATCTGTGTCCTTGCTGTGGGAGGAAATCCCGTTGGCCGCCGCCCGCCCGGGGCCCTACCGTGCCGACGTGCGAGAGAAGCTCAGGGTGGCGGCCTACGCCGTGTGTGTCCGTGACGGTCAGGTCCTGCTCGCCCGGTCACCGGCCGACGACGGCACCCCCGAGTGGGTCCTGCCCGGCGGCGGCATGGAGCACGGCGAGGACCCGTACGACACGGTCCGCCGTGAACTCATGGAGGAGACCGGCTACCGCATCGAGGTGACCGGCCTGCTCGGCATCGACTCCAACCGCCTCCGCTTCCCCCGCGCGGGCCTGCGGCGCCCCGCCACCGACCACCACGGCGTGCGGATCGTCTACACCGGCGAGGTCGTCGGCGGCGAACTGCGCAACGAGGTCGACGGCTCCACCGACATGGCCGCCTGGCACGACCTGGACGCCGTGCCGGACCTGAGGCACATCCGGCTGGTCGACGTCGCCCTGCGGCTGTGGCGGGAGAAGCCGGCGGCCGGGCGGTTCGCGGAAGAGCAGTCGTAAGGGCCGGAGACCCTCCCCTACCCCGGCAGATGAACGCGGAGTGACCGGCCCCCGGACGCCCGCAATCCGCTCCATGGCCGGTCCCCACCTCGCCTGATCCACGTACGGTGATCGGCGCTGCGCGTTGCCGCCGCGTTCACGCGCAGGTCATCCCCGGTGCCAACGATCCAAAGTGAGCGGGAAGTTCGCGGAAGCGATCGCCCGTGACCACTGCCGACGCGTTCGTACTCGGGGAGATCGCGCCATGTCGCGCATACGCTCTGTCGCCACCTCCGCGGCCCTCAAGGGCCGCGAGGCACTGGAGATCAACCGCCGTACCGTGCTCGCCGCCGCCGGAGCCGTCTCGCTCTCCGCAGGCGTCGGACTGGCCCTGCGCCCCACCGGCAGCGAGGCCGCCCCCGCCACTCCCGCCGCCCCCGCGGCCGAGGAGCAGCAGCCGGTCGCCGAGGGCCGCCAGGCCGCCGCGGCCCCCCTCGCCCCCTACACCAAGGGCACCACCCTCGCCTCCGTCGCCGCGCCCCGCACCAGCTCCGGCTACCGGCGGCTCGGCGACGGCGCCGGCTGGTCGCGCGTGGTGCGCTCCGACCTGGCCGCCGCCAGGTCCGGCCGCGCCGGCCGCCGTACCGCGCTCGCCGCGTTCGTGCAGTTCACCGACCTGCACCTGATGGACGTCCAGCACCCGCTGCGCCTGGAGTTCCTGCGCGCCCACGACCCGCACGGCTGGCGCCCGCACGAGGCGCTCACCGTGCCCGGCGCCATCTCGCTCGTCGAGCGGGTCAACGCGCTGCGCGGCGCCCCGGTCACCGGCTCGCCGCTGCACTTCGTGATGACCACCGGCGACAACACCGACAACAACGCCCACTCCGAGCTGGAGTGGTTCATGAAGGTGATGAGCGGCGGCCGGATCACCCCCAACACCGGTGACCCCAAGCACTACGAGGGCGTCCAGAACAGCGGCCTCAAGCTGTACTGGCAGGCCTCCTCCACCGTCCGCGACGGCGACAAGGCGCTCGGCTTCCCGCACCTCGCCGGCTACCTGGCCGCCGCGATCCGCGAGGTGAAGAGCCCCGGCCTGAACCTGCCCTGGTACTCCACGGTCGGCAACCACGACGCCCTGCCGCTCGGCTGCTTCGGCTCGCACGCCGACCCCTGGCTCGCCGCGGCCGCGATCGGCGGCAAGAAGCTGATGACGGTGACCGACGCCGAGGCCAAGAAGCTCCAGGACTCCATCCGCGCCGCCAAGGACCCCAAGGGCAGCGGCTACCGCGACTTCCTGAAGGCGCACGCCCGGTCGATGCGCTCGGTCACCGCCGACGAGAAGCGCGCCCCGTACACCTCCGCGGAGTACCTCAAGGCCCACCTGGACCCGGCCTACCAGGGCCTCGGCCCGGTCGGCCACGGCTACTCCAGCGCCAACGTGGCCGCGGGCACCCAGTACTACGCCTTCCGTATCTCCGACGACGTCATCGGCATCAGCCTCGACACGACGGACGCGGGCGGCCACTACGACGGATCGATCGGAACGGCCCAACTGGCCTGGCTGGAGAAGACCCTGAAGGAGAACAAGGACTCCTACGCGGTCGTCTTCAGCCACCACACCAGCCAGACGATGACCAACACCCGCCCCGACCCGGCCCACCCGAGCGACGGCCGCCACACCGGCGCCGAGCTGGTCACCCTGCTCAACCGCCACGCCAACGTGCTGGCCTGGGTGAACGGCCACATCCACCGCAACCTCATCACCCCGCACAAGGCCTCGAACGGCAACTCCTTCTGGGAGGTCACCACCGCCTCGCACGTCGACTACCCCCAGCTCGCCCGGGTCGTCGAACTGGCGGACAACAAGGACGGCACGATCTCCCTCTTCACCACCCTCATCGAGTCGGCCGCCCCGCACCGCACGGACTTCTCCGACCTCTCCCAGACCGGCCTCGCCGCCCTCTACCGCGAACTGGCCTTCAACGCCCCCGGTTCCAGCAAGGTCCTGGGCGGCAATCCGACGGACCGGAACACGGAACTGGTCCTCAAGAAGGGCTGAAAATCGGTCAACCGGCCCAAGCCGGGCAACCTCGTCGATCAGGACGGTGTCCCTCCCCCCGACCGAGTACGACGACTCCACTGGGGGAGAGACATGTCCGTACGTACGACGCTGGTGGCGGCGACCGCCCTGGCCCTGTCGGCAGCGCTCGCGGGACCGGCACTGGCGGCCCCGGCCGGGCCGGCGCCGACGGCGGCCGAGGCCGGCCACCGGGCCACCCGCAAGGCGATCGAGGCCGCGATCGAGGGCGGTGTCCCCGGGGCGACGGTCACCGTCCGGGACGCCCGCTCCACCTGGTCGGCGACGGCCGGGGTGGGCGACACCCGCACCGGTGCCCCGCGGTCCGCGGCCGACCGCTACCGGGTCGGCAGCATCACGAAGACCTTCGTGGCCACGGTCCTGCTCCAGCTGGAGGCGGAGGGCCGGCTGTCCCTCGACGACACCGTGGACAGGTGGCTGCCGGGCGTGGTCGCCGGCCACGGGAACGACGGCCGCCGCATCACCGTCCGGCAGCTCCTCAACCACACCAGCGGCCTCTTCAACTACACCGCGGACGAGGGCTTCGGCCGCACGTACTTCCTGAAGGACGGCTTCTTCGCGCACCGCTACGACACGCTGACGCCCGCCGGGCTGGTGGCGATCGCGACGAAGCACCAGCCCGCCTTCGCCCCGGGCACCAGCTGGGCCTACTCGAACACCAACTACGTGCTCGCCGGCATGGTGATCAAGGCGGTGACCGGCCACTCGTACGCCCGGGAGATCACCGACCGGGTGATCAGGCCCCTCCACCTGACCGGCACCTCCCTCCCCGGCACCCGCACCACGCTGCCGCGCCCGAGCAGCCGCGCCTACTCGAAACTCGCCGAGACCACGACGGGCCCCACCTACGACGTCACCGCCCTCAACCCCTCCATGGCCTCCTCCGCCGGCGAGATGATCTCCACCTCCGCCGACCTGACCCGCTTCTACGAAGCCCTTCTGAGCGGCAGGCTGCTGCCCCCGCGCCAGCTGAAGGAGATGAAGACCACCACCCCCGTCCCCGGCGATCCCAACAGCGCGTACGGCCTCGGCCTGATCGACGCCACCCTCCCCTGCGGCGTCCACGTCTGGGGCCACGACGGCGGCATCCACGGCTCCTCCTCCGTCGCGGCCACCACCCCCGACGGCCGCCACGCCCTGGCCCTCAACTTCAACGCCGACTGGACCGGCGACAAGGACGCGGTGGTCGTGGCGGAGTTCTGCGGCGGCTGAGCACCGGCCGCCCGATCCCGGAAAAAAATCTTGGGCCGTGATGTCGAGAACCCGTGGCCGGCTCCGTCCCCGGGGTGAAGGCGGCCACAATGGGCCGTACCGGCACCGAGGAGAACCACGATGGCCAAGTACCTGCTGCTGAAGCACTACCGCGGCGCCCCGGCCCCGGCCGAGGACGTGCCCATGGACCGGTGGACGCCGGAGGAGATCTCGGCCCACGTGCGGTACATGCAGGACTTCGCGGCCCGGCTGGAGAAGTCCGGTGAGTTCGTCGACGGCCAGGCCCTCGCCCCCGAGGGGATGTGGGTCCGGTACGACGGCGAGGGGCGCCCGCCGGTCACCGACGGCCCGTTCGCCGAGACCAAGGACCTCATCGCCGGCTGGATGGTGATCGACGTCGACAGCCAGGAGCGCGCCGTGGAGCTGGCCGGTGAACTGTCGGCCGCTCCCGGGGCGGGCGGGCGGCCGATCCACGAGTGGCTGGAGGTGCGCCCGTTCCTGGCCGCGCCGCCCAACGCCGAGGACTCGTGCCACTGATGGACGAGGTCCTGCTCAGGAGCCTCACCCCGAGCGTGCTCACCGTCCTCGTCCGCCGCGGAGCCGACTTCGCGGCGGCCGAGGACGCCGTGCAGGAGGCACTGGTCGAGGCGGTCCGTGTCTGGCCCGCCGACCCGCCGCGGGACCCGAAGGGCTGGCTGGTCACCGTGGCCTGGCGGCGGTTCCTCGACGCGACCCGCGCGGACACCGCCCGCCGCCGGCGCGAGGACCGCGTGGACGAGGAGCCGACGCCCGGCCCGGTCCCCGCGGCCGACGACACCCTCCGGCTCTACTTCCTCTGCGCCCACCCCTCCCTCACCCCCTCCGCCGCGGTCGCGCTCACCCTGCGCGCCGTCGGCGGCCTCACCACCCGCCAGATCGCCCGGGCCTACCTGGTGCCCGAGGCGACCATGGCCCAGCGGATCAGCCGTGCCAAGCGCACCGTCTCCGGCGTCCGCCTCGACCGGCCCGGGGACGTCGCCACCGTGCTGCGCGTCCTCTACCTGGTCTTCAACGAGGGCTACTGCGGTGACGTCGACCTCAGCGCCGAGGCCATCCGGCTCACCCGGCAGCTCGCGGCCGCGATCGACCACCCCGAGGCGGCCGGGCTGCTCGCCCTGATGCTGCTGCACCACGCCCGGCGCGCGGCCCGGACCGCACCCGACGGCAGCCTGGTGCCCCTCGCCGAGCAGGACCGGAGCCGATGGGACACCCGCCTGGTCGCCGAGGGCGTCGGGATCCTCCAGGCGGCCCTCGCCCGCGACCGCCTCGGCGAGTTCCAGGCCCAGGCCGCCATCGCCGCCCTGCACGCGGACGCGCCCACCGCCGAGGACACCGACTGGGTGCAGATCGTCGAGTGGTACGACGAACTCGCGGGCCTCACCGACAGCCCGGTCGTCCGGCTCAACCGCGCGGTCGCCGTCGGCGAGGCGGACGGCCCCCGCGCCGGTCTCGCCGCACTCGCCGAGCTGGACGCCGCCCTGCCCCGGTACACCGCGGTCGCCGCCCACCTGCACGAACGCGACGGTGACCGGGCGACCGCGGCACGCCTGTACGCCGAGGCGGCCGGCAAGGCCCCGAACCTCGCCGAACGCGACCACCTGACCCGCCGTGCCGCACGCCTCAACGCACAGCTCGCCGCCGACCGCGGCAGGTGACATCGTCGTGCGTCCGGGTGACCCGCTTGCCGTTTTTTTTGCCGTCGGCCGCCCTCGTCCGGAGGGCGCGGGCGATGCGGATGCTCTTGTGAAAGCGCAGGTCAGAAGGGTGTCCACGGGGGAAGTGGAATGATGTTGCCGACCGTGGCTCCGGCGCTCGCCCTGTAAACGCAGCCGACTTCGAGACGAGACACTCCGTTCATCCGAATGAAACGTCCGTACCGCCTCATATCGGCTAACCCGCGGATCCCGGGGATGGCTCGATCTGGTGCAAGGCAGGTGTTCGTGTGGGCGCTCGGCTCGGACTTCGTGTGCTCTCGGTCTACGAGGGTTTTTTCTCCGGGGGAGCCCGGATCGTGCACAGTGATGTGCTGCTGGGCCTGGTAGAGGGCGGACAGCAGTG
The DNA here is from genome assembly GCF_040643955.1 of Streptomyces sp. NPDC047061. Lineage (NCBI taxonomy): Bacteria > Bacillati > Actinomycetota > Actinomycetes > Kitasatosporales > Streptomycetaceae > Streptomyces > Streptomyces sp. NPDC047061. The sequence goes on from NZ_JBEYVI010000021.1 coordinate 52,709, forward strand.
GCATCGGGTGCTCAGTCTGCACGGTGAGGTCCACCGAGAAGCCACCACGCAGCGCATGGAGGACGACGCCTGTTACCGCGCGCTTACGGCCGGTGGCGTCGAGGTGACGTCGCTGGGCCGCACCGCCGGCCTCGTCGACGGCACCGTCGCCGCGTCGGTTTTCAGCGGGCCCGAGCTGGCCGATACGGCGCGGGCCATGGCCGGCGCGGACGTCATCCTGTCGTTGAAGGAGCAGCCGCTCGCGCTGCTCAACCAGGCCGGACTGCCCCGCCGCCCCGTCGTCGTCTGCCTGCACCGGTCCGACCCGGAGAACCAGGGCCAGGCGCTGGACGAGCTCAAGGCCGCCATCGCGGACGGCACCGTGGTCGCGTGCGTGTGCTGCGCCGAGTCCACCCGGGACGCGTACGAGGCCGCCGGGATCCCCGGCGAGCTGCTGCACGTGATCCCCAACGGCGTCGACCTGCTCCGCTTCCGGCCGGACGCGGCGCTGCGGTTCGCCTTCCGGGAGTCCCTCGGCATCCCCGCCACCGCCCCCGACACCCCCGTGGTCGTCTTCGCCGCCCGGTACGCCGGCATGAAGAACGTGCCGCTCTTCCTGCGGGCGGCCAGGGCCTGGCTGGCCCGCGAGGGCGGCGGCCACGTCGTCATGTGCGGGGCCGGGATGACCGAGGACAACCCCGCCCTCTGGGCCGACATCGAGGTCGCCTTCGGCGCCGACCGGGCCGCCCTCGGCGACCGCCTGCACCTGCTCGGCGTACGGCACGACATGGAGACCGTCTACGCCGGCTCCGACGTCGTCGCCCTCACCTCCGCCTCCGGCGAGGCCGCACCGCTCTGCCTCATCGAGGGCATGATGTGCGGCGCCGTCCCGGTCACGACGGACGTCGGCGACAGCGCGTCGATCGTCGAGGGACACGGGTTCGTGACGCCCTTCGACCCCGACGCGATCGCCTTCGCCTGGTCGGCGGCGGTGGCCGACCGGGAGCTCTTCGCCCCGGCGCTGGCGGCGAGCCGCGAGCGGTTCAGCCGTACCCGGATGATCGCCGCGTACGCCGACCTCCTCGCCCACGTCGTCGGCGACGACGTCCGCGACGAACTGCGTCCGGGCGTCAGCGGGCAGTAGTACCCCGCCGGTCCGCCTCGCCCGCCGCGACCAGGCGCGGGCGGGGCGGGACGTGGGCGTCGGCTAGCCGGGCAGCGGGTCGTCGCGCAGGACGCCGTAGAGGACGGAGTCCCGCCAGCGGCCGTCCCGGAAGACGAGGGAGCGCAGCACGCCCTCGCGGGTGAAGCCGGCCTTCTCCAGGGCGCGTTGCTCGGCGATGTTCTCCGCATCGGTTTCGGCCTGGATCCGCTCCACCGGGGTGTGGGCGAACAGGTAGCGGACGAGCAGGAGCTGGGCGCGGGTGCCGATGCCCCGGCCACGGGCATCCGGCGCCAGGGCGATGCCGGCGCTCCAGCAGTACGACGTGGGGCCGGTCGTCTGCCTGTGCCAGGACACGAAGCCGAACGGGCCGCCGGACGCGGCGCCGCCGTCGGTGTCGACGATCAGCTGGCCGCCGTCCGACCCGAGCAGACCGTTCTCCGCGAAGCGGCGCCGGAAGCGGTCGGGGTCCCGCCAGCCGAACCACTGGAAGTGGCTCGCCGCCTCGGGGTCGAAGAGAAACCGCTCCAGCAGGGGGAGGTCGTCCGCACGGGCGGGGCGCAGTATCACGGGGGCTTCGTCGCTCACCGCCGTCACATTAGCCGCCGCCGGGCACGGCGGAGGGGCCGTCGGTCCCCCTCCGAACCGGCGGCCCCTCCACTGCGCGTTCCCCGCCTACCGGGGCAGCACCACCACATACGCGGCCGGGTCGCGGTCGTCGGATGCCATCAGGGCGGTGCGGATCACCGCCGCCTGCTGCTCCGCCGAGTCCCGGAGCTTCTTCGGGGTGACGTACACGACCGTGATGCCGAGGCGCTCCAAGTGCTCCCGCTTGCGGGCGTATTCGGACCACAGGGCGTCCTCGTCGTGACGGGGTGCGCGGGTGTCGAGCTCGACGGCGACGGCGTGCTCCGGCCAGTAGGCGTCGAGGCCGCCGAGGTGGGGGCCGCCGGGCAGCCTCAGGTCCACGTTCCAGACCGGGTCGGGGAGGCCGTACTCGTGGACCATCCGGTAGAGGCGGTCCTCCGCGATGGCCCGGCCCTCGGCGACGAGGGAGTCGACGGCGTCCACCACATGGGGGCGGGCGAGCAGCTTCGCCTGGGTCAGCTCCCGTACCACCGCCGCCGGTTCGCAGTGGCCGCCGCGCACCGCCTCGGTCAGCAGCCGCCGCACGGCCTCCGCGTCGGTGAGGTCCGCCACCGCGTCCGCGAGGGCGCGGGGGACCGGGGCGACCGGGAGGCCCGTCACCGTCTCGGGGGCCGGCAGGGCCGGGGTGCGGAGCACGCGGACGTAGGAGGTGGAGCGCAGTCGGCGCATCCGCGGGACCAGGACGTCGACATGGTCCAGGGAGAGCAGCGGCGGGGTGGCGGAGAAGCCGTGCAGGGTCAGCGCGGCCAGGCCCGTGATCATCGCGTCCGCGTAGACCGGGCGGTGCGGGGAGTCCGGGGTCGGCTGCGCCGGGACGCCGGGGGCCGGTTCGCGGGCCGTGAAGAGCAGGGCCCCGTGCAGGCGTTCCTCGCTGGTCGGCGGTCCGGGGTGGAGCAGCACCACGCCTGGCAGCAGTTGTTGCCAGGGGCCGCCCGGCCGGCACTGCTCGGCGATCTCGGTGGCCGCGACGCCGTGCGAGCGGAGCTGGGCCGTCGTCAGCACCCGGCGGCGGACGTCGGAGAGGTGGCGGAGGGGGCGGGGGGAGAGCGGGGTGTTGTGGGTCATGGCCTCGGGATTCCCGGGGCCGGCCGGGTCCTTAACCGGTGTTACGTGTTCGTCGATGAATACGGACAAGACGGGACTAAAGGACGGGTGTTCGGGTGCCGAGTAGGGACCGGAAACCCCTGGTCCGGACGGGTGGGGACCAGGGGTTACGGCCATGATGGAATGAATTGCGTAACGGTCACCCGGAGGCCGACCTTTGGCCAAAGGTCAGCTCGCGGGGACCCCTGCGGCCTGCGCGTCGCACTCCTGTCCGCGCAGCGTCCGGGCCAGGTCGTCCCGGGCCTCCAGGACCAGGCGGCGCAGCGCCGGCGGCGCGTCGGCGTGGGCCGTCAGCCACGCCTCCGTCGCCTCCAGCGTCTCCGGGCGGTCCTGGAGGGACGGGTACAGGCCCCGGACCACGTCCATGCCGATCTGGATCGAGCGGTCCTCCCAGATCCGGGCGATGACCTCGAAGTACTTCTCCGCGTACGGTGCCAGCAGCTCCCGCTGCGACGGCTGGGCGAAGCCCGCGATCGTCGCCTCCACCAGCGCGTTGGACAGCGCCTGCGACTCCACGACCTGCGCCCACGCCTGCGCCTTCACGGCCGCCGACGGGCGGGCGGCCAGGCAGCGCACCTGGTGGCGCTTGCCGGACGCCGTGTCGTCCCGGGCCAGTTCGGCCGCCAGCACGGACTCGTCGGCCACGCCGTGCGCGGCGAGGGGTTCGAGGAACGCCCAGCGCAGCTCCTGGTCGACGTCCAGGCCGTCGATCGTCGCCGTGCCCGCCAGCAGCTCCTGGAGCAGCCCGAAGTCGGGCCCGTCCGCCGCCGTCGACGCGAAGAACCGCGCCCAGGCCAGCTGGTGCTCGCTGCCCGGCGCGGCCTGCCGCAGCTCCCGCAGGGCGCCCTCGGCGAGCAGCCGCCCGGTCGCCTCCCGGCCCTGCGGCGCCACGTAGTGCACCAGCGCCGACTCCGCCCACGCCTGGAGCATCTGCAGCACGCCGATGTCCGACTCGCGGCTCGCGAACCGCAGCACCAGGTCGACGAAGTCCCGGGCGGGCAGCAGCGCGTCCCGGGTCAGGTTCCACAGTGCCGACCAGCACAGCGCCCGGGCCAGCGGGTCGGTGAGCGAGCCGAGCCGGCTGCGCAGGGTCGCCAGCGAGGTCTCGTCGAAGCGGATCTTGCAGTAGGTGAGGTCGTCGTCGTTGACCAGGACCAGTTCGGGGGCGTCGGCGCCCGCCAGGTCCGCGACCACCGTCCGCGGGCCGTCGACGTCCGCCTCGGCACGCGCGTACCGGACCAGCTCGCCGTCCTCCAGCCGGTACAGGCCGATCGCGACCCGGTGCGGGCGCAGCTCGGGGTGCGACTCGGCGGCCTCCTGCACCACCGCCAGCTCGGCCACCCTGCCGTCCCCGTCGAGGAGCACCTGCGGGGTCAGCGAGTTCACCCCCGCCGTCTGCAGCCACTTCCCGGCCCAGGCGCTCATGTCCCGGCCGCTGGTCTCCTCCAGGACCGACAGCAGGTCACCGAGGCGCGTGTTGCCGTACGCGTTGCGCTTGAAGTAGCGGCGGGCGCCCTCCAGGAACGGGTCCTGGCCGACGTACGCCACGAGCTGCTTCAGAACGCTGGCCCCCTTCGCGTACGTGATGCCGTCGAAGTTGAGCTTGGCGTCCTGCAGGTCGCGGATGTCGGCCGTGATCGGGTGCGTGGAGGGCAGCTGGTCCGCGCGGTACGCCCAGGCCTTGCGGCGGTTGGCGAAGGTGGTCCACGCGTTCTCGAAACGGGTCGCGCCGACGTTCGCGAACGTGCCCATGAAGTCCGCGAAGGACTCCTTCAGCCACAGGTCGTCCCACCACACCATGGTGACCAGGTCGCCGAACCACATGTGCGCCATCTCGTGCAGGATCACGTTGGCGCGCGCCTCGTAGGACGCCTGGGTCACCTTGCCCCGGAAGATGTACTCCTCGCGGAAGGTCACCAGGCCCGGGTTCTCCATCGCGCCCAGGTTGTACTCGGGCACGAACGCCTGGTCGTACTTCCCGAACGGGTACGGGTAGTCGAAGTGGTCGTGGAAGAAGTCCAGGCCCTGCTTGGTGATCAGGAAGACGTCGTCCGCGTCGAAGTAGGGGGCGAGGCCCTTGCGGCACAGGGCGCCCAGGGGAATGTCGAGCGTCGTGCCGTCCGGGAACGTCCGGGAGTAGGAGTCCGTCACGTAGTGGTACGGCCCCGCCACCACACACGTGATGTACGTCGAGATCGGCTTCGTCTCCGCGAACCGCCAGACCCCGTCGGCGAGTTCACCCGCCCCGTTGCTCCACACCGTCCACTCCTCGGGCGCCCGCACCTCGAAGCGGAACGGAGCCTTGAGGTCCGGCTGCTCGAAGTTCGCGAACACCCGGCGGGAGTCGGCCGGCTCGTACTGCGTGTAGAGGTAGACCTCGCCGTCCTCGGGGTCGACGAAGCGGTGCAGGCCCTCACCGGTTCGGGAGTAGGCGCACCGGGCGTCCACCACCAGCTCGTTCTCCGCGGCCAGGTCCTCCAGGGCGATCCGGGTGCCGTCGAAGACCTCCCCGGGGTCGAGGTCCTTGCCGTTCAGGGTCACCGCGGTCACGCTCGGCGCGATCAGGTCGGCGAAGCTCGACGCCCCCGGCTCGTTGCAGCGGAAGCGGATCGTGGTCACCGAGCGGAAGGTGCGCGGCTCGTCCTGGCTCTCCCCGACGGCGGACCGCACGTCCAGCGACACGTCGTATCCGTCGACCGACAGCAGGGCGGCCCGCTCCCGGGCCTCGTCGCGGGACAGATTCTCACCGGGCACGGGCGGCACTCCCTCATCGTTGTCGGTACGCCGGAACAGCACCGATCCTCCCACGTGCCCCTGACGGCGGGCATCCGGGAATGGGGTGGCCGATGACGGTGTTGCCGCTGGAAAGGACCGTATTCCGAGGAGAAGCATGTCCGAGACCGTGACCAGCTCCGGCAAGACCCCCGTCGACTTCTGGTTCGACCCGCTGTGCCCGTGGGCCTGGATGACCTCCCGCTGGGTCCTGGAGGTGGAGAAGGTCCGCGACATCGAGGTCCGCTGGCACATCATGAGCCTCGCGGTCCTCAACGAGCCCAGGCTCGACGAACTGCCCGAGGAGTACCGCGAGCTGCTGGAGACCAAGGCGTGGAAGCCGATCCGCGTGGTCACCGCGGCCTGGCAGAAGCACGGCTCCGACATCCTCGGCCCGCTGTACACCGCGCTCGGCACCCGTATCCACAACAACGGCGAGGGCCCGACCGTCGAGGCCGTCGCGGGCGCGCTCGCGGACGTCGGCCTGCCGGCCGAGCTGATCGAGTACGCCGACCAGGAGGACTTCGAGTTCGACGCCGAGCTGCGCGCCTCCCACAAGGAGGGCATAGACAAGGTCGGCCAGGACGTCGGCACCCCGGTCATCGCGGTCCCCGGTGCCGACGGCGAGCAGATCGCCTTCTTCGGCCCGGTCGTCACCCCCGCCCCCAAGGGCGAGGAGGCGGCCCGCCTGTGGGACGGCACCCTCGCGGTCGCCTCCGTGCCCGGTTTCTACGAGATCAAGCGGACCCGCACCAAGGGCCCCGACTTCAGCAACCTCTAGGTCCCCGCTCCGCGCCCGGCGGCCGTCCCGCCGGGCGCGGATCCCCACAACGGCCCCGCACGCCCCATCTCCCGTAGCACCATGGGCACATGACGGAGATCGACACCTCGGTGCCGCATTCGGCGCGCATCTGGAACTACTGGCTCGGCGGCAAGGACAACTACCTCGTCGACCAGGAGGCCGGCGACGCCTGCACCGCCGTCTTCCCCGGGATCGTGACCATCGCCCGCAGCAGCCGCGCCTTCCTCGGACGCAGCATCGGGTACCTGGTCCGGGAGGCCGGCATCCGCCAGTTCCTCGACGTCGGCACCGGCCTGCCGACCGTCGACAACACCCACGAGGTCGCGAGCGGAGCGTAGCCGGAGCGAATGGGGGTACCCCCACGCCCGAAGGGCTGTGGGGGAGCCTGGCCCCCGAGTCGAGGATCGTGTACGTCGACAACGACCCGCTGGTCCTCGCGCACGCCCGCGCCCTGCTCACCTCCACCGAGGAGGGCGTCACCGCGTACGAGGACCTCAGCCTCTACGAGCCGGAGCGCATCCTGCAGGCCGCGGCCCGCACCCTCGACCTCACCCGCCCCACCGCCCTGATCCTCAGCGGCATCCTCGGCCACGTCGACGGTCACGACCGAGCCCGTGACCTGGTCCGCGCCCTGCTGTCCGGCCTGCCGGCCGGCAGTCACCTCTGCGTCAACGACGGCTCGCGCGGCACCGACCCCGCCTACGAGCAGGCGCAGGACGCCTACAACGAGACCGGCGCGGTCCCCTACTACCTGCGCCCCGTCGACCAGATCGAGGGCTACTTCGAGGGCCTGGACCTGGTCGGCCCGGGGGTGGTGTCGGTGCCCCTGTGGCGCCCCGACACGGACCCGGCCCCCCGTCCGATCGGCCAGCACGGCGGCCTCGGCCGCAAGCCCTGAGCCGTCAGCCCGCGGGGCGCCGCCGCTGCCGCGCGTAACCCACCGCCGCCAGGACGGCCGTCATGCCGCCCGTGTAGTACAGCTGCACGCGCGTGTCCGCCTCGCGGGCCATCAGGACGAGGATCGCCGCCATGCCCGCCAGCGCCAGCCAGGTCAGGTACGGGAACGCCCACATGCGCACGACCGGCTTCTCGGGGGTGCGGCGGCGCAGCAGCAGCTGGGAGACGGCGATGAGGACCCAGACGACCAGGATCACCGCGCCGATCATGTTGAGGAGCCAGGGGAAGACGTCGTCCGGGCGCCAGTAGCTGAGCACGACGCAGACGAAGCCGAAGACGCAGGAGGCGAGGACCGCGAGGCGCGGGACGCCGCCGGAGAGCCTGGCGAGCGCCCGCGGGCCCTGGCCGCGCTCCACCAGGGAGTGGGCGATGCGCGAGGAGCCGTAGATGTTCGCGTTCATCGCGGAGAGCAGGGCGACCAGCACGACGACGTTCATGAGCTGACCCGCGCCCGGGATGTCCAGGCGGTCCAGGGCCGCGACGTACGGGCCCTTCTCGACGAGCTCCTCCGAGTCCCAGGGGACCAGGGTGACGATGACCGCCATCGAGCCGATGTAGAAGAGCGCGATGCGCCACATCGCCGTGCGGACCGCGCTAGCCACGCCCCGGACCGGGTCCTCGGACTCGGCCGCCGCGATGGTGACCGTCTCCAGGCCGCCGTACGCGAAGATCGAGGCCAGGATGCCGATCATCAGGCCCTCGCTGCCGTGCGGCAGGAAGTCGGTCAGGTTCGAGGTGCCCGGGGAGCCGGTGCCGGGCAGCACACCGGCGATCGCCAGGACGCCGAGCACCAGGAAGAGGCCGATCGCGCCGACCTTCAGCGCCGCGAACCAGAACTCGAACTCACCGAAGTTGCGCACCGCGGCCAGGTTCGTGACACAGAAGACGACCATGAAGAGGGCCACCCACGCCCACTCGGGCGTCCCCGGCAGCCAGCCCGTGACGATCTTCGCGGCGCCGATGCCCTCCAGGCCCACGGCCGTGCAGAGGAGCACCCAGAACGACCAGCCGGCCGTGAAGCCCGCCCACGGCCCGATCGCCCGCTCCGCGTGCGTCGAGAACGAGCCCGACGACGGATGTGCGGCCGACATCTCGCCCAGCATCCGCATCACCAGCATCACGAGGAGCCCGGAGAGGGTGTAGGCGATGACGACGGACGGCCCGGCGGCGGCGATGGCGGCGCCGGAGCCGACGAAGAGACCCGCGCCGATGACCCCGCCCAGGGCGATCATCGACAGATGGCGCTGCCTGAGGCCGGGGGAGAGGGCGGGCGAGGGGGTGGGGGAGACGCCGTCGTCGTGCGTCGGCGGGGTCTCGACCGGGGTGCTGCGGTGCGGCATGGGCGCGGCTCGTCCAATGCGTGAGATGGGCAAAAGCGCCCATAGTGTGGGCGGCCTCCCCGCTGTTCCGGGGAGGCCGCCCATTATCCGGACGCACCGTTAACGTGACGTGTTCACGCGGCTACGGACGTGTAGTGCGAGGCGTCGCCCTCGATCGAGTAGCTCTCCTTGCCCTCGATGCCGGCCGGGACGTCACCGGCGACGGTGACCCGGTGGAGGCGGCGCGGCCGGCCGTCGTAGTTGTCGACCGCGTAGTGCTGGGTGATGCGGTTGTCGAACAGGACCAGCTGGTTCGGGGACCAGCGGTGGCGCAGGATGTTCTCGGGCCGGGCGACGTACGCCTGGAGCAGGTCGAGGACCTTGCGGGACTCGTCCTTCGACAGGCCGACGATCCGCTGCGCGAACCCCCCGATGAACAGGCCGCGTTCACCGGTCAGCGGGTGCACCCGCACCACCGGGTGGACCGTGCGGAACTTGATCGACGTGAACTGGGCGCGCTGGGCGGCCTTCTCCTCGTCCGGCACGGCGTAGTCGTAGTCGTTGGTGTGCTCCGCCCACAGCGTGTCGGCCAGCGCGCGCAGCGGCTCGGGCAGGTCGCGGTAGGCGGCGGCCGAACTGGCGATCAGGGTCTCGCCGCCGTACGGCGGGACCGTGAGCGAGCGCAGGGTGCTGGCCTGGGGCGGGTTCAGGACGAACGTCACGTCGGTGTGCCAGTGGTTGGCCCGGCCGCGCTCGCTGTCGACGGGCAGCACGTTCGGGGCGCCGTCGACGGCCGGCACCGTCGGGTGGGCGGTGGTGAGGTCCCCGAAGTGCCGGGCGAAGGCCTCCTGGCCCTCGTCGTCGAGGTGGACGTCGTCGAAGACCAGGGCCTTGTGGACGTTCAGGGCCGCACGGATCGCGGCGACCTGCTCCTCGTCCAGCGGCTTGGAGATGTCCACGCCCAGGACCTGGGCGCCGATGTGCGCGGTGACCTTGCGGATCTCGATGGACATGCGGGGCGTCCTTTCAGACGTTCAGACGTTCGGGGTGTCGGGCTTCCGGGCTTCCGGGGTTTCAGGCGGTGGCGAGCGCGGGGGTGACGTACTGGTTGGCGGGGCGGGGCAGGCCGTAGCGCTCCCGCAGGGTCCGGCGCGGGCCGTAGTCGCTGCGCAGCAGGCCGCGGGCGCGCAGGATCGGGACGACGTGGTCGACGAAGGTCTCCAGGCCGGAGGGCAGCACGGGCGGCATGATGTTGAAGCCGTCGGCGGCGCCCTCGGTGAACCAGGTCTCGATCGCGTCGGCGACCTGTTCCGGGGTCCCGGCGAAGGTCAGATGACCGCGGCCGCCGCCGAGCCGCCCGATCAGCTGCCGCACGGTGAGCCGCTCGCGGCGGGCGAGCCCGACGATCAGCGTGTAGCGGCTCTTGGCGCCCTCGATGGCGTCCTCGGGCGGCAGCTCGGCGGGGAGCCGGGCGTCCAGCTCAAGGGATCCGGTGGGGAGATGGAGGAGCCGTTCCAGGTTGGCCACCCCGTGCCGGTGCACGATGTGGTCCTCCAGGAGCTGCTCGTGCGCCCGCGCCTCGGCCTCGGTCGAGCCGATCACGGGGACGATGCCCGGCAGCACCTTGATGTGGTCGGGGTCGCGACCGGCCGCGACCGTCCGTGCCTTGAGGTCGGCGTAGAACGCCCGCGCCTCCTCGACGGTCTGCTGCGCGGTGAACACGGCCTCCGCGTACCGGGCCGCGAACGCCTTGCCGTCCTCGCTGGAGCCCGCCTGCACCAGCAGCGGGTAACCCTGCGGGGAGCGGGGCACGTTGAGGGCGCCCTCGACACCGAAGTACGTGCCCCGGTGCCGGGGCGGGTGGATCTTCGCGTCGTCGCCCCAGACGCCGGACGCCTTGTCGGCGACGATCGCGTCGTCCTCCCAGCTGTCCCAGAGCTTCAGCGCCACGTCGAGGAACTCGGCGGCCCGCGCGTACCGTTCGGCGTGTGCGGGCTCCTCGTCGATGCCGAAGTTGCGGGCCGCCTCGGCGCCCGCGGTGGTGACGATGTTCCAGCCGGCCCGGCCGCCGCTGATGATGTCCAGCGAGGCGAACCTGCGGGCCAGGTTGTAGGGGGAGTTGTAGGAGGTGGACGCGGTGGCGATCAGGCCGATGTGCTCGGTGGCCGTCGCCAGCGCGGTGAGCAGGGTGAGCGGCTCCAGGGCCCCGGCGGGCCGCTGCGCGACGCTGCCCCACAGGTGCGGTCCGTCGGCGAGGAAGAGCGAGTCGAAGGTGCCGCGCTCGGCGGTCCGGGCCAGCCGCACGTAGTGCGCGAGGTCGACGTGCGCGTAGGGGTCGCTCTCCGGCAGGCGCCAGGAGGCTTCGTGGTGGCCGGTGGTCATGAGGAAGGCGTTGAGGTGGAGCTGGCGGGTCATGCGGGGTCCTTTGCGTGTCTTTTCGAGCCCGTCCGGCGATTGAGGACGAGGCCGTTCAGGCCGAAGCAGGGGTCCGGGGGCGGCAGCCCCCGGGGACGTTCACGTGTCCTCCGTGACCCCCAACGCCGCCAGCAACCGCGACCGGTACTCCCCACGGGAACCCCCGTCGACGGTCAGGTCGAGGCCGATCCGCCCCCGTTCCAGGACCAGCACCCGGTCGGCGAGGACGATCGCCTCGTCGACGTCGTGGGTGACGAGCAGCACCGACGGCCGGTGCCGTTTCCACAGCTCGCGCAGCAGGTGGTGCATCCTGATCCGGGTGAGCGCGTCCAGCGCGCCGAACGGCTCGTCGGCGAGGAGCAGTTCGGGTTCGCGGACCAGGGACCGGGCGAGCGCGGCCCGCTGCGCCTCGCCGCCGGACAGCTCGCCCGGCCAGGCCCGTTCGCGGCCCGCGAGCCCGACCTCGGTCAGCGCCGCACGCCCCTTCTCGTGGGCGTCCTTGCCGTCCAGCCCCAGCACCACGTTGTCCAGCACCCGGCGCCAGGGCAGCAGCCGGGAGTCCTGGAAGACCACCGACACCCGTTCCGGGGCGGTGAGTTCCCCGCTGCCGGTGACCCCGTGGTCGAGTCCGGCGACGGCCCGCAGCAGGGTGCTCTTGCCGGAGCCGCTGTGCCCGAGCAGGGCGGTGAACTGCCCGGCCGGCAGGTCGAGATCGATGCCGTCGAGGACCGTACGGTCCCCGAACGACCGTGTCAGGCCCCGGAGTCGGACGGCGGGGCGGGTCAGCTGCTCAGTGTGCGGCGCCATGACAGCACCCTCCGTTCGATGATCCGGACCACGGTGTCGGAGAGGAGACCGAAGACGCCGTAGATCAGCAGACCGACGAGGATGATGTCGCTGCGCCCGTAGTTCTGGGCCTGGAACATCATGTAGCCGAGGCCGCTGGTGGCGTTGATCTGCTCCAGGACGACCAGGCCGAGCCAGGAGCCGGTGACGCCGAGCCGGAGCCCCACGAAGAATCCGGGCAGCGCGCCGGGGATCACGATCTCCCGGATGAACCGGAGCCTCGACAGGTCCAGTACCTCGGCGAGTTCGACGTACCGGCTGTCGATGGCGGACAGCGCGGCATGCGTGTTCAGGTAGACCGGGATGTAGACGACGATCGCGATGATGGCGATCTTGAAGGTCTCGCCGATGCCCAGCCAGAGGATGAACAGCGGGATCAGGCCGAGGGTGGGGATCGCGCGGTTGATCTGCACGGTCCCGTCGATCAGCGCCTCACCGGTGCGGCTGAGCCCGGCGGCCAGGGCCAGCAGCACCCCGGCGGCCAGGCCGATCGCGAAGCCGTACCCGGCCCGCTCCACGGAGGTCAGGATGTCGGTGCGCAGGGTCCCGGCCGTCCACAGGTGGACGGCGGTGTCCAGGACGGTCCAGGGCGCCGGGATCGCGCCGGGGTCGAGCTGTCCGGCGGCGGAGGCGACCGCCCAGGCGGCGAGGACGACGAGCGGCCCGGCCAGCCGGGCGGCGGGCAGCCGGCGGCCGGGGGAGAGCCGGCGGCGCGGCCTGACCCGATGCGCCTCCACCACGGGCGCGGGAGCGCTGGTGACGGCGGTCATTTCCGGTACTCCGCCGGTACGGCCTTCGCGGCGATGGACTCGAAGCGGTGGTCGAAGAGCGAGGAGACGTCGGTCTTCTTCACGAACCCGCCCTCCGCCAGCAGGTCCGCGGTCTCCTGCTCCCACTTGATCGCCTCGTCCCAGCTGGGCGGGAACAGCGGCTTGTTGGCGAGCTTGGTGATGCCCTGGGCCTGCGCGAGCGTGAGGTTCTGGGTCTTGACGTAGAACTCCTCGTTCCAGGTGTCCGGGTTCTCCCACTGCCAGACCAGGCCCTTGGCCCACTGCGGGATGTACGCGGCGACCGCGGCCGCCTTGGCCTTGTCGTTCAGCACCGACTGCGGCGCCCACAGGAGGTTGAGCAGGTCGACGACGTCGGTGGCGATGGTGTGGGCGCCCTTCGGGCCGTACTGCTGGAGGTAGGCCGGCACCTGGGTGTTGGCCAGCGGGGCGACGTCCACCTGGCCGGACTGCAGGGCGGTGAGGAACTGGTTGCTGGTGAGCGGGACCAGCTTCACGTCGTCGTAGGCGAGCCCGGCCTCTTTCAGCGCCCGCAGCAGGACGACACCCTGCGCCTGCCCCTGCGAGAAGGCGAGCTTCTTTCCCTTGAACTCGGCGACCGTGCGGATGTCGCTGCCGGGCTTGGTGGCGAACAGGTAGTTCGGCTTACGGGTGATGTTGACCGCCACGATCTTCGTCGCGAATCCCTGGTACTGCGCCTGGATCGGCGGGATACCCGCATTGTTCGCGAGGTCCAGGGACTTCGCGCGGAACGCGTTGATGACATCGGGACCGGCCCCGATGTTCACCCAGCTCGACACCGTGAACGGCAGCGCCGGCAGTTTCGCCAGCTTGAACTGCAGCTGCTGGGTGTTCAGATAGGAGGCGATCTTCAGGCTGGTGCCGGACGGCACCTTGGCGGCCAGCGGAGCGGTCGAGGCGCCCGCGGTGTCGGCGGCGGCACTGCCGCCCGCGCAGCCGCTCAGCCCGGCCACGGCCGCGGAGGCGCCGAGCAGTGAGGTCAGGAAGAGCCGGCGGTCGATGCCGGAAGGGGACGCAGAAGGCATGGGAGTGCTCCGGGGAGAAAAGCAGCAGAAAGGCAGGGCGAATTCCCGGCGACGGAAGGCCGGAAAGAGAGATCTCACGCAGAGGGAAATGCGCGCCCGGGGCGCGTCAAGACGTCAGCAACAGAGGGTGCGACAGGTCATGAGATGGATGTTCCTTGCCGTGTGTGACGGCTGTCAATATTCCGAGTTTCTGAATTAAATAAGCTCTGGTGACAGGGCCGAAGCCGTGGCCGAAGCCGTGGCCGGAGCCGCCGGAGTCGTCGGGGACGAGGCGCTCAGCGGGTCCCGGTACAGCACGTCCAGGACCACCGAACCGCCCGCCACCGCCAGTACCGAGGCCCCGAAACTGGTCGGCGCGACCACGGCCGCCCGCTCCGTCCCGACCGCCTCGCGCAGCGCGCGCAGACAGTCCTCGCGGTACAGCACGCCGACCTCGGTGACGACCACGCTCTCCGGGTTGAGGACGTCGAGCAGCAGCGCCGCCGCCCGCCCGGTCAGCCGCGCCCGCTCCACCAGCAGCCCCGCGGCCGCCGGATCGCCGGCCCCGGCCGCTGCGAGGACGTCCATCGGGTTGCCGCTGTCCGTCACCCCGGCCGCCCGGGCCCGCCGCACCAGCGTGCGCTCGCTGAGTTCCACCTGGAGGCAGCCGGTGCGTCCGCAGTCGCAGGGCTCGGTGCCGCCCGGCACCGGGAGATGGCCGATCATGCCGGCCTGGGAGCGCGGGCCGTGGTGCACCTCGTCGCCGGTGGCGAAGGCCGCGTCGACCACGTTCCCGACGAACAGGTGCAGCACGCTCCGGCTGCCCCGGGCCCGCCCGAACAGCCGCTCCCCGTTGACCAGCGCCCGCGCGTGGCCGTCCACATGGACCGGCAGCCCGGTGTGCGCGCCGAGCAGCTCGCGCACCGGCACCTCGCGCCAGCCGAGGAGCGGATGTTCGACGACGGTCCCGGAGTCCCGGTCCACCCAGCCGCCGACGGCGACCCCGACGCCCAGCGGCCGGCTGCCGGGCACCTCGTCGAGCAGCGCGGCGAGCCCGGCGGCGGCGCGCGCCAGCACCCCGCGCGGGTCGGTGGAGCGGTGCTTCAACTCCCGCCGTACGAGGACCCGTCCGCGCAGGTCGAGCAGGGCGACCGTGGTGTAGGGCACGGCCACGTGCACCCCGCCGACCACGAACCGCGAGTCGTCCAGGTCGACCGGGACATGCGGGCGGCCCACGCCCTTGACGCGCTGCGGCGCCGCGGTCTCCCGGATCAGGCCGAGTTCGGTGAACCGGGCGCAGTAGTCGGTGACGGAGGCCGGGGACAGCCCGGTCAGCCGGGCGATGGTGGAGCGGGCGACCGGCCCGTGTTCGAGGACCGAGCGCAGGACCACACTGGCGCTGGTCCGCCGCCGGTCACGGGGTGCGAAGGTGGGCGGGGGTGCCGCGGTACGGGGCATGGGAAACCGTCCTCGGGAACGGGGCCGACTCGTCTCGGACGTCGAGGCGCGCCGGACCGGTCTCCCGCCGCGCGGCCTCAGGGCGTACGGCGACAGGTGGCAGCCCCCTGGCGTCGCAGGTCGACATAGCGACGCGACGTGAAGTTCCGGGACTGGGCGACCATGTCCGAAAGCGTAGGCCAGAAACCTTGAATCCCACCAGACCACTGGGATTCGATTGGTGGAACTCCACAGGCCTGTTCAACGCCGTTGACGTGACTGAAACATCCCTGCCTCAGTGATCGGCGTCACCCCGTACCGCGTGTAACCCACATCCTTTGTGGGGAGCCCACCAAGTGCCGCTTCCGGCCTTTGTCGATCGCTGACGTGTCCGGCTCAGACGGGCCGGGATAGCGTCACGGTGTCCCCGTCCGCCCACCCCACCCGCGGAGTCCCCATGAGCACCGCCACCGCCGCCGCGTCGACCCGCACCGGCACCGTCCTCGCCGACCTCCTGCCCGCGTCCCGGGTGCGCGACACGGCCCTCGTGGCCGGCGGCGCCGCGCTCACCGGCCTCGCCGCCCAGATCGCGGTGCCCGTGCCCGGCTCCCCGGTCCCGGTGACCGGCCAGACCTTCGCGGCCCTGCTGGTCGGCACCGCCCTCGGCGCCCGCCGCGGCCTGCTCTCCCTCGCCCTGTACGCGCTGGCGGGCCTCGCGGGCGTGCCGTGGTTCGCGAGCGGCACCTCCGGAGTCTCCGTCTCCTTCGGCTACATCCTCGGCATGATGCTCGCCTCCGCCGTCGTCGGCGCCCTGGCCCGGCGCGGCGCCGACCGCGGTGTGCTGCGGATGGCGGGCACGATGCTGCTCGGCGAGGCGATCATCTACGCGATCGGCGTGCCCTACCTGGCGTACGCCGCCGACATGTCCGCGTCCGCGGCGATCGCCGCCGGCCTCACCCCGTTCCTGATCGGCGACGCGGTGAAGGCGGCCCTCGCGATGGGCGCGGTCCCCACGGCGTGGAAGCTCGTCGACAAGCGCTGACCCCGCACCACCGCAGCGGGGCCCGGGATGCCTCGGCACCCCGGGCCCCGCTGTCGTACCGGGTGTTACGACCGTTGCCGCGGCCGCCGCTGCGACCACCACACCCCCGCCGCCCCGGCCGCGATCAGCGCCGCCCCGGCCGCGCCGAGCGGCAGAACCGCACTTCCCGCGCCGGTCTTCGGCAGCTGGTCGCCGCTCGGCCCCACCGGCTTGTTGTCGGTGCCGAGCAGCAGCGGGGTGGCCGGGGCGTTCGGCGACGGGTTCGTCGTACCGAACGGCACCGGGCCCTGCTGCCAGAACGTCTTCTTCCCGTCCGCGCTCTGCACCGGCAGGCAGATCTTCCCGGTCCTGCCGAGGTCGAACGTCGCGTCCACGGCGTACGACTTCGACTTGCCCGCGCCGAGCGCCCCGACGGAACAGCTGAACGCACTGTTCGAACCGGCCGGCAAATCCTTTGCCGCGAGAGCGTCGCAGCCTTGCACGCCGGTGACCTGCAGGCCGTCGAAACCGACCACCAAAAGCCTGATGTCGCCGCTCTCCTTGGTCCCTTCGTTCTTCACGGTGACAGTGATCGCCGTCTTCTGCGAACTGTTGTCGACCGAGATCTTCTCGGGCAGCGTGGTCGTCAGCTTCACACCGTCGGCTGCCTGGTCAACCGCCTTTCCCCCCTTGCTGCTTCCGGGTCCCTGGTCGTCGGCGACGGCCGTGGACGGCAGGATCATCACGGCCGAAAAAGACGCCGTCACCAGTGATCCCGTGACCACAGCAAGCCGCCGGGCCGTACGACGAGAACTCATGTTCGTCCCCCTTGCAACCCCCTGGACCGCGCCTGAATTCGCGGCCACTTGAAGAGGTACCACAAGATTTCT
Source organism: Streptomyces sp. NPDC047061 (assembly GCF_040643955.1). Classification (NCBI taxonomy): domain Bacteria; kingdom Bacillati; phylum Actinomycetota; class Actinomycetes; order Kitasatosporales; family Streptomycetaceae; genus Streptomyces; species Streptomyces sp. NPDC047061. Next base: position 69,874 of record NZ_JBEYVI010000021.1, read on the forward strand.
CCGCACTATGCTGGTACGGCCGTAAGTGTGACCATTGTGTGTCAGCAGGGGCGGTCGTTGAGGGGGTGCAGCGAATTGCCGGGTAATTCAGGGAATTCGGGGAACTCAGGGAGTTCGGAGGGGCCAGGGAATTCAGGGAATTCAGTTGGTGCGGGGAGTCCGGAGAGCGCGGGGCAGGGTGGGGTTCCCGGGCTGCTGGTGACCGGCCGCTACCGGCTGGCCGAGAGTATCGGGCAGGGCGGGATGGGGCGGGTGTGGCGGGCCGCCGACGAGACGCTCGACCGGCAGGTCGCCGTCAAGGAGATGCGGATCGACGGCCTCGACGCCGAGGACACCCGCACCCGCCGCGAACGCACCCTGCGCGAGGCCAGGGCCACCGCCCGGATCGACCACCCCAACGTCGTACGGGTCTACGACGTCGTCGACGAGGGCGACCGCCTGTGGATCGTCATGGAGCTGGTCCACGGCCGCTCGCTGGAGTGGATCATGGCCGAGGAGGGGGCGCTGAGCCCGCGCGCGGCGGCCCGCATCGGCCTCGGCCTGGTGGCGGCGCTGCGCCAGGTGCACGCCGGGGGAGTGCTGCACCGCGACATCAAACCCGGGAACGTCCTGGTCGAGAGCACCGCAGGCCGGGTCGTCCTCACCGACTTCGGCATCGCCGCGATCCAGGACGCCAAGGCGCTCACCATGGTCGGCATGCTCGTCGGCTCCCCCGACTACATGGCACCCGAGCGGATCTCCGGCCGCCCGCAGGGCCCGCCGTCCGACCTCTGGTCGCTCGGCGCGACCCTGTGCGCGGCCCTCGGCGGCCGCTCCCCCTTCTCCCGCGACACCACCCTGGCGACCCTGCACGCGGTCCTCTACGAGGAGCCCGAACTACCGCCCACGGCAGGCCCGTTGCACGACGTCCTGGCAGCGCTCCTGGAGAAGGAACCGACGACGCGACCAGGCCTGGAGGAGGTGGAACAGGAACTGCGCCCGGTCGCGTACCCGACGCAGACCCCGACGGAGCGCCATCCGGCCCCACGCCCGGCGGAACGCCCGACCCCGGCGTACGTGGTGCACCTCCCGGCCCCCGAGGACGAACGCCCCCAGCCACCGCCGACCGAGATACAGCCGTCCCCACCGGTCAGCGCATCCACAGAAGCCCCCTCGGAACCCCGCGCAGAGGTCCGCTCGGAAACCCCGTCGAACAGTCCGACGGGCCCGACACTCCCGACCCGTCCTCAGCCGAGCCCCGCCTTACAACGCCCCGAACCGCAGCGCCCCGAAAGGGGCGCGGGGAACGGCGCGACCAGCCCCCACGCACCCGCACCGCCCCACCACCGCAAGGCCCCCAAACGCACAACTCTCCTCGCCGTACTGGGAACCGCAGCGGTAGCCACCGCCCTCGCCATCCTCCTCACCACCACAACAGGCGGCGGCGAAAGCAATAAAGCGACCGGCAACTCCTCAACCCCCTCGACCTCGACGCCCACTTCATCGGCGCCCACAGTCGAGGGCACCGCCCGCCCCCGCTCCCTCCCACCCGGCGCCCACGAGGAGGCCGGCGGCTTCGCCTGGGCGCCGCCCACCGGCTGGCGCAGGGACGTGAAGACGGGCGCCGAGGTCCACTACACCTCCCCCGACGGCAGCCAGGAGCTCGTGGCCAAGTCCTCACTCGCCCGCGGCAACCTCATGGACACCTGGAGCGCCTCCGAACGCAGCGCCCACCAGGGCCAGGACTACACCAAGATCCGGCTGGCCGAGACGACCTTCCGCGGCCACCCGGCGGTGGTCTGGGAGTACACCTTCACCCTCAAGGGCACCCCGTGGCACGCACGGCTGCTGGGCTTCGACGCCGACGGCAAGTCGTACCAGATCAACACCTGGTACCAGCCGGCGGTCGAAGCCCAGGCCGTGCGGACCTACGAGCAGGTGAAGGAGAGCTTCACCCTGCTGTGAGGGTCAGCCGACGGACACCTTGTCGGTGGGCTCGGCGGCCACCGGGGCGGTACGGCCGTCGGTCACCTTCTGCTTCACCACGGCGACCGCGACCACCGCCGCCGCGACCAGCAGCGAGAGCAGCACGGTCGTACGACCGCTGCTCTCGCCCTCCGTGTCGGTCAGCATGTAGCCCAGCACGAACACGATGAGACCGGCCGTCGCCCAGGTCAGGTACGGGTACAGCCACATCTTCACGACGAGCTTCTCCGGCGCCTCGGCCTGGATGATCTTCCGCATCCGCAGCTGCGAGAAGCAGATGACGAGCCAGACGAACAGGGCCACCGCGCCACTGGAGTTGACGAGGAAGAGGAAGACGGAGTCAGGGAACCGGTAGTTGAAGAACACGGCGACGAACCCGAACCGAGCCGAGGTAGAAGACGCCGATCCGCGATCCGCCAGATGATGCTGTTGTTGACATCCTCCCCCTCTTAAAAGAGGGGAATTCCAACCCATTTGGGTTGAGGTTCACGGGCGCTCGAACGGCTGGTGGCCGTCGTCACCCCTCCGGCACGGGCTGTTCGCCGGGGGCGGGGTATCCCGCCCTGTCCTGCCGCGACGTCGGCTGCTGCGTTGGTGTCCGCGTTGCAGGTGAAGCCGCAGGAGGAACAGACGAACTCGGCTTGGCTCTTGCGCGAGTTCTTGTCGATCCACCCGCAGACACTGCACCGCAGAGAGGTGTGCGGGGCGGGGACGTCCTCGACCCGGCCCTGTGCCTTGTGCCCGGTGCGCTGCCGGAGCAGGCCCCAGCCCTGGGCGAGGATGCCCCGGTTCAGGCCCGCTTTCTTCTGTGCCCGTTCCCGGACGGTGAGCTGCGGACAGTTCAGTTTCCGCCCGTCGGAGAGGGCGGCGGTAATGGTGATGCCGCGGTCGATGCCGATGACCTCGCCCGTACCGGGTGCGGGGATCGGCTCGGGGACGGCGGTGAACGCGGCGTGCCACTGCCCGTTCTTCAGCGTGACGCGGAACGTCTTCGCGTCGGGTGGCCTCGCGCCCGTGCCCCTGGCGCTGAGACGGAAGCGGACCCAGCCGCAGCCGGGCACCTTCACCTGAGCCCACCGCCGGTTCAGCTTCCGCACCACGACTGACCGGCCCATGACCTGCCTGCCGGTTTTCGCGTTCAGCTTCGCCGAGCCGTCCTCTTGATACTCGGGCACACGGTCGGTGCCGATGACACGAAAGCCCTCATGCATGAACTTCTTGCGCCAGGTCGGCTCACCGAACCCGGACGTGAAGCGGGCGGCCTTGGCCTTCGCGAAGTCCTGGAGAGCCTGCTGCTGCACATCGGCATTCCCGGCGGCCAGCCACTCGTTCTCCCGCCGGGCCTCGGTGAGCTGACGGCACTGCTCCGTGAAACCGGGCGCGGACCTCCAGCCCGGCTTCCAGTGCGCGTGCTGCTCGACAGCGAGGTTCCACACGTACCTCGCGTGTGCACAGTGCAGCAGCATCTGCCGCTCCTGCTCACCCGTCGGGTACATCCGAAACCGTGCCATGCCGCGAACCTAGACCACACGTTCCCCACTGGCGCGCCTCATCGATCACCATCACCCGTGCGAGTGACCACACCCGGTAGGCCACCAGTCACCGGACCCTCGACTCCCCGTCACCACCACTTGCCCGTGGCCACCCCGAGCATCCCGGACGGGGTAGCGGGCATTCACCCTGGCTGAAGGGCCGGGCCCCTACCCGAAAGCAAGGTGGAGACCCTTGGCAGTCATGGGGGGGGAATATGATTCCTGAACCTTTGAATCCAGATCGTTACTTGAGGTTTTCCTGAGGTTCTTTAGTGTTACTCACGATTTCCGGGGCCCGGCCCCGCCCCTGCCGTGCGTTCACGCCCGTGTCACACTCATCTCATGCGCGTGTATCTCGGCTCCGACCATGCGGGCTTCGAACTCAAGAACCACCTCGTCGAGTGGCTGAAGGCGGCGGGCCACGACCCCGTGGACTGCGGCCCCCACATCTACGACGCCGACGACGACTACCCGCCGTTCTGTCTCCGCGCGGCCGAGCGGACGGCGGCCGACCCCGAGGCCCTCGGCATCGTGATCGGCGGCTCCGGCAACGGTGAGCAGATCGCCGCGAACAAGGTGAAGGGCGTGCGGGCGGCGCTCGCCTGGAGCGAGGAGACGGCGTCGCTCGGCCGACAGCACAACAACGCGAACGTCGTGGCGGTGGGCTCGCGCATGCATACGGAGGACGAGGCGACGAAGTTCGTCGAGACCTTCCTGAACACGCCGTTCTCCGAGGGCGAGCGGCACATCCGCCGCATCGACATGCTCACGGCGTACGAGACGACGGGCGACCTCCCCCCGATCCCGGCGCACCACCCCCAGCCGTAGCGTCTGCCCACCCACCCGACTCGGTTGCCCGAGGGGCGAGGCGGGAGGCAGCCGGCAGACGTTCGTCCGCGGGCGGGTGGGGGCTGGTCGCGCAGTTCCCCGCGCCCCTTAGGGGCGCTGCCGCTGACGAAGGCGACACGCCCCGTGTCTCTTGCGGGGGTGCTGCTGCCGCCGGCGAGGACGACACAATCCCCCGGGAGCCCTGACGGGGCGCTCTGGTTGCTCCGGTCCGGGTAGGGATCGTCCGGTCCTTCGACGTTCACTCCTCCACTGACCGAGTCGGGTGGGTGGGTGGGAAAGGAAACACCTCAGTGCCAGAGGGGCACACGATCCATCGGCTCGCGCTGGACTACCGTCGGCTCACCGGGCCCGTGAGGGCAACCAGCCCGCAGGGCAAGTTCTCCGACGCCGCCGCGTTGATAGACGGCGCCCCCCTCACCCGTACCGAGGCCCACGGCAAGCACCTCTTCCTCGGCTTCCGCGACAGCGACTGGGTGCACATCCACCTCGGCCTCTTCGGCAAGGTCGCCTTCGGAGACGCCCCCGCGCCCCCGGCCACCGACACCGTCCGCCTCCGCCTTGCGAACCCCACGGCCTACGTCGACCTGCGCGGCCCCACCACCTGCGCCCTGATCACCGACGCCGAGAAGAACGCCGTACACGCCCGCCTCGGCCCGGACCCGCTCCGCGCCGACGCCGACCCGGACACGGCCTACCGCAGGATCTCCCGCAGCCGTACGACGATCGCCGCCCTGCTGATGGACCAGAAGGTCATCGCCGGTGTCGGGAACGTCTACCGCGCCGAGGTCCTCTTCCGGCACGGGATCGACCCGTACCGCGCGGGCAGGGACATCACCCCCGCCGAGTGGGACGGCATCTGGGCCGACCTCGTCGGACTCATGCATGAAGGCGTCCGGAACAACCGCATCGACACCGTCCGGCCCGAGCACACCCCGGAGGCGATGGGCCGGTCGCCGCGCGTGGACGACCACGGCGGCGAGGTGTACGTCTACCGCCGGGCCACCCTGCCCTGCCACCTCTGCGGCACCGGCATCCGCACCGCCGACCTCGCCGCCCGCAACCTCTTCTGGTGCCCCACCTGCCAGAAACGCTGAGCGCGGAAACGCCGAGAGCGGAAACCCCGAGCGCGTGCTAGAAGCCGTGCGGCAGCCACGGCTGCACCGGTGAGCCGAACGCCACCGACGCCTCCGTCAGTGCCCCCGGCCGCAGTTCGCCCACCCGCCCGGCCCGCGCCAGCGACAGCAGGGACACACCACCGAGGTACGCGGCCCCCAACTCCCGTACCGACAGCGCCAGCTCGGCCGTGTCCGTCGTACGCTCGCAGGACGCCCCCTTGGTGTCCCCGGTGAGCCGCCAACGGCCCGCGTTCCAGGGGCAGAAGGCGTCGTCGACCTCCAACACCACGTCCACCGGCGTCTGATAGGTGCGCGCCGCGAGCGCCACACCGACGTCCACGAGCCGCACGTACCCCATGTCCCGCAGCCGCGTCAGGCAGCGCCGGATGTCGGAGACCTGGTACTGCCAGGCGTCGTCGACCGGCCGCCCCCGTACCGTCAGCTTCGACATCAGGTCGATGCCGAACAGGAACCGCCACAGCGCCGCGTCGCTCGCCGGGTCGAGCGTGGCGAGGTCGTCCAGCGACACCGTGCCGTCGTGCCCGCTCGGCGACCAGCCCAGCTTCGTACGGAACCGGGCGTACCCGGTGACCCGCCCGTCCCGCTCGGCGACCACGCACTGCAGCGCCGACGCACCGTCCCGCCCGCTCTCCGGGTCCAGCAGCCCCGCCCGCTCCCAGCCCGGCTGCCGGGCCAGCATCCCGGGCCGCAGCGGCACCAGCTCCGCGTAGACCGCCTCGCACGCGTCGAGCACCGCGGCCGGGTCGGCGTACCGCAGCCGTACGTCACCGGTGCCGGCCGGCACGTCCAGCGTCACCCGGCCCGTGTCGATCTCCGCGTGCAGCTGGAAGGTCGCGGCGCCGTACCCGAAGCGGCCGTAGATCGCCGGCTCGGAGGCGGTCAGCGCGGCCAGCGGCTCGCCCCACTCCCGGATGTCGTCCAGCTGGCGGCGCATCATCGACGTCAGCACCCCGCGCCGCCGGTGCGTCGCGGCCACGCTCACCATGGTGATCCCCGCGGTGGGCAGCACGGCACCGCCCGGCACCGTCATCCGGAACCGGAACGCCCCCGCCGTCCCGGCCAGTTCGGATCCGTCCCAGGCGGCCAGCGAACGCTCGCTCTCGATGAGGGACCGGTCCAGGTCGCGCTCCTCGGCCGATGCCGGACCGGCGCCGAAGGCCCGCACCAGGTGGTCCCACCACCTGTCGAACTCCTCGGGACGCAGCACCTTCAGCTCGGTCGCACGCTCGCTCGCCATACGCCATGACTACCAGCGCATTGCGGGACGAGCCAGCGAATTTCTCCCGGACGGCGACGCGGGGGCTTCCGGTGAAGTTCACTGTGAAGTCGCACCCGAAGGTGAGCCTCGGACGGGGGACAAGTGGGACCTCCCGTGCCAAGCAGCTGGTCCGATGGATAGGGTCCCGAACTAATGGCAGTAGACCGAGAGCGGCGCGCGAAGGCCGAGACCCTCCCGGCCCGGTGGAAAGTGCAGTGGCACCGGGCCCGCGTCGGCGTGCGCAGAAGCGCCGTGGACTACTTCCGCGGCGATGGTTCCGACTGGATCGCGCTGGTCGGACTGTTCCTGACCGTCCCGGTCCTCGCCGCCATGACCCTCGCCAACTCGGTCTGGTTCTCCCCGGCCGCGCTGGTCCTGCCGATCATCGTGGGCGGCCTGCTGCTGCGCCCGGCGAGCCTGCTCGGCCTGTACGCGGCGGCGGCCACCGCCCTGATCGTGGAGTCGGTACGGCTCGGCCCCTACACCGAGGGCCCCTCCCGGGTCACCCCGGGCGTGGTCCTGGTCGTGGCCGCCTGCGGTTTCTTCGGGCTGCTCACCGCCCAGTTCCGCAGCCGGGTCGGCGTGCCCTGGCGGCGCGGCGGCACCATGCTCTTCGACCTGCGCGAACGCATCCGGGTGCAGAGCAAGCTGCCGAAGCTGCCGCCGGGCTGGCACCGCGAGATGGCCCTGCGGCCGGCCGGCGGGCAGTCCTTCTCCGGCGACTTCGTGGTCGCGGCCCGCACGAACAACGGCCGCACGATGGAGGTCGTCCTCACCGACGTCTCCGGCAAGGGCATGGACGCCGCGTCCCGCGCCCTGCTCCTCTCCGGAGCGTTCGGGGGCCTTCTCGGCTCCCTCCCGCCGCACGCCTTCCTCCCCGCGGCCAACGGCTACCTGCTCCGCCAGGACTGGGACGAGGGCTTCGCGACCTCGATACACCTGGTCCTGGACCTCGACTCCGGCGACTACGAGCTGTACTCCGCGGGCCACCCGCCCGGCCTCCAGCTCAGCGCGGGCAGCGGCCGCTGGGAGGAGAAGGCCGCCGAAGGTCCCCTCCTCGGCGTGTACGACGGCGCCCAGTTCGACCCGGTGAAGGGTTCCCTGCGCCCCGGCGACGTCCTGATGATCTTCACGGACGGCCTGGTGGAGACGTCCGACCGCGACATCATGGAAGGCATGGACCGCCTCACGGGAGAGGCCGACCGCTATGTGGCCGGCGGCTTCCACGGCGCGGCCTGGCACCTGATCGAGGCGGTGGCGAAGGACGTCAACGACGACAGGGCGCTGCTGCTGATCTGCCGGGAGGCGGCGAGGTGAGTGAGGTAGCCGACGGGGGCTGCGGGCTGTGATTCCCCCGCGGGCCGGTGGGGGTTGCTCGCGCAGTTCCCCGCGCCCCTGACGGGGCGCTTCACAGCCACTCAGCTGCGGGCAGGCGTGCCGCAGGGCGGCACGGGTGGGCGCTGGGGGTCCCCCCGGCCGAAGGCTGGGGGAGGCACCCTGCAAGCGCCGGTAAGCGACACCCCCCGCCCCCGGCCACGAGATACTCGCACCGTGAACCTCCTCACCCTCCCCGAAGTGGAGAAGCTCGCCCGAGCCGCCCACGCGGCGCAGACCGACAAGGCCGGCTGCCCCTACGCCGAGCACCTCGCCGCCGTCGCCCACGGCGTGGCCGCCCGCGGTGGCGACCCGGACCAGATCGCCGCCGCCTGGCTGCACGACTCCGTCGAGGACCACGCCCTCACCGAGGAGTGGCTGGCGACCGCCGCCGTGAGCCCCCGCACGCGGGCCATCGTGCTCGCCCTCACCAAGCACCCCGGCGAGCCCCCGGAGTCGTACGCCCACCGCGTCCTCGCCACGCCCGGCGCCCTGCTCGTCAAGGAAGCCGACCTCGCGCACAACGCCGACCCCGGCCGTCTCGCCGTACTGGACGAGGGCACCCGGAAGCGGCTGACCGAGAAGTACGCCCGGATGCGCGCCCTCCTCGGCCTCCCCGCGTAGGCGGAACCCGCGCCGTCACGCGCCGGCCATCTCCCGGCTCCGCGCCCCCTGCTCGCGCTTCCGCTCCCGCTCCCGGGCCAGTTCCGCCGCGTCCCGCCGGAACGCCCACTCCATCCCCGGCTCCATGGCGAACCGGAACACCCGCCGCACGGGCCGGGTGCACAGCAGCGTCACGCAGGCGCCCGCGAGCGCGGTGACGAGGAGCTCGCCGAGCGGCCGGTGCAGCCACCTCGGGTCGAACCAGCCCGCGTGGACGCCGTACTTCACGACGAAGCCGTGCAGGAGGTAGCCGTACAGCGTGCCCGCGCCCAGCGCCGTGAACCACGTCCGGCGGCCCGGTACCCAGGAGAAGAACCCGGCCGTCAGCAGCAAGGAGCAGCCGAACACGGCGAGCACCATCACCGGCCCGCACCACCACGGCGCGCCCAGCTCCTGCGCGGAGTCCCGGTGGAAGAACCACGCGGTGTTCATCCGGGGCACGGACCACCAGGAGAACGCCAGTGCGAGGGCGAACACCGGCACCGCGGCGATCCGCACCGGCCACCGGCGCACCAGCCGGAAGTGCTCGGGCCGCAGGCACAGGCCGAGCACGAAGTACGGCAGGAACTGCAGGACCCGCTGCAGGTCGAGGTCGTCACCGATGGACGGGGACACGGACGCCAGCATCGCGATGCCGAAGGCGACCGGAAGGGGATGGCGGAGCGCCTTCCACAGGGGCGTGGTCAGGCGCCAGACGAACAGCGCGCACAGGAACCAGGTCAGGTACCAGGGGTCGAGCAGGCTGATGTCCTGGCCGGGGTCGCCGACCACGAAACGCTGGAAGAGCGAGTAGGCCGTCTCGAACAGGACATAAGGCACGACGACCCCGGTGACCAGCCGCTTCAGCCGGTCCGGGCGCATGTCGAAGTTCCGGGAGAAGTAGCCGGAGACGATGATGAACGCCGGCATGTGGAAGGCGTAAACGACGCAGTACACCGCCTCCAGGACGCGGCTGTCGCCCTTCAGCGGCTCCCATGAGTGACCCATCGCGACGAGCGCGATGGCCAGGTACTTGGCGTTGTCGAAGAACGCGTCGCGCTCCCCGCCCGTCGGCGGCCGGGCCGGGGGACGGGGTGTTCGGTTCTGGCCGGGGGACGTGGCGGCGTCGGACATCTGAGGCACCTTAGCGTCGCCTGTGTGATTTCGTAAAACCGCCGATGTGAATCCCGGTAATCACCGGAGAAGGCCTGTGAACGGGTCGGCGATTTACCGAAGTAGATGCCTGGCCCTATGCAGTTCCATGCGGCACTTACACCCGTGATGTCCGCATTAATCCCTGCTAATTAGTGCATAACGCCCGCTGACAGCCTTCCCTTGCCGTGTCTGTGTTCATCATTCGAATTAGCTGCGCGCATGTTGTGTGGACACCGAAACCATGTCCGTCAATTGCCTTGGATCCAGGGGCGGATGGGCCCTCGAAATGCGGTGCGGACGGTTGTCGGTGCGCGGTGCATTGTCGACGTTGTGTCACGAACCGCATAGTGCGGCCGGGTTGGTGGCACGATGGATCTGGCGGGGGTGCGGGGCCGTACCCCAGGGCCGGAGAGCGGACCGACCGAGGGTGTGATCAGTTGTGGCCATTTCACTGTCTGTGGTGTTGCTGTTGGCGATCATCCTTGTGGTGATGATGAGAGGGGGGAACATCAAGGCGGGGCCCGCCATCGTCGCGGTCCTGTTCGGCTTCTTCCTCGCGTCGACCGGGATGGCCCCCTCCATCCAGCGCTTCCTCGACTCACTGGCCCAGACCATAAATTCGATCAACTTCTGAGCACCGCCGCGTACGCCCGCCGCGCACCCTGCGAAAACGAACAGGGCCAGGGGGAGGAAACATCCTCCGACCTGGCCCTGAACCGTCGAGAGCGGGCGACGGGAATCGAACCCGCGTAGCTAGTTTGGAAGACTAGGGCTCTACCATTGAGCTACGCCCGCACAACACGCGCCGCAGGTCGGTGACCGCGGCACTGGAGGCATCGTAGCGGGTCGTCCGCCGGGTAGGCCAACGTGTTGGTCTGCGCGGATGGCGCGTGGACGTCACGCCGATGCGGGTGAACAAAGCGGCCGACGCGGGCGGCCCGGGCATGTACCCTACGTGTCGCACCGATACGGGGTGTGGCGCAGCTTGGTAGCGCGTCCGCTTTGGGAGCGGAAGGCCGTGGGTTCAAATCCCGCCACCCCGACCACCACCTGACGGCGTCCGTCTTGATCGCCTTTTGGGGCCCCGAGCCGCTGCGGTTACTATGCAAGCTGCGCGCCCGCGTGTCCCGGCCCCCGCACGGCGGCCTACGAACTCCTCCGGGCGGCGAAACTCCGCCGGGCCCCTCTGGCGCCGGCAGAACCCAAGAAGTCAGCCACAAGGAGACCGAACCGTGAAGAGCGCCGTGGAGACCCTGAACCCGACCCGGGTTCGGCTCACTGTCGAGGTGCCCTTCGAGGAGCTCAAGGACAGCCTCGACGCGGCGTACAAGAAGATCAACCAGCAGGTCACGGTGAAGGGCTTCCGCAAGGGCAAGATCCCGGCCCGGGTCATCGACCAGCGGTTCGGCCGCGGTGCGGTCCTGGAGGAGGCGGTCAACGACGCGCTTCCGAAGTTCTACACCGAAGCGGTCAACGAGGCCGAGCTGAACCCGCTGGGCCAGCCCGACGTCGACATCACCGAGCTGAAGGACGGCGAGACGCTGAACTTCACCGCCGAGGTCGACGTCCGCCCGGCCCTCGAGATCCCGGACTACTCGGGCATCGAGGTCGAGGTCGACGCCGTCGAGGTCAGCGACGAGGACGTCGAGAAGTCGGTCGAGCAGCTCCGTGAGCGCTTCGCCTCCACCTCCCCGGTGGAGCGCGCCGCCGAGGACGGCGACGTCGTCACCATCGACCTGGAGGCCAAGGTCGACGGCGAGGTCCTGGAGGACGGCATCGCCAGCGGTGTCTCGTACACCATCGGCTCCGGCGAGCTCCTCGACGGCATCGACGACGCCGTGAAGGGCCTGGAGGCCGGTGGCGAGGCCACCTTCGCCTCCGAGCTCAAGGGCGGCTCCGCGGCCGGCCGCGAGGCCGAGGTCACCGTCAAGGTCACCCAGGTCGCCGCCCGCGAACTCCCCGAGCTGGACGACGAGTTCGCACAGCTGGCCTCCGAGTTCGACACCCTGGACGAGCTCAAGGAGGACAGCCGCAAGCGGCTGGCCAACATGAAGACGTACGACCAGGCCACGCAGGCCCAGGAGCGCGTCCTGGAGAAGCTCCTGGAGCTCGTCGAGGTGCCCGTCCCCGAGAAGCTGCTCGAGGACGAGATCAACACCCGCAAGCACAACCTGGAGCACCACCAGCTCGGCCAGATGGGCCTCGACCTCGCGAAGTACCTGGAGATCCAGGGCAAGACCGAGGAGGAGTTCGAGACCGAGACCCGCGAGGCCGCGGTCAAGGGCATCAAGACCCAGTTCGTCCTCGACGAGCTGGTCAAGGTCGAGAAGCTGAACGTCAACCAGGAGGAGCTCACCGAGCACCTCATGCGGCGCGCGGCCTCCTCCGGCATGTCCCCCGACCAGTTCGCCCAGGCCGTCGTCGAGGGCGGCCAGGTCCCGCTCCTGGTCGGCGAGGTCGCCCGCGGCAAGGCCCTGGCCGTCGTGGTCGAGGCCGCCACGGTGAAGGACACCAACGGCGAGATCGTCGACCTGGACGACGAGGACGAGGACGAGACCGCGACGGAGGCCCCCGAGGCCGCCGCCGAGGCCACGGACGCCTCGGACGCCTCCGCCGAGGAGAAGACCGAGGGCTGAGCCCTACGGCGCCCGTAACGGCGTACAGGGGCCCCTGGGACCATCCCGGGGGCCCCTTTGCCGTCCCCCTGAGCCGCAGCGCGCCCTCGAAGGCGGCGCAGCCGCCGTTTCGGGGGCGCGGGGCCGTGTTTGATATGCGACTGCCGTCGCGCGGGCGCGAGTGACCACGACGCACCCGCACACGCCCACGCGCCCGTACAGCCGCGGCGAGTGGCCCCCGGCCCACCGGCGCAGCCGCTACGCCCCCGGCGAACAGCCCTGTTACCGGGATTCCCCGAAGGGACCATCGCGTTAGGGTCCATGAGTACGAGGGCAGCCAAGCCCCCGGCTACGGAAACGTGAGACGGCCCGGCGCCGTCGTAAAGACGAGCAGGTGGATACGTGACGAATCTGATGCCCTCCGCCGCCGACGGGCCTTCCATCGGTGGTGGCCTCGGAGACCAGGTCTACAACCGGCTGCTCGGCGAGCGGATCGTCTTCCTGGGCCAGCAGGTGGACGACGACATCGCGAACAAGATCACCGCACAGCTGCTGCTGCTCGCGGCCGAGCCCAACAAGGACATCTTCCTCTACATCAACAGCCCCGGCGGCTCGGTGACGGCCGGCATGGCGATCTACGACACCATGCAGTTCATCCCGAACGACGTGGTCACCATCGCCATGGGCATGGCGGCCTCGATGGGCCAGTTCCTGCTCACCGGCGGTACCGCCGGCAAGCGCTTCGCCCTGCCGCACACGGACATCATGATGCACCAGGGCTCCGCGGGCCTGGGCGGTACGGTCTCGGACATCAAGATCCAGGCCCAGTACCTGCTGCGCACCAAGAAGACCATGTCCGAGCTGACCGCCCTGCACTCCGGCCAGAGCGTCGAGACGATCGTCCGCGACGGCGACCGCGACCGCTGGTTCACCCCGGAAGAGGCCAAGGAGTACGGTCTTATCGACGGGATCATCACGCATGCCTCCGGTGTTCCGGGAGGCGGCGGCACCGGCGCCGCCTGAGCCCGGCCAGGCCGCGCTCCGCCGAGACTCCAGCCCCCCGAACGCCACCAGGACGGTGAACACCCTCATGAGCAACATTCCCGGCGCCGCTGACGCCCGCTACGACGGGCCCCGGCCCGACGCCCGCTACGTCATCCCGCGCTTCGTCGAGCGCACCTCCCAGGGCATCCGCGAGTACGACCCGTACGCGAAGCTCTTCGAGGAGCGCGTGATCTTCCTCGGCGTCCAGATCGACGACGCCTCCGCCAACGACGTCATGGCGCAGCTGCTGTGCCTGGAGTCGATGGACCCCGACCGGGACATCTCGATCTACATCAACAGCCCGGGCGGCGACATGACCGCTCTCACGGCGATCTACGACACGATGCAGTTCGTGAAGCCCGACATCCAGACGGTCTGCATGGGCCAGGCGGCCTCCGCCGCGGCCATCCTGCTGGCCGCCGGCACCCCCGGCAAGCGCATGGCGCTGCCGAACTCCCGCGTGCTGATCCACCAGCCGGCCGGTTCCACCGGCCGCGGCCAGCTCTCCGACCTGGAGATCATCGCCAACGAGTTCACGCGGATGCGCGACCAGCTGGAGAACATGCTGGCCAAGCACTCCAACCGGCCGATCGAGCAGGTCCGCGAGGACATCGAGCGCGACAAGATCCTCACGGCCGAGGAGGCGCTGGACTACGGCATCGTGGACCAGATCATCTCCACCCGGAAGATGAACAACGCGGACGTCCGCTGACAGAGGCCGCTGACAGAGAATGTATTCTCTGCCGCCCTTGGCCCGGTTTGACCCCGCGCACCGCAAGGTGCACGTCAAAGTGAACCGTGCCAAGGGGGGCCCGTACGAGGGGCCCGGCAAGGTACCGTCGACATAAGGCAGCACCAGGAGCCGCTGGATTCGAGAGAGTCCAGGCGTCTCCCAGGCGAAGGGGAAGCACACCGTGGCACGCATCGGTGACGGCGGCGATCTGCTCAAGTGCTCGTTCTGCGGCAAGAGCCAGAAGCAGGTCAAGAAGCTCATCGCAGGGCCCGGTGTGTACATCTGCGACGAGTGCATCGATCTCTGCAACGAGATCATCGAGGAGGAGCTCGCCGAGACGAGCGAGGTGCGCTGGGAGGAACTCCCCAAGCCCCGCGAGATCTACGAGTTCCTGGAGGGCTACGTGGTGGGCCAGGAGCCCGCCAAGAAGGCCCTCTCGGTCGCGGTGTACAACCACTACAAGCGGGTTCAGGCCGGCGAGAACGGCGGTGCCCAGGGCCGCGACGACGCCATCGAGTTGGCGAAGTCCAACATCCTGCTGCTGGGCCCCACGGGCTCCGGCAAGACGCTCCTCGCGCAGACCCTGGCCCGCATGCTCAACGTCCCGTTCGCGATCGCCGACGCCACCGCGCTGACGGAGGCCGGCTACGTGGGCGAGGACGTGGAGAACATCCTCCTCAAGCTGATCCAGGCCGCGGACTACGACGTCAAGAAGGCCGAGACCGGGATCATCTACATCGACGAGATCGACAAGGTAGCCCGTAAGAGCGAAAATCCTTCGATCACGCGAGACGTCTCCGGCGAGGGTGTGCAGCAGGCCCTTCTCAAGATCCTCGAGGGCACCACGGCCTCCGTCCCGCCGCAGGGCGGCCGCAAGCACCCGCACCAGGAGTTCATCCAGATCGACACGACGAACGTGCTGTTCATCGTGGGCGGTGCGTTCGCCGGCCTGGAGAAGATCATCGAGTCGCGGGCGGGCGCCAAGGGCATCGGCTTCGGCGCGACGATCCGCTCCAAGCGGGAGCTGCAGTCCAAGGACCAGTTCGAGGACGTCATGCCCGAGGACCTGGTCAAGTTCGGCATGATCCCGGAGTTCATCGGCCGCCTCCCGGTCATCACCTCGGTCCACAACCTGGACCGCGAGGCCCTGCTGCAGATCCTCATCGAGCCGCGCAACGCGCTCGTCAAGCAGTACCAGCGCCTCTTCGAACTCGACGGCGTGGAGCTGGACTTCGAGCGCGAGGCCCTGGAGGCCATCGCCGACCAGGCCATCCTCCGCCAGACCGGCGCGCGAGGCCTGCGCGCCATCATGGAAGAGGTCCTCATGTCGGTGATGTACGAGGTCCCGTCCCGCAAGGACGTGGCCCGCGTCGTCATCACGGCCGACGTCGTCCACTCCAACGTCAACCCGACCCTGATCCCGCGCGACGCGCGAGGCCGGGGCGCGGGGGAGCAGAAGTCGGCGTAACCAGACGCGCCGCAGGAATGGGAGAGAACCCCGGTCGAAGTCCGACCGGGGTTCTCGCTTACCAAGAGACGCCAGCAGCGCTTGCGTAGGTGCTGCGCGACCGTGTCCTGGTTACGCGTATGGGTTGCTCGCCATGGTCGTGGAGCAGGAAGCGAGGAGATCACTTCCTTCGAAGACGCCGACCTGCACCCCGGCCTTCCCTATGCCGCTGTCATCAAGCGCCACTGTGTTGAAGACTTTGATCGTGCCGTTCCCGTCGTAGTTCTTGTGCCACGTCCAGTTGTGCACTGTGCCGTCGAACCTTTGCGTGCGAAGACGTATCCCCACGGAGTGCCCGTCGGCGTCGGTGTCCGAGACTATGAGGCTGAGGTGATCTATCGAGTCCCCGTCCCGCCATTGAAAGTCCATGTAACCGGAGGCCCTCAGTGTGAGGGACCCCGCCCCCGCATCCCCGGACCACGGACACGATCCGTGATACCGGACGCGGAGCGAACGCGGGCGACCAGGACATCCACAACCGTTCGGGGTGTCCGCAGTGACCAGTTATGGGTCCAAGACCCACTCCTGCTCACTGATTAGGAACAGTGCCCACCGTTACAGAACAAACGCGTTTCGGGACAGTGCCGGGACACCTCTAAACTGGGCCCCGTGACCGAGAATGCTCAGCAGCAGCCCACAGCGCCCAGCACCGAACTGCCGACCCAGTACGCGCCGGCCGACGTAGAGGGGCCGCTGTACGAGAGCTGGGTAGAGCGCGGTTACTTCGCGGCCGACGCCAAGAGCGACAAGCCCGCGTACACCATCGTCATCCCCCCGCCCAACGTCACCGGCTCCCTGCACCTGGGCCACGCCTTCCAGCACACGCTGATGGACGCGCTGACCCGCCGCAAGCGCATGCAGGGCTTCGAGTCGCTGTGGCTGCCCGGCATGGACCACGCCGGCATCGCCACCCAGAACAAGGTCGAGCAGCAGCTCGCCGAGGAGGGCAAGTCCCGTCACGACCTCGGCCGGGAGGAGTTCGTCGAGCGCGTCTGGCAGTGGAAGGAAGAGTACGGCGGCAGGATCCTCGGCCAGATGCGCCGGCTCGGCGACGGCGTCGACTGGGACCGCGAGCGCTTCACCATGGACGAGGGCCTCTCCAAGGCCGTCCAGACCATCTTCAAGAAGCTCTTCGACGACGAGCTGATCTACCGCGCCGAGCGCATCATCAACTGGTGCCCGCGCTGTCTGACGGCCATCTCGGACATCGAGGTGGAGTACCAGGAGGACGACGGCGAGCTGGTCTCCATCAAGTACGGCGAGGGGGACGACACGCTGGTCGTCGCCACCACGCGTGCGGAGACGATGCTCGGTGACACCGCGGTCGCCGTCCACCCGGACGACGAGCGGTACCGGCACCTCATCGGCAAGCGCATCAAGCTCCCGCTGACCGACCGTTCGATCCCCGTCGTCGCGGACACGCACGTCGACCCGGAGTTCGGCACGGGTGCCGTCAAGGTCACCCCGGCCCACGACCCGAACGACTTCGCGATCGGCCAGCGCCACGGCCTGGAGTCCATCACGGTGATGGACGAGCGGGCCGTCATCACCGTCCACGGCCCCTTCGAGGGACTCGACCGCTTCGAGGCGCGCTCCGCGATCGTCGCGGCGCTGCGCTCGCAGGGCCGGATCGTCGCCGAGAAGCGGCCGTACGTCCACAGCGTCGGCCACTGCTCGCGCTGCAAGACCACCGTCGAGCCCCGGCTGTCCATGCAGTGGTGGGTCAAGGTCGGCCCGCTGGCGCAGGCGGCGGGCGACGCGGTCCGCGACGGCCGGGTCGAGATCCACCCCGCCGACATGTCGAAGCGGTACTTCGACTGGGTCGACAACATGCACGACTGGTGCATCTCGCGCCAGTTGTGGTGGGGCCACCGGATCCCGGTCTGGTACGGCCCGGAGGGCGAGGTCGTCTGCGTCGGCCCCGACGAGGAGCCGCCCGGCACCGAGGCGGAGGGCTGGAAGCAGGACCCCGACGTCCTGGACACCTGGTTCTCCTCCGGCCTGTGGCCCTTCTCGACCCTCGGCTGGCCCGAACAGACCCCGGATCTCGAGAAGTTCTATCCGACCGACGTCCTGCTCACGGGCCACGACATCATCTTCTTCTGGGTCGCCCGGATGATGATGTTCGGCCTCTACGCCATGGACGGCGAGGTCCCCTTCAAGACCATCACCCTGACCGGTCTGGTCCGCGACAAGTTCGGCAAGAAGATGTCGAAGTCCTCGGGCACGGCCGTCGACCCGCTCGACTGGATGAACCAGTACGGCTCCGACGCCGTCCGCTTCACCCTGGCCCGCGGCGCCAACCCCGGCACCGACGTGCCGATCGGCGAGGACTGGGTCCAGGCGTCCCGGAACTTCGCCAACAAGATCTGGAACGCGACCCGCTTCGCCCTGATGAACGGCGCGACCGTCGAGGGCCCGCTCCCTGACCCGGCCGAGATGTCGGCGACGGACCGCTGGATCCTGTCCCGCCTCAACAAGACGGTCGCCGAAGTCGACGCGTTCTACGACGACTTCCAGTTCGCCAAACTGTCGGACTCCCTCTACCACTTCGCGTGGGACGAGGTCTTCGACTGGTACGTCGAGCTGTCCAAGACCACCTTCCAGGCGGGCGGCCGGGGCGCCGAGGTCTCCCGGCGCGTCCTCGGCGAGGTCCTCGACGTCACCCTGAAGCTGCTCCACCCGGTCGTCCCGTTCGTCACGGACACCCTGTGGACGACGCTGACCGGCGGCGAGTCGGTCGTGATCGCCGACTGGCCGTCCACTGTGCAGGTTCCTGGTGCCGACGCACCGGGCGGCTTCCGCGACGAGGCGGCGGAGCGGGAGATCGAGACCCTCCAGTCCGTCATCACCGAGGTCCGCCGCTTCCGTGCCGACCAGGGCCTGCAGCCCGGCCAGCGGGTCCCCGCCCGTCTCACCCTGGACGGCACGGCCCTCGCCCCGCACGAGGCGGCCATCCGCCAGCTGCTGCGCCTCCAGCCGGAGGGCGACGCCTTCGCGGCGACGGCCACCCTCCCGGTCGGCGGCGCCACGGTCGCCCTCGACCTCTCCGGCACCATCGACGTGGCGGCCGAGCGCAAGCGCCTCGCGAAGGACCTCGCCGCAGCCGAGAAGGAGAAGGCCCAGGCGACGGGCAAGCTGGGCAACGAGGCGTTCCTGGCGAAGGCCCCGGACAACGTGGTGGAGAAGATCCGGACCCGGCTCGCCAAGGCCGACGAGGACATCGCCCGTATCGAGGCCCAGCTGGACCGCCTGCCGCAGGCCTAGCCGAGCGGTCTCCGCAGGCGTGGCCGAAGCGTCCCCGCAGCGTCCGGCGGCCCCTTCCCAGGGGGCTGCCGGACGCCTGCGTCCAGAGTCCCGCCCTACAATCCAAAAGTAGGAACATGACCTTAATGTTCCGTTTTGGCTTTGTGGCGGAGGGAACGCCCACATGCAGCGCAGGGGCCGAACGAGGACACCTCCGCACCGGGGGCTGGTCCCCCTGACGGCTGTCGCGGGCGGCCTGCTCGCGGTGCTGATGGGCCTCGTCTTCCTGATGCTGGTGCTGGCGATCCAGGACGCGCGGCACTCCCTGCTCTCGGCCCGCAGCGGCCGGCCGGCCCTGGAGCAGATCGGGGTGGTCCAGGGGACCGTCTTCGACATGGAGGGCGGTCAGCGCAGCTACGTCATCACCCGCCAGGACGAGTTCCTCAAGCCCTGGGAGGCCGCCCGGACCGCGTTCCCCGGGCAGGCACAGCGGCTCGTCGACGTCAGCACGTCCCACGCCCAGCGGCAGCTCGCCGAGCAGATACAGCGGGCCGGCCAGTCCTTCGTCGACGACTACTCGGTCCCGCTCGTGGCCGAGGCCCGGCGCGGCGACCCCGACGCGAGCAGCACGGCGCGCACCCTGGAGGGCAAGCAGCGGCTCGACGCGCTCCGGAACCAGTTCTACCGCTACCTCAACGCCGAGCGCGCCTCGATCGACGAGCGCGAGGAGGCGCTGGAGGGCCGGATGCGCTCGCTGACGATCGCCGCGTCCGCCGGCGTCGGCGTGGCCGTCCTCCTGATCGTCGCCTACGGCGCCTACGTGACCCGGGTGATCGTCTGGCCGGTGCGCAGGATGGCCCGCTTCGCGACCCGGCTCGCCGCCGGAGACCTCGGCGCACGGGTGCCGCGCTCCGGGCGCCGGGAGATCGGCCAGCTGGAGACGGCGTTCAACACCATGGCCGGCTCCCTGGAGAAGAGCCACCGGCGGCTGAGGCTGCTCTACGACGCCGGCACCGCCGTCGGCAACACCCTCGACGTGGGGCGGACCGCCGACGAGCTGGTGCGGGTGGCCGTCCCCCGGTTCGCCGACTTCGTCACCGTCGACCTGGAGGAGTCCGTGCTGCAGGGCGGGGACCCGACCGCCGCCGAGACCGTCCTGCGGCGCGTGGCCCGGGGCGGCGTCCGCGACGACTCCCCGCTGGCTCCGGCCGGTGCCCTGATCGCCGTGGACCCGCCGCCGGGGGCCACCCGGCACATCCGCAGCGGGGCGAGCCTCATCGCCGATCTGCGGGTCACCCGGAGGGCGAGGTTTCCCGACGCCCGGCGCACGGAGCGGCTCCTCGACTACGGCATGAGCTCGCTGATCACCGCGCCGCTGTCGGCGCAGGGCGTGCTGATGGGGGTGATCGTCTTCTGGCGCACCCGGGACTCCCCGCCGTTCGAGAAGGACGACCTGTCCGACGCGGAGGAACTCGCCGCTAAGGCCGCGACCGCCATCGACAACGCACGGCGCTTCACCCGGGAGCGCGAGACCGCGCTGGCGCTCCAGCGCAGCCTGCTGCCGCAGGTCATGCCCGACTGCCCGAGCGTCGACTTCGCCTACCGCTACCTCCCTACCGGCACCCGCGCCGGGGTCGGCGGCGACTGGCTCGACGTGATCCCGCTGTCGGGCACCCGGGTGGCCCTGGTCGTCGGGGACGTCGTCGGCCACGGCATCCAGGCCTCCGCCACCATGGGCCGGCTGCGCACCGCGGTCCGCACCCTCGCGGACGTCGACCTGCCCCCCGACGAACTCCTCACCCACCTGGACGACCTGGTCCTGCACCTCGACGACGGTGCCGGGGAACAGGCCGGTGAGGTGGGCTCGACCTGCCTGTACGCCGTCTACGACCCCATATCGGGGCGCTGCTCCCTGGCCAGCGCGGGCCATCCGCTGCCCTTCGTGATCACTCCCCACGGGGCGGTGGAGGCGGCCCCCGGCCAGGCCGGCCCGCCGCTCGGGCTCGGCGGGCTGCCGTTCGAGACCACCGACCTGGACCTCGCCGCGGGCTCCACCCTCGCGCTGTTCAGCAACGGTCTGGTGCACTCCCGCAACCTCGACCTGAGCCACGGCCTCGAACGGCTCCGCGGCGCGCTGGCGGTGTCCGGGGAGGGCGAGTCGCTGGAGGCGGCCTGCGACCGGGTGGTGACCTCGCTGCGCACCGGCGAACCCGCCGACGACGTCACCCTGCTGCTCGCCCGCACCCGCGCCCTGCCCTGCGACCAGGTGGCCACCTGGGAGGTCCCCGCGGACCCCGAGCACGTCGCCAGGGCCCGGACCCTGACCACCGGGCAGCTCGACGCCTGGAAGCTGGACGAGCTGTCGTTCACCACCGAACTGGTGGTCAGCGAACTCGTCACGAACGCCATCCGTTACGGCGGCTCCCCGATCCAGCTGCGGCTCATCCGCGACACCACGATGCTGATCTGCGAGGTCTCCGACGGCAGCAGCACCGCCCCGCACCTGCGGCGGGCCCGGGTCTTCGACGAGGGCGGCCGGGGCCTGCTGCTGGTGGCCCAGCTCACCCGGCGGTGGGGGACCAGGCAGACCTCCGCCGGCAAGACGATCTGGTGCGAGCAGGCGCTTCCGGTGACCGACGCGACCACGCGGCCGCGGGGCTCCGTAGACTGGTGCCGTGAGTGATCTGCCTCCGCACGACCCCCATGAAAGCTTCGACGAGAGCTTCGAAGACGACTCCGACGCCTCCGACGACTTCGACGACATCGTCGCGGCAGAGACGGACCGTGATCCCGATCTCGCGGTGATCGAAGCCGGCAGCCGGACCCTGCGCACCCAGGGCGGCGGCCCGCAGCAGGCCGACGTCCCGGGCCGCCCCGAGGACCCCGAGGTCGACCGGGCCCTGCGCGAGGTGGAGGCGGAGCTCGCCACCCGCTGGGGCGAGACCAAGCTGGAGCCGTCGGTCACCAGGATCGCCGCCCTCATGGACGTGCTGGGCGAGCCCCAGCGGACGTACCCCTCGATCCACATCACCGGCACCAACGGCAAGACCTCCACCGCCCGCATGATCGAGGCCCTGCTCGGCGCCTTCCACCTCCGTACCGGCCGCTACACCAGCCCGCACGTGCAGTCGATCACCGAGCGCATCAGCCTCGACGGCGCCCCGATCTCGGCGGAGCGGTTCATCGAGACGTACAACGACATCAAGCCCTACGTCGAGATGGTCGACTCGCAGCAGGAGTACCGGCTCTCCTTCTTCGAGGTGCTCACCGGCATGGCGTACGCGGCCTTCGCGGACGCCCCGGTCGACGTCGCCGTCGTCGAGGTCGGCATGGGCGGCTCCTGGGACGCCACCAACGTCATCGACGCCGACGTCGCCGTCGTCACCCCCATCGACCTCGACCACACCGACCGGCTCGGCGGGACCACCGCGGAGATCGCCGGCGAGAAGTCCGGCATCATCAAGCAGGACGCGACGGTCATCCTGGCCCAGCAGCCGGTCGACGCGGCGCAGGTGCTCCTGAAGAAGGCCGTCGAGGTCGACGCCACCGTCGCCCGCGAGGGCCTGGAGTTCGGTGTCGTCGCCCGCCAGGTCGCCGTCGGCGGCCAGCTGCTCACCCTGCGCGGCCTCGGCGGCGAGTACGGCGAGGTCTACCTCCCGCTGCACGGCCCCTATCAGGCCCACAACGCGGCCGTCGCGCTCGCCGCGGTGGAGGCGTTCTTCGGCGTCGGCTCCCAGCGCCCGGAGTCCCTCGACATCGACACGGTCCGCAAGGCCTTCGCGGCCGTCTCCTCCCCGGGCCGCCTGGAAGTCGTACGGCGCTCGCCCACCGTCGTCCTCGACGCCGCCCACAACCCCGCCGGCGCCCGCGCCACCGCCGAGGCCGTCGGCGAGGCCTTCGACTTCAGCCGGCTGATCGGCGTGGTCGGCGCCAGCGGCGACAAGAACGTCCGGGGCCTCCTGGAGGCCTTCGAACCGATCTTCGCCGAGGTCGTGATCACCCAGAACTCCAGCCACCGCGCGATGGACGCCGACGAGCTCGCCGCGATCGCCGTCGAGGTGTTCGGCGAGGACCGCGTCCAGGTCGAGCCGCGGCTGCCCGACGCCCTGGAGGCCGCGATCACGCTCGCCGAGGAGGAGGGCGAGTTCGCCGGCGGCGGGGTGCTGGTCACCGGCTCCGTCATCACCGTGGGCGAGGCCCGACTGCTCCTCGGGAGGGGCTGACCATGCGCACGCTCTGCTCCTCCACCCTGATCGGCGAGTTCTTCGTCATCGGCTTCGCCGCCCTGGTCGCCATGAAGGACGCCGACCTGTCCGCCTCCACGGTGTGGCTGGTCAGCGGCATCGCCATGTTCCTCTGCGTGGCCCTGTGCGGGGTGATCACCCGCCCCGGCGGCGTGGCCCTCGGCTGGGCCCTGCAGATCGCCCTGGTCGCGTCGGGGATCTTCGTCCCGACGATGTACTTCCTGGGCGCGGTCTTCGCCGGCCTGTGGTGGGCGTCCGTGCACTACGGGAAGAAGATCGACGAGGCCAAGGCCCGCTTCGCGGCGCAGAGCACTCAGGACAGCCCGTCCGGCGTTTGAGGACGAGGCCGTTCAGGCCGCAGCGGGGGTCCGGGGGCGGCAGCCCCCGAAGGCGGCCGCACCGGACGCCCGCACACCGCACAACGAACGCCCAGGCCAGCCCTGTAGCCTCTCCACACCGCACACGTCAGTACCGCGAAGGAGCCCTCCCGTGACCCAGCGCACCCTCGTCCTGCTCAAGCCCGACGCCGTCCGTCGGGGCCTGACCGGCGAGATCATCAGCCGTATCGAGCGCAAGGCCGGCTGGCAGATCACCGCGCTGGAGCTGCGCACCCTGGAGCGCGCCACGCTGGAGCAGCACTACGGCGAGCACGTCGGCAAGCCGTTCTACGAGCCGCTGGTCGAGTTCATGGCCTCCGGCCCGTCCGTCGCCCTGATCGTCGAGGGCGAGCGCGTCATCGAGGGCGTCCGCGCGCTGGCCGGCCCCACCGACCCGATCGCCGCCGCGCCCGGCTCCATCCGCGGCGACTTCGGTGTGATCGTCCGCGAGAACCTGATCCACGCGTCCGACTCGGAGGAGTCCGCCGAGCGCGAGGTCAAGATCTTCTTCCCGGGCCGCGCGTAACCCTCCGGGCCCCGCACCCAGCCCTCCGGGCCCCCGCGACGGGCCCGTACGGAGTTTTGGTGGAAGTTTTTGACGAGGCGTCAGCCCGTTGAGCTGCGTGACCTGGGACGGCCGAACGTTTTCGGTCGTCCCTCGGCATATGCGTGCCGATCGGGGGAACGAGTGGCCCCGTTGGCCCGTCTCCACAAGCGAGGCGGCCTCACACGTGCTGACAATGGCGAAGACCCTCGCGCAGTGTTCGTGCAGGCGCGTCTACGATGGAAGCCTTCACGTCACAGCACCCACTTCGCCGACCTGAAATGCCCTCAAAAGCTCCCGGGAAGGCCAGACGAATCCTGATGGGGAACTCAATGTCGTTCATCGGCCGTGACATGGCTGTCGACCTCGGGACCGCCAACACGCTGGTGTACGTCAGGGGTCGCGGGATCGTACTCAACGAGCCGTCCGTTGTCGCGATCAATACGAACACCGGTGGAATTCTGGCGGTCGGCGCGGAGGCGAAGAAGATGATCGGGCGCACGCCCGGCAACATCGTCGCCGTACGCCCGTTGAAGGACGGCGTGATCGCCGACTTCGAGATCACCGAGCGGATGCTCCGCTACTTCATCCTGAAGATCCACAAGCGCCGGTACCTGGCCCGTCCGCGTGTCGTGGTGTGTGTGCCCTCCGGCATCACGGGTGTCGAGCGCCGTGCCGTCATCGAGGCGTCGTCGCAGGCCGGTGCCCGCCAGGTGCACATCATCGAGGAGCCCATGGCCGCCGCCATCGGCTCCGGCCTGCCGGTCCACGAGGCCACGGGCAACATGGTGGTGGACATCGGCGGCGGCACCACGGAGGTCGCGGTCATCTCGCTCGGCGGCATCGTCACCGCCCAGTCCATCCGCGTCGCCGGCGACGAACTGGACAACGCGATCATCCAGCACATCAAGAAGGAGTACAGCCTCCTCCTCGGTGAGCGGACGGCCGAACAGATCAAGATCACGATCGGTTCCGCGTACGAGCTCGACTCCGACGAGCACACCGAGATCCGCGGCCGGGACCTGGTGTCCGGTCTGCCGAAGACCGTGGTCATCTCGGCCGCCGAGGTCCGCAAGGCGATCGAGGAGCCCGTCAACGCCATCGTCGACGCCGTCAAGACGACGCTCGACAAGTGCCCGCCGGAGCTGTCCGGCGACATCATGGACAGGGGAATCGTTCTGACCGGCGGCGGAGCCCTGCTGCGCGGTCTGGACGAGCGGCTGCGCCGGGAGACCGGCATGCCGATCCACATCGCCGAGGACCCGCTGGACAGCGTGGCGCTCGGCTCCGGCAAGTGCGTCGAGGAGTTCGAGGCGCTCCAGCAGGTCCTGGACGCCCAGCCGCGCAGATGACGTAACTCTTCGATTCCGCCGTACGAGATGATCTCCTCTCGTGCGGCGGATCGTTGATATGGAGGCATAAGCTCACACAAAACGAGCTCCGCCCCGCCTCCCACCCCCCCACCCCCACGCTTCACCACAAGCCCCCCACGCTCCACAAGCTTTGAGAACAAGCTCCCGCAGGTTCCTATTGAGGAAGGCACGGCCGCCGCACGTGAGGGACACGAAAGAGAGCCGGCTGCTCCTGGTGCTGCTGATCGCCATCGCGTTCGCGCTGATCACGGTGGACATCCGAGGTGGCAGGAACTCCCCGGTCGACGGCGCCCGGCAGGCTGCGGCCGCGGTCTTCGGCCCGATCGAGAACGGCATGTCGACGGTGGTGGACCCGGTCGGAAACGCCGTCTCCGCCGTCCGTGACTCCGGCGAACGGCACGACCGGCTGGCCCGGCTGGAGAAGCAGAACGCGACCCTCAAGGCGAAGCTCGGCAGCGACGACCGCAACCGCAGCCGCCTGAGCCAGCTGGAGAAGATGCTCAACGTCGCCGCCGAGGGCCAGTACGGCATCAAGGGCGCCCAGGTCATCGCCATAGGGTCGGCGCAGGGCTTCTCCTGGACCGTCACCATCGACGTCGGCTACAACGACGGCATCAAGCGCGACATGACCGTCCTCAACGGCAACGGCCTGGTCGGCCGCGTCACGACCGTCGGCCCGGACGCCTCCACCGTGCTGCTCGCCAACGACCCCGACTTCACCGTCGGCACCCGCATGGAGGGCAGCGACGAACTCGGCTTCGCCTCCGGCCAGGGCGACCGCCCGCTGCGCGTCGAACTCCTCGACAGCAAGGCCGAGGTGAAGAAGGGCGACCGGCTCGTCACCTTCGGCTCCCAGGGCGACAAGCCGTTCGTGCCCGGGGTCCCGGTCGGCACGGTCTCCAGCGTGGACCCGTCCAACGGCGGCCTCACCCGCACCCTGTACGTCACGCCGTTCGTGTCCTTCACCAAGCTCGACATCGTCGGCGTGGTCGTCCAGGCGCCGAAGAAGGACCCGGGCGACGAGGTGCTCCCGGCCAAGCCGAAGCCGACCCCGACCCCGACGGTGACCGTCACGGTCACCCCGTCCGCGGACGCGAGCGCCAACGCGTCCGACACCACCGGCGAGCAGCAGTAGGAGCTGAATCCCCCATGCGTGTCAACCGGCTCCTGCTCTCCTCCGCCCTGGTCGTCGTCGCCCTGGTGATCCAGGTGAGCGTCCTCGCCCGCCTGCACCTGCCGGGCGCCGTCCCCGAC
Source organism: Streptomyces sp. NPDC047061 (assembly GCF_040643955.1). NCBI lineage: Bacteria > Bacillati > Actinomycetota > Actinomycetes > Kitasatosporales > Streptomycetaceae > Streptomyces > Streptomyces sp. NPDC047061. The sequence continues at coordinate 96,722 of NZ_JBEYVI010000021.1, forward strand.
CTCATGCTGCTCACCGTCCTCGGCCTGGCCATGGTGTACGGCCATGTCGGCGGCGCCCTCGTCGGCTTCGGCGCCGGACTCCTCGCCGACCTCGCGCCGCCCGCCGACCATGCCGCCGGCCGCTACGCCCTGGTGCTGTGCGTCGTCGGCTACTTCGCCGGCCTCATCAAGCCGGAGAACGGCCGCCTGAAGTCCGCGACCGGCCCGATGCTCGTCGTGGTCGCCGCCGCCATCGGCTCCACCCTGCTGTACGCGAGCGTCGGCGCCCTCGTCGGCGACACCGCCGCCCGGCACGTCGGCATGACCAGCCTGCTGATCACGGCCGCCCTGTACGACCTGCTGCTCGCCCCGTTCGTGGTCCCCGGCGTCATGGCCCTGGCCCGCCGTGCCGACAACGACCCGCTCACGGAGGCCAACTCCGGCGGCAAGGCGGGCGACATCTCCTCCGGCTGGATCTCCTCCGGCACCGGCATGCGCATCGGCGGCCAGCGCGGCGGCCTCGGCGGCCTCAAGGCCAAGGCCCGCACCCGCACCGTCCGCGTCGGCCGCATCAAGGGAGTCAAGCGCCTGTGAACACGGGGGAGTTCACCCGAACGAGTGCACGGGGGCGGAACGCGGCCTCACAGGTCCATCGTTCATCATTCGTACGCGCACGCGCCTTCGTGCAGGGAGAGGGGGAGGCAGCCCAGTGACCAACATTCCCGAGACCGGTCGGACCCCACGGGTCCAGATCCGTCTCGTCGTCATCCAGATCCTGGTGCTGTCCCTGCTCGGCACCCTCGGCGGCCGCCTGTGGTACCTGCAGATCCGCGAGGGCGCCGAGTACCAGAAGGAGGCCTCCGGCAACCACGTCCAGCAGGTCGTCGAGCCCGCCGTCCGCGGCTCGATCCTGGACGCCCGCGGAGTCCCCCTCGCGGACAACGAGACCCGCCTGGTCGTCTCCGCCTCCCGCACCGACCTGCTCAAGCAGAAGGACGACGGCAAGGCGGTCCTGACCAAGCTCGCCGGCGTCCTCGGGATGAGCCCCACGGAGGTCATGCAGAAGGTCCGCCTCTGCGACGCCAAGACCCCCCAGCCCTGCTGGAACGGCTCGCCGTACCAGCCGATCCCGATCACCGACGAGGCCACCGCCAAGCAGGCCCTGCAGATCCGCGAGCGCTCCGAGGACTTCCCCGGCATCACCGCCGAACCCGAGGCCGTCCGCCGCTACCCGGCCCCCGGCAAGTCCAACACCGCGCAGGTCCTCGGCTACCTCTCCCCGGTCACCGACGACGAGATCCAGCAGGCCAAGGACACCTCCTCCCCGTACCTGCGCTCCGACCAGGTCGGCCGCTCGGGCCTGGAGCGCGAGTACGACAAGGAGCTGCGCGGCAAGGCCGGCGTCACCCGCTACGAGGTCGACAACCTCGGCCGGGTCATCGGCAAGGCCACGTCCGACGCCGCCGAGCCCGGTTCGAACCTGGTCACCAGCATCGACTCCCGCGTCCAGCGGGTCGCCGAGTACGAGCTGGACAAGGCCATGAAGGCCGCCCGCAAGCAGTACGACAAGATCACCCAGGAGAACTACAAGGCCGACTCCGGCGCCGTCGTCGTGATGGAGGCCAAGACCGGCCGGATCGTCGCCATGGCCTCCGCCCCGACCTACGACCCGAACGTGTGGGTCGGCGGCATCTCCGCCAAGGACTACACGGCCCTCACCGGCAAGAACTCCGACTACCCGCTGCTCAACAGGGCCATACAGGGTCAGGCGGCCCCCGGTTCGACGTTCAAGGTGGTCTCCACCGCCGCCGCGGTCCAGGCCGGCTACGCCTGGGACGGCGGCTACCCCTGCACCAGCTCCTACTCGGTGGGCGGCCAGGTCTTCAAGAACTTCGAGGGCGAGAACTTCGGCGACATCTCCCTGGGCCGCGCCCTGGAGGTCTCCTGCGACACCGTCTTCTACGGCCTCGCCGACCGCGAGTGGAAGAAGGACGGCGGCATCAACCCGAAGAAGGGCGAGCCCAAGGACTGGTTCTTCAAGACCGCCCACCAGTTCGGCCTCGGCAAGGAGACCGGCGTCGACCTGCCCAACGAGGTCACCGGCCGGATCCCCGACCGCCAGTGGAAGCTCGACTACTGGAAGGCCAACAAGGACGCCTGGTGCAAGTCCGGGAAGAAGGACGGCACCTACGTCGAGAAGATCGAGTACGAGAACTGCCTCGAGGGCAACAAGATGCGCGAGGGCGACGAGATCAACTACTCCATCGGCCAGGGCGACACCCTCGTCACGCCGATCCAGGAGGCGATGATCTACAGCGCCGTCGCCAACGGCGGCACCGAGTACCAGCCGACCATCGGCAAGGCGATCGTCAGCGCCGACGGCAAGACCGTCCAGGAGATCAAGCCCAAGGCGGTGCGCAAGCTGCCCGTCAGCCAGGCCACCATCAAGGGCATGGACGAGGCCTTCGCGGGCGTCATCACCCGCGGTACGGCGGCCTGGAAGTTCGGCGGCTGGCCGCAGGACAAGATCGCCCTGCACGGCAAGACCGGTACCGCCGAGGTCTACGGCAAGCAGACCACGTCGTGGCTGGCCACCTACACCAAGGACTACACGGTCATCATGACCATCGCCCAGGCCGGTACCGGTTCCGGTGCCTCCGGCGAGGCGGTCCGCAACATCTACAGCGCGCTCTACGGCGTCACCGCGGACGGCTCCGTCGACAAGTCGAAGGCGCTGCTCTACACCCCGCAGAAGGGCCTGCCGAAGGTCCGCACGGACGGCACCATCGCCTCCCCGAAGACCTCCAAGGACCCGGCGAAGGACTTCGAGGTCTACTCCCAGCAGGGCGACAAGACCACCGACAACGGGCAGACCCCGGCCGCCACCACGGCCTCACCGTCCACGGGCAACCGCACCACCCGCAGGCGACCGCGCAAGAGGGGAAGCCGGAGGATGCTCACATGACCGGCGTCAACAGCTTCTCCGTCTCCGGATACGGCCCGGCACGGGCCGGCTGGACCCGGGCCTTCGCCCGGGACTCGCTGACCCGCCGCCTGGACTGGCCGATGCTGCTGGCGGCCCTCGCCCTGTCCCTGCTCGGCTCGCTGCTGGTCTTCTCGGCCACCCGCAACCGCACCGAGATCAACCAGGGCGACCAGTACTACTTCCTGATCCGGCACCTGATGAACACCGGCATCGGGCTCGCCCTGATGATCGGCACCGTCTGGGTCGGCCACCGCCAGCTCCGCAACGCCGTGCCGATCCTCTACGGCCTGTCCCTGATGGGCATCCTCGCGGTGCTGACCCCGCTGGGCGCCACCATCAACGGCAGCCGCAACTGGATCGTCCTGGGCGGCGGCTTCTCGCTGCAGCCCGCCGAGTTCGTGAAGATCACGATCATCCTGGGCATGGCGATGATACTGGCGGCGAGGGTCGACGCCGGTGACAAGAAGTACCCCGACCACCGCACCGTCCTGCAGTCCCTGGGCCTGGCCGCGGTCCCGATCCTGATCGTGCTGCTCATGCCCGACCTCGGCACGGTCCTGGTCATGGTGACCATCATCCTCGGCGTGCTGCTCGCTTCCGGCGCCTCGAACCGCTGGATCTTCGGCCTGCTCGCCGCGGGCGTGACCGGCTGCATCGCCATCTGGCAGCTGCACATCCTGGACGAGTACCAGATCGCCCGCTTCGCCGCCTTCGCCAACCCGAGCCTCGACCCCTCGGGCGTCGGCTACAACACCAACCAGGCCCGTATCGCGATCGGCTCCGGCGGCCTGACCGGCGCGGGCCTCTTCCACGGCTCGCAGACCACCGGCCAGTTCGTCCCCGAGCAGCAGACCGACTTCGTCTTCACGGTCGCGGGGGAGGAGCTGGGCTTCGTCGGCGCCGGCCTGATCATCGTGCTCCTCGGCGTCGTCCTGTGGCGCGCCTGCCGTATCGCCCGCGAGACGACCGAGCTGTACGGCACGATCGTCGCGGCGGGGATCGTGGCGTGGTTCGCGTTCCAGGCGTTCGAGAACATCGGCATGACCCTCGGCATCATGCCGGTCACCGGCCTGCCGCTGCCGTTCGTGTCGTACGGAGGTTCGTCGATGTTCGCGGTGTGGGTGGCGGTGGGACTGCTCCAGTCGATCAGAGTGCAGCGCCCGATGTCCGCGTAGTACCGGGGCAAAAGCTCACAGGTGGCCACATTGTTCTCCATGTGTTCACCTGTGGCTTGTTTTGCCTTTCCCTTCGATTTACCCGCTTCGGCCGCTGGTCCCTGCGGTGCTGGGCTATTAGATTCTGTTCATGGCGGATGCGAAGCGTGAAATCGAGCGCAAGTACGAATCCGATGACAGCGGCCTGCCCGACCTGACCGGCGTCGCCGGGGTGGCGAACGTCGTGGACAAGGGCACCGCCGAACTCGACGCGACCTACCACGACACCTCCGACCTGCGCCTGGCCTCGGCCAGAGTCACCCTGCGCCACCGCAGCGGAGGCAGCGACGCCGGCTGGCACCTCAAACTCCCCGTCGCCCCCGGCGTCCGGGACGAGATCCACGCCCCCCTCTCCGACACGCTCCCCGACGAACTCGCCGCCCTGGCCCGCTCCCGGGTCCGCGAGGGCCGCCTGGTCCCGGTGATCCGCCTGCGCACCACCCGCGACATCCGGCACCTCGTCGACACCGACGGCGCCCTGCTCGCCGAGGTGAGCGTGGACCGCGTCCGCGCCGACCGGCTCTTCGGCGGCAAGGGCAGGGCCCAGTGGACCGAGATCGAGGTGGAACTCGCCGACGGCGGCGACCCCGCCTTCCTCGACAAGGTCGAGAAACGGCTGGGCAAGGCGGGCGTACGGCCCTCGAAGTCCGCGTCGAAACTGGCCCGCGCCCTCGCCGAGACCAAGGGCGGCAGACCACGCCCCCCGAAGACCGGCCCCGCCTCCCCGGTCACCGCGGGCGACCACGTCATGGCCTACGTCCGCGCCCAGCGCGACGCGATCGTCGAGCTCGACCCGGCCGTCCGCCTGGACACCGAGGAGGGCGTCCACGACATGCGGGTCGCCACCCGCCGGCTGCGCAGCACCTTCCGCACCTTCGGCAAGGTCCTGGACCGCCAGGTCACCGACCCGATCGCCGACGAGCTGAAATGGCTGGCCGGCGAACTGGGCGTGGGCCGCGACCAGGAGGTCCTGGCCGAACGCCTGCTGGCGGACCTCGCCGACGTACCCCCCGCCCTCATCGACGGCCCCGTCCACGACCGCCTGCGCCACTGGGCCGAGGCGGGCGAACGCGGCTCACGCAGCCGCCTCCTCGGCGTCCTGGACTCCAAGCGCTACCTGGCGCTCCTCGACACCCTGGACGCCCTGGCCGCCGACCCGCCGCTGCTGAAGGCGGCCGCCGGCGACCCCGAGGAGGTCCTCGCCAAGGCCGTGCGAAGGGACTTCGCGAAGGTCGCCGACCTGATCGAGACGGGCATGGCCGAGCCCCCCGGCCACGACCGCGACCTCGGCCTGCACGAGGCCCGCAAGAAGGCCAAGCGCACCCGCTACGCGGCCGAGGCCGCCCGCCCCGCCCTCGGCAGGCCGGCGAAGACCCTGCTCACCTCCATGAAGACGCTCCAGACCCTGCTCGGCGAGCACCAGGACAGCGTGATGGCCCGCGAGACCCTGCGCGAGCTGTCCGCGGTGGCCCACGCGGCGGGGGAGAGCACCTTCACCTACGGGCTGCTGTACGGCCGCGAGGAACAGCGGGCGGCGGCGGTGGAGGCCGGGGCACCACAGGCCTGGGAGAGCATCACGGCCGCGACGCCGCTGTGATCCGGGCGTACGGGGGAGGCCGCCGACCGGGTTAGGCTAGATGGTCACCCTCCCCGGTCACCGGCCGGTGAGCCACCCCAGCCGCCGGCCGGGGAGTCGCCCCCAGCCACCTCACAAAGGTCCGCGAGATGCCTGCCGAAGCCGCCTCTCAGGTCGCCGAGTCCGTGTTCCCGCAGCTCGAAGCTCTGCTCCCGCATGTGCAGAAGCCGATCCAGTACGTCGGCGGAGAGCTCAACTCCACGGCCAAGCCCTGGGAGACCTGCGACGTCCGCTGGGCACTGATGTACCCGGACGCCTACGAGGTCGGCCTGCCCAACCAGGGTGTCATGATCCTCTACGAGGTCCTCAACGAGCAGGAGGGCGTCCTCGCCGAGCGCACGTACAGCGTGTGGCCGGACCTGGAGGCGCTGATGCGCGAGCACGGCGTCCCCCAGTTCACGGTGGACAGCCACCGCCCCGTGCAGGCCTTCGACGTGTTCGGCCTGTCCTTCTCCACGGAGCTGGGCTACACGAACATGCTCACGGCCCTGGACCTGGCCGGCATCCCCCTGGAGTCCAGGGACCGCACGCTCGACGACCCGATCGTCCTGGCCGGCGGCCACGCCGCCTTCAACCCGGAACCGATCGCGGACTTCATCGACGCGGCGATCATCGGCGACGGCGAGCAGGCCGTCCTCGACATGACGAGGATCATCCGCGAGTGGAAGGCGGAGGGCCGCCCCGGCGGCCGCGAGGAGGTCCTCCTCCGCCTGGCGAAGACCGGCTCCGTCTACATCCCGGCGTTCTACGACGTCGAGTACCTCCCCGACGGCCGCATCGCCCGCGTGGTCCCCAACAGGTCCGGCGTCCCGTGGCGCGTCTCCAAGCACACGGTCATGGACCTGGACGAGTGGCCGTACCCCAAGCAGCCGCTGGTTCCGCTCGCCGAGACGGTCCACGAACGCATGTCCGTCGAGATCTTCCGCGGCTGCACCCGCGGCTGCCGTTTCTGCCAGGCCGGCATGATCACCCGCCCGGTCCGCGAACGCTCGATCACCGGCATCGGCGAGATGGTCGACAAGGGCCTCAAGGCCACCGGCTTCGAGGAGGTCGGCCTCCTCTCCCTCTCCTCCGCCGACCACTCCGAGATCGGCGACATCGCCAAGGGCCTGGCCGACCGCTACACCGAGGACAAGATCGGCCTCTCCCTCCCCTCCACCCGCGTCGACGCCTTCAACATCGACCTGGCGAACGAACTGACGCGCAACGGCCGCCGCTCCGGCCTGACCTTCGCCCCCGAAGGCGGCTCGGAACGCATCCGCAAGGTCATCAACAAGATGGTCTCGGAGGACGACCTGATCCGCACGGTCTCGACGGCCTACGGCAACGGCTGGCGCCAGGTGAAGCTGTACTTCATGTGCGGCCTGCCCACCGAGACCGACGACGACGTCCTCCAGATCGCCGACATGGCGACCAAGGTCATCGCCAAGGGCCGCGAGGTCTCCCGCTCCAACGACATCCGCTGCACGGTCTCCATCGGCGGCTTCGTCCCCAAGCCCCACACCCCCTTCCAGTGGGCCCCGCAGCTCTCCGCCGAGGAGACGGACGCCCGCCTGGAGAAGCTCCGCGACAAGATCCGCGGCGACAAGAAGTACGGCCGCTCGATCGGCTTCCGCTACCACGACGGCAAGCCCGGCATCGTGGAAGGTTTGTTGTCGAGGGGCGACCGCCGCATCGGCGCCGTCATCCGCGCCGTCTACGAGGACGGCGGCCGCTTCGACGGCTGGCGCGAGCACTTCTCCTACGACCGCTGGATGGCCTGCGCCGACAAGGCCCTGGCCCCCACCGGTGTGGACGTCGACTGGTACACCACCCGCGAGCGCACCTACGAGGAGGTCCTTCCCTGGGACCACCTCGACTCGGGCCTCGACAAGGACTGGCTCTGGGAGGACTGGCAGGACGCCCTCGACGAGACAGAGGTCGAGGACTGCCGCTGGACCCCCTGCTTCGACTGCGGGGTGTGTCCGCAGATGGACACTTGGCCACAAGTAAGCAACAGCGGCAAGAAGTTGCTGCCGTTGGCGGTTAAGAACGCAGGTCAGGCGCCGTCTTCGAGCGGTCACACGCACTGAGGTGGCCGAGGCACTCGATCGGGTGGTTGAGGCGCTGGCGGGAGTGAGTGAGGAGGAGGTGGCTGCGCTGATGGTCACGGCGGGTGCTCGGCGTCCGCGTCCACAAGCGCCGTTGGCCTCCTCCCGTACGCCTTTGCCTGCGCCGGGGAGTAGCGCCGCTATCCGGTCCGAAGTGGAGTGGGTTTAGCGATCTCTCCGTGAGAGCCTTGGCGGTATGGGGGATGCGTCGGCCGGACAGGCTGTTCGGAGGTTTCTGGCGGCGATCCGTGTCGGTGACGTCTGCCGTGGGACAGTCGTTGCAGTTGCTCGGTCCGGGATGTCGGTGGTCCTGGACGGCTTCACCGACCGGCCGCTCGGGACGGTGGGGCCGTTGGATGGTTCCTGGTGCCGGCGCTTCTCCGACGTCGCTGCGGTCGGGCAGAGGGTCGCCGGCGAGGTGATGGCGATGGATCTCGATGCGGGACGGGTGCAACTGTCGATGGCGGCCATTGAGAATCCGGAGCTCTGGGCGTTCCTCAAGCGGCTTCGTCATGGTGAGGTCCTGTCCGGCACGGTGGCGGCGATCGAGTCGTTCGGGGTCTTCGTGGCATTGGACGAAGGGCCTGAGCATCCGGTGTATCCCGGCGTCGGCTTCATCACGTATCCCGAGCTGTCGTGGCGTCGTTTCGAGGCGGCGTCCGACGTCGTTGAGATCGGGCAGCGGGTGTCGTGCGAGTTCTTGCAGTTCGACACATGGAACGGGGAGGCTCGGCTGTCTCTGCGGGCGATGCAGCCGGACCCCTTCCTGGCGTTCGTCGACGGCATCGTGGTGGGACAGAGGCTGGGTGGGCAGGTGACGAAGCTGGTGCCGTTCGGTGTCTTCGTGGAGGTCGCCGACGGCATCGAGGGCCTGGTGCATCTGTCCGAGCTGAGCTCGGTGCCCGTGGCGGCGCCTGAGGATGTCGTACAGGTCGGCGATCAGCTGACGGTTGTCGTCACGGACGTCGACCGCGAGCGACGCCGGCTGTCGTTCTCTCGGCGACAAGCTTGAGCGGTTGCGGTTCGGACCGTGCCCGCAGATGGACACCAGCATCCAGATCGGCCCGACGGGCAAGAAGCTGCTGCCGTTGACGGTCAAGAACGCGGATCCGTCGCCGGCGTCGAGCGGCCACACGCACTGAGGCGGGCGAGGCACTCGATCGGGTGCCGTCGATTCCCTCCCGGCCGGGCCACCGTCACCGCATATCCACTGGCCGCCGGTGAGCGGGCGGAGGCGCGTGCCCCCGCCCGCCGGGTGGTCAGGGAGCGTCGATGAGGCCGTACTTCGGCACGGTCACCGAGCGGGCCCCCGGCGTGCCGCCGAGGACGACCTTGCGGTACGTGACGTTGTTGGCCGTGCTCTGCTCCTTGAGCCGGTTGTCGGGGTTGGCGATGACCTGGATGTAATAGGTGCCGTTCGGCAGGTCCGTGACGTCGAAGGACTGACCCGGCCGGTACTGGCTGTAGGTGTCGCCGTTGCCGACGTCGAGCACCTCGCGCACCGAGACGGCGGTCTCCTCACCGCAGGCGGTGGCGAGGTCGGTGTTGTACGGGTGCCAGTTGGCGTTCTTCACCGTGTAGTCGATGGCATCGGTGTTGGCCAGGCAGAACGCCTCCTTGCCGCTGCGGACGATCTCCTTCTTGTCCGCGCCGAGCAGCCGGTAGCTGGCGAAGTCGCTGAAGTGCCAGTGCTGGTGGCCCTCACGCGGGTCCCACTCCATGGTGCCGGTGGGCGTGTACCCGACCTGCTTGCCCTTGGCGTCGTAGAAGTACTGGTACGCGTCCATCTTCTCCGCGCCGGGCTTGCGGAACCCGTCCACGACCAGCGGCGAGGGGCCACCGTTCCAGACGGTGGCGCTGAAGGCGAGGTAGTCCTTGCTGGCGACGGCACCCGCTCCGCCCTCGGCCCCGTCGGTGATCGCGATGCCGTACGCGGGGAGGGCACGCAGGTCGGGCTTGGGCATGGCGGCGGCGACGGCCGCCTTGCCGACCGGGCGTCCGGCGGCCGGCTTCGGGCTCTTCGACGTGCTCTTCTGCCCGCGCCTGGCGCCGGCCAGACCCTGGCCCCCGCCGGAGTCCTGCTGGCGGACCGTCACCTTGATGGTCTGGGTCTTGTCGGGTATTCCGAACAGGTCGCGGTACTTCTTCGCCACCGACACCTTCGCGGTGTAGACGCCGGCGGGCAGGTCGATCGCGTCGTCCCCACGGAAGCCCTGGGACGTGGCGGCCGCCCAGCCCTTCTCGACACCCCACACCCCGCCGAGCGCGAACGGGTTGTCGGAGCAGCCGTCGGGGTACTTCGAGGTGGCCGGGGCATCCGGCCGGATCCGGCCCGCCCGGTTGTTCGGGCAGAACGACTGCGTGGTGTCGACCTTCTTCGCCCCCGACTCGTCGCTGATGCTGACCTTGAGGAAGCCCGGCAGCCCCGAGAAGTCCTTCACCAGGCCCTTCGGCAGGGTCTTGGTCACCGTCCGGCCGCCGGAGCGGATCACCTGCGACGCGACGACAGGGTCGTTGTAGGACTTGCGCGTCACCCGCAGCTCGAACGGTCCCCCGTCGACCGTGATGTAAGTGCCGAGGTCCAGGTAGATCCCCGGCTCGCCTTCCCATCGGTCGACGGTCACCGCGGGCGTGGCGGAGATCAGTTCGAGCTTCGGCGTGCCCGCCGGTGTAGCGGCTCCCGCGCCGGGCGCGGCGAGGGTTCCGGCGGCGCCGACGGTGAGGGTGGCAGCGGCGATGACCGCCGAACGCCGTAAGGCATTGGGGTGGTGTCTGGTCATGGGTGCTCTTTCTGCGTCTGGTCGGGACGAGTCGTGCACGTCTTGCAGGCACGGAAGGATGTGCTTGTGTGCCATCTGTGAAAAGGCCGAAAATTCGGCTCAGGTTGCCTGACGACCTGAAGTCGCTCTGAACGGCAGCTCGTTGCCGCAGTCGACTCGGCGGTCGGCGACCGTCTGTGCGGCTGTCCACACCGCGGATGGCGGCGGGCCGCAGCAGGAGGTGCCGGGCAGCATCTGCCTGGCTGAGCGCAACCACCAGCAGTACCTCTCGGGCAGCAAAAACCCCGGTGGGTACTGCGGTTTGGGCGGGACGACGGTCAAGCCATGTACCCCGTTCGGTACATGCGGGGGAGACGCCGTGCCCGACAAAATCAGTGGCCTCCTGCACCGGCTGACCCCACGCTGTACGGCATGGAACAACCGCAACGCGGGATCCGTGCGGCCTATACGGATTCCACGATCACCGTCTACCAGGCGTACTCCCCGGAAATCGGCCTGCCCGCCGTTCGCGAGGGCCGATTCCCCACGGTGTGGAAGCGCGACAGAATGACGTGGATCAAGCCGTCGTTCCGGTGGATGATGTACCGCTGCGGCTGGGGCGCCAAGGAGGGACAGGAGACCGTGCTGGCTGTCGAGATCAGCCGTGACGGCTTCGATTGGGCGCTGCGCAACGCGTGTCTGTCGAGCTACGCCCGCGGGGTGCATGCCGACCGAGCCGCCTGGCAGCGTCAGTTGAAGCGGGCGCCCGCCCGCGTGCAGTGGGACCCCGAGCGGGATCTGCACCTGCAGCCCCTGCCGTACCGATCTCTGCAGCTCGGCCTTTCCGGTGAGGCCGCACGACGCTACGCGGACGAGTGGGCGGTCGCCATCCGCGACGTCACACCCCTCGCCCACGAGATCCACGCCCTCGTCCGCAGCGGTGACCTGGACTCGGCCAACCGACTGCTGCCCCAGGAACACCCCTATCCCGTTGAAGGCGCATTCCTTGCCCATCTACAGGGATGACGGCCTGATCCGTCTGTCCGCACTGTGGCAGCACCAGTTCCCCGAGGGGCCTCCCGTCGCCCACGAACTGCGCACTGCATACAGCGACCGTTGGGTGCGCTTCCACAGTCTCCCGGGCTCGAAGCGTTACCCGGAGACCGAGGACGAGTACGGCATCGCCCTCCACCGGTACAACACGATCCTGGACGAACTCTTCGCAGGCACCGACGTCTACGTCATCACCGTGGCCTGGTCCTGGGCACCGGACGGACCGGAACGCCCGCTGCGACGGCACGAGGTGCACCCCCAGGGCACCCGATGGACGACGCTCGCGTACGACGACGATCCCGACCCCGAACTCCACAGCCACACGCATCTCTACGCTGATCGCCGCCCCTGGCGACCAGGCACGGTCGACGACATCCTCCGGGAAGTGGCGGACGACGTACTCAGCGGAGTGATCATCACCGACAGCGGACTCAGCCGCATCCACCATCCGTACGACGGCGGCGCGGACGTCATCGCAACGAGCTCCGCGGAACGCGACCGAATGCGTGACAGCCACCGACCCTGGCTGCCTCGAAACCCCGCCGGCCTTTGAAACGGCGAACGGGGAACGACCAGCCGCTCCCCGATCGAGAACCACAGGACCCGCCATCCCCCTGTGCGGGGGGGGAACCGAACAGGGTGGGTGGGCGTCCTGAAGGCCATGATCAACGGTGTGAGGATGGCGGCACACGGGTGGAGACGCGGGGTGGCGGCTTCAGCAGTCGCGGTTGCGGCAGCCGTGGTTCTGGCCGGGTGCGGGAGCAGCACGCCGCAGCCGGTCGGAGATCCTGATCCGGGCGGACGGTTGCTTGCGGCGATCAAGCCGGTGCTTGCCGTCGCTCCAGCGGGGGCGCACATCTCTTCTAGGTACGCAGTCAAGCCGATGTGGGACTCCTGCGACGGGATGGCGTCCACCTACGGCTGGGACGAGCCGACGGTGGACTTGGCGTTCACCGGCGGTGGCACGGACGCGCAGGTCGTCGCGCATCTGAAGTCAGCCCTGCGAAAGTTGGGCTGGACCTTCGATACCGCGAACTCCGCCCCCACCGGGCCTTGGTACTGGCACCGGACTGTGGCCAGGAACGTCCAGGGCACCGTGCAACTGCTCGGCGGTTCGGCCTTCAGCCCCTCCGACTGGGACCTCCAGGCCACCACTCCTCCGGCTGTCCACCCGGTCACCGGCTGCTGACACCGTTCCCCACCTCCTGCAACCCCTTGCCGGTTCGATGTTCGCGTTGTCGGACGGCACCGGCGCTGGATGGGCCCGAGACGGGCTGTCAGCCCCTTCCGTCGATGGGTTTTGACTCCCGTGGCGGGGTGGCGGGGGTGTCAGGTGTCAGTCGGCGTGCAGATGGCAAAGGGATGGTCGACAGACGCGATCAGCCGACCGCCGGGCCTGAGTACGCGTCGCAACTCGGCCAGCGCCGGCCCCCAGTCCTCCATGCAGTGCAGCACCAGGGACGCCACCCGCAGGTCCGTACCGTCGCCGAGCCAGCTCCAGCATCCCGGCACTCGCGTCGAAGCCACTCACGACGGCGCCACGGTCGCGCAGCGCCGCGAACAGGGGACCGGAGCCGCAACCGGCGTCGAGGATCCGCCGGCCGGCCACGTCTCCGGCGAGGGCCGGCATCGCGGGCCGCTCGTAGTAGGCATTGTTGAGGTCGGTCTCGTTCTCGGCCGTGTACGCCTCGGCGAAGCTGCTGTAGTCGTTGACCTTCGGCGGATCCACAGTCACCGCGGACGGCGAAGTGCGCCCGGTGGAGCTCGCGCGGTCGTGGTGCTCGTTCGAGATCATGGTGCGGGAGACGTGCGCTGCATCAGTTCAGTTCCTGGCAGCTCCCGACCGCCCTCACTGCCTCGAAGAGCCGACAAGGAGGAGGAGACCGGGTTGCCCCTGCCCATGGGCGCGGTCGACCTCCCGAACCAGGGGCGGGGTGGCCGCTGTGCTCGCCCCTGTCGGCGCCTCGTGGCCCCGCCCTCCGGTGCGACGGGCTCTTGGCTCAGCCGGCGCCCGGGCCGTAGAGCGCGGCGATGTTCTCGGACGTCGCCCACCGGCTGTAGGTGGGGGACTGGGGCCAGCCCTCGGGTGAGTCCTGCCATTCCTCCTGACGTCCGTACGGCAGCAGGTCGATCAACGCGAAGCTGTGGCTGAGCTGCTCGGTGCCCCGGCCGTCGGTGTGCCAGGTGCGGTAGACGGTGTCGCCGTCGCGGAGGAACACGTTGACGGCGAATCCTCCGCCGGGCGGTGCGCCGACGTCGGACCCGAACGGGCTGTTCGCGGTCGAGTACCACGTCATCCGGTTGCCGACCCGCTGCTTGTAGGCGAGTGCCTCCTTGATGGGGCCCTGGGTGACGACGACGAACCGTGCGTCGTAGTCGTCCAGGAACTCCAGGCGGGTGTACTGGGAGGTGAACCCCGTACAGCCCGAGCAGTGCCATTCCTTGTCGGCGAACCACATGTGGTTGTAGACGATCAGCTGCCGCTTGCCCTCGAAGACGTCTGCCAGGCGTACGGGGCCGTCCTCGCCCTCGAGTGTGTAGTCGGGCATCTCGACCATCGGCAGGCGGCGACGCTCGGCGGCGACGGCGTCCAGTTCCCGGGTTGCGGCCTTCTCCCGGGCACGCAGTGCCACGAGCCGGTGTTCCCAGGTCGCGGCGTCGACGACGGGTGGTAGCGCGTGGTCGGTCATGGTTCCCTCACGGATCTCGTGGGTGGCTTCGGCTTGTGCGGAGGCAGACCGCACAGGGCTCCGGAACTCATCGGTCGGCCGGCCGGCAGAGGTCTTCGCCCGCGAACGCGGCGGAGGACGCCCGTCCGGATCAGGCTCCGAGGAAGGCCGGGAGGTCGCCGCGGGTCGGGTAGTTCGGCAGCGGCGCCGGCTGGTCCTGGAGGAACGCGGTGATGACGGCGACGGCTCGTTCGTTGTTGTCGTCGAGGCCGTTCCACATGTGGTGTCCGACCCCGGGCATGTACTGCGTGCGCCGGACGCCGGGGTCGTCGGCGAGGACGGCAGTCGCCCATTCGCGGACCTGGGAGGAGCACTCGGCGATCATCAGCATCGCGGGGGTCCGGGAGTGCCTCAGCCGCGGGGCGATGGAGGGTGAGTCCCTGACCGTCTGCTGGATGCGGAGGCTGGCCGCGGGGCTGAAGGAGAAGTTCTGCGCCGTGTCCTCGGCGGGGATGCGGTGCGCGTCGCGCGCACAGTAGCCGGACGCGGTGTCGCTGCCGAGATCGGCGGCGGTGAAGGCGTTGTCGCCTTCGGCCTGTCCGACCAGTCCGGTGTCGGGGGTGAGCAGCCCCAGCCGCATGAGGCCGAACGCGACGGCGTAGCGGGGGACATGCGTCGACCGTGGTCCGGTCGTCGCCGGCGCGAGGCCGCGGGCGGATCGGCGGCCCTTGTGCCCGGCGATCCGCGCGGTCGGGCCGTCCATCGGGCCGGGCTCGGCGATGATCGCCCGGTGCAGGCGTGCGGCCGTGTGCCGGTCCGCCAGGGCCCGGGTGAGGATGACGGCCCCGGAGGAGAATCCGAGGATGTCCACCTGGCCCCGGCCCAGGTGGTCGATGAAGGCGGCGAGGTCGCGGACCGACCTGGAGATCGTGTACTGGTCCATGGGAAGCAGGTCACTGCGTCCGCCGCCGGCCTGTTCGTAGGCGTAGACGTCGTAGCCCTGTCGCGCCAGGAGCCGCAGGAACCGGTGGTCGAGCAACGAGATGCCGCGGACCGGCCCGCCGTTGAGGTACACGAGCGGAATCGGGTGCCGGGTGCCGGTGTGCGCGGGCGGGTAGTGGTACACCGCGACCCGGCTGCCGGTGGCCAGGCTCCAGTGCTGTGTGGCCACGGACGGCAGGTCAGGCGGGTATTGCCGCGCCGTCGGGACGGTGGCGATGCAGACCGACGCCGTCAGGGCTGCGGCGACGACCACCGGCAGGAACGTCATCAGCCGTGCCGGCCCCGGGCGGCGCCGGCCTCGCCAGAGTGCGGCACACGTTGCGATTCCCAGGGTCGTCGACCACGCGGGGAGCCCTGAATCCGCCCCGTTCGTGACGACGAGCAGCGTGAGAAAGACGACGAGCAGCGCCGCGACCGCTGCCAGGGCAAGGAGTAAGCGGCCTGTGAAGCGGCCTGTGAAGCGGACAAGGCGTTTGGCGGACGTAGACATTCTGATTCCCCCATCTGTTTCAGAACGCTGTTTCAAAACGACGTTATCAGAGCGGGTAGGCTGCTCGTCGTGGGTAGGCCGAGGACGAACGACGAGACCGTCAAAGAGCGGCTTGTGGCGTGCGCGACCGAGATGCTCGCCACCGGTCCCCGGGAGTCGGTCACGGTGCGTGCCGTGGCCGCGGCCGCCGGAGCGTCGACGACGGCGGTGTACTCCCTGTTCGGGGGCAAGGACGGACTGATCGGCGAGGTGCGCGACAGGGCGGTCGTCGGTCTGTTCCAGGGGCTGTCGGCGGTGCCCGACTCAGGGCAGGCCCTGGCGGACATCTACGCGCTCGCCGTCGCGTACCGGCGTTGGGCCGGCGAACACAGCCATCTCTACGCGGTGCTGTTCGGCGGGGTGCAGTCTTTCGATCCGTCGGGCGCCGTCGGCATCGGCGATCCGATCAGGCCGCTCCTCGCGGCGATCGACCGCGCGTCGGCCGAGTCCGTCCTCGAGGGAGAGGGGACGTCGATCGCCCTCTCTGTCTGGGTGACCCTGCACGGGCTTGTGACGCTCGAACTGGCAGGGGCTCTCGACGCCGCCACCGTCGAGGCCACATTCCGGTCGACGATCGACGCCACCCTCCGCGGCTGGATGACCCCCACGGCGTTCCGCAGCATTCGGCGTGCTGAAGCAGCCACGTGACAGCGGTCGCGGGCGACTCCGGACGTGCGCGGCGAGTTCGTGCGGCGGCAGCCTTCGCTACCCCGGGTGGCTCCGTGCTTGTGCGTTGGTACGCGGATCTGAGCCGGTTGGTGTGCGGTCGCAGATGGACGACCACATCCGGATCGGCCCGACCGGCATGAAGTCGCTGCCGCCGACGGCCAAGAGCGTGCCGTGCCGTGGGCCGGTGATGCGAGGCGTCCTGGTGACTGCCCCGGGGCACGTCATCCGCCCGCGGTGTCCTCTGTCTCCCAGCGCAGCAGGTCGCCCGGCTGGCACACGAGCACCTCGCAGAGCGCGGCGAGGGTCGCGAAGCGCACCGCCTTGGCGCGGCCGTTCTTGAGGACCGCCAGGTTCGCGGGCGTGATCCCCACCCGGTCCGCGAGCTCGCCCACGGACATCTTCCGCTTGGCCAGCATCACGTCGATGTCGACGACGATCGGCATCAGATCACCTCGTCCAACTCGGCCTGCATCTGCGCCGCTTCGACGTCGCGCGCGACGGCCTGGGCGAGCAGCATCCGCAGGACGAGCACGATGAGCGCGACCCCGAGAATGGCCACGCCGATCCCGCCCATGATGACCGTGACACCCGGGTCGTCCCGCTGGCCCGGCGCGTTGATCGCCGTGACCGCGAACCACATGAGGGCGGCCGCCACGATCGCGCCGATCACGCGGTCCACGTACCGGAAGGCGGCGTGGGAGAAGACGGTTCCGCGTCGCACCATCGTCACCAGCCGCCATACGGAGACCAGGGCGACCTGGGCCGACACCATGCCCAGGATCGTGATCACCCGCAGCGGTGTCAGCGGGAGCGACCCGTCCTCCGGGTCGTTCCCGCTCACCAGCGTCCACACCATCCCTGCCTGTACGAACACGGTGCCGGCGAGCACCACCGTGAGCACGGCGCGCAGCGCACGCACTGTCAGCTTTCCCACGACCCCGTCCTTCCATCGAGTTGCGATGGAAATCTATCGAAAGTCGATATGTCGCACAAGGGGTGGACACAAGGGCTGGGCACAGGGGCTGGGGTGTTGGAGGGCGAGTCCTTTTAGGAGATCAGGATGCCGATGCCGTCGCCGAGCAGCTTGAGGCCGAGGACGAAGAACAGGACCGCCATCACGGCGACGTTGTGCTGGGCGGCCCAGTCCTTCCAGTTGCCGAGCGTGGTCTTGGCCCGCTCTCCGCCGAGCAGGTAGACCGTCAGCGGGGCCAGCAGGCCGAGGGTCGCGATCACGACGAAGATCGCCAGCGCTGCGATCTGCTGCCCGACCGGCAGTCCGGCCGAGCCGATCGCGGCGCCCGCGGCGATGGTCAGCGGAGCGTTCTTGGCGTTGAGCGCGGCCAGGGCCAGACCGAGCGCGAAGACCTTGACCGGCGTGAGGCGGTCGATCGCGCTCATCCACTTCGGCAGCCGGGCCTCCGACGGATCCCTCGGGCGCCGGTGCCACTGCCGGGCGCCGAAGACGACGAGGAACAGGCCAAGGGCCAGCTTGAGGGCCCCCACCCAGGTGGCCGGGTGATTGTGCGCGGAGGCGTTCGCGGGGGAGGCGATCGCCAGCATGATCGCGCCCAGCGCCGAGAGTCCCAGGATCCAGCCGACGGTGAAGAGGACTCCGTTGAGGCGTCCCCGAGGCGTGGCGAGGATGAGGATGACAGCGATGATCGGGAGCGGGCTGACCGCGACACCGGCCGCAAGCCCAAGGATGTCACCGAGAACCTTGCCCATGATCGCCTCCAGGTGGGGGCAGAGCGGCTGCCGCGTCGGGCGACCTCTGCCGGGCGACCTCTTACGGAGCGGGTGACCCGGCTGCCCGGCCGTCCGGCCGGCGCCGGTCCGCGGCTCGGCCGGACGTTCCCGGCTGCTGAGCGTCTCGTCGGCCCGACAGGCCCGTACTCCATGTTCCTGCGCCCCGGCGAGTCTGTCCTCGTGAGCTGTCCGGAGTTCCGAGGGGAGAGCGGGCGGCCACGGTCCGCGGCGCCCGGTGGATCAGGCCGACGACCTGGAGAGGAGGGGCGTACTGTCCTTCGTCCCCTGGCGGGTCACCGCCGAACACGCGCCCCTGGGCGACATCATGCGGGCCCGCAAGGAGGGAGGTCTGCCGACAGTCCTCCATCGCCCGTCGGGCACAGGGTGAACCGGCAGTCGCGCACCGGGCCCCTGAGCGCCGACGATCTACTCGGTCTGGTCCGGTCCGGTCTGGTCCGGGATGCCGTTCCACCGGGTGGGTGACAGACTGAGGTTCTTGAGCCGGGGGACCGTGGCGGAGAGCTCGGGGCGGAGAGTCCGGGGCGGAGAGTCCGGGGCGGCCCCGGCCAGCCCCGTTCTGCGCGTCGCAGCAACAATTCGGTCCCGTTCGCCCGCCAGTCGGCCAGAGGGCAGTCGGCCAGCCGGAAGTGCGGGAGCCGGGAACCAGGAACCGTCCGTGACCTCCGGGGCTCGGTACTCCCCGGAGGAATCCGCTCCGCTGAGCGTCGATCCGTACAACGACTTCCTGCAAGGGGTCGGCAGGGCCGACGAGTTGGGCGGCACCGGCGGGCGCGGAGGTGGTCATGGCTGGTGAGTCGAGCGAAGCGCACGGGGAACTGGCCGGGCAGACAGTCGTCGTGGTGGGCGGCAGCGCCGGCATCGGTCTGGAGACGGCGCGGCAGGTGCGGGCCGCCGGCGGTGACCTGGTGCTCGTGGCACGCAACGCCGAGCGCCTGCAGCGGGCCGCGGACGAACTGCGCCCGCTGACCACGGCCGTGCTCGACGCCCAGGACACCGCACACCTGGAGCGTTTCCTCGGGGAGCTGCCCGGACGGGTCGACCATGTGATGGTGACGGCGGGCAGCCCGTCGTACACACCCCTCGGCGAACTCGATCTGACCCGTGCCGCCCAGGACTTCGGCGGACGTGTCGCGATGATGCTGGCGGTGGCGCGGGCGGGCCGGGAGAAGGTCAGAGCCGGGGGAACGCTGCTGTTCATCGGCGGCACCGGTGGCCGGCGGCCCGCGCCCGGGATGGCCGTGGTGGGCGCCGTCACCGCGGCGCTCCCGGCGCTCACCGCCAACCTGGCACTGGAGGTCGCCCCGGTCCGGGTCAACCTCATCGCGGCCGGGTTCGTGGACACGCCCCTGTCCGCCGCCCTCCTCGGTGACCGACTGGAGGCGCGCCGCGAGGAGTTGCGCAAGACGCTGCCCATCGGCCGCGTGGTCGGCCCGGCGGACGTCGCCGCCCTCGCCCTGCACATCATGGTCAACGACGCCCTCACCGGCGCCACCTACGACATCGACGGCGGTCAGCAACTGCTCCCACACTGACCGCCCGCCCCCGCCGGTATCCCCTACGGCCCTGTAGCCCCACAGCCCCACAGCCCCACAGCCCCACAGCCCCACAGCCCCACAGCCCCACGCCCCTACGAGACGGGAGGCGCAAGTCATGGACATGAAACTGGAGGTCGTCGTGGTGCCGGTGGCCGACGTCGACCGCGCCAAGGACTTCTACACCGCACTGGGCTGGCGGCTCGACGCGGACGTCGCCGGCGACGGCGACTTCCGGGTCGTACAGGTGACCCCGCCCGGCTCCCCGGCGTCGGTCATCTTCGGCTCGTCGGTCACCGACCAGGCTCCGGGCTCGGCCCAGGGCCTGCACCTGATCGTCGACGACATCGGTGCCGCCCACGACGACCTGGCCCGGCACGGTGCCCGCCCGAGCGACGTGTTCCACGACGCCGGCGGGGTCTTCCACCACGCCGGCACCGATGCCCGGGTGGCCGGCCCCGACGGCAGCTACGGCTCCTTCCTGTCGTTCAGCGATCCGGACGGCAACGGCTGGCTCCTCCAGCAGGTCACCGCCCGGCTCCCCGGGCGGCTGGACCCCGCGACCACCACGTTCTCCTCCGCCGACGACCTGGCGAGCGCCCTGCGCCGGGCCGCCGCGGCGCACGGCGAGCACGAGGCTCGCACCGGCGGCGAGGACCCGGACTGGCCGGACTGGTACGCGCGGTACCTGGTGAGCGAGCAGGCCGGGACCGCCCCGCCCGCGTGAGCCGGACACCGGCCGGGACTACCCCGCCCGCGTAGCCGGTACCGGCCGCAGGCGCGCCCCCGACCTGCTGTGATGTGCCCCACGGGCTCTTGTCGTCAGCCCTACGGCGTACCTAAATTCGGTTATATGTCCGACAAAGATGCCTCCCGCCCCACCGAGCCGGTCGAGTTCTCCGTCGACCTCACGGGTCACGAGATGACCCGCAGGGCGCACGTCATGGCGGCGCTCGGCGACGACTGGGACCCCGTCGAGATGGTGCGGGGCGAGGAGGAGGCCTACGACATGCTGTACTCCGGCCTCGATCCGGAACAGCAGCGGCTGTACGACACCCTCCTCGCCGCCGGCGTCCTTCCGCGCCGCGGTGACGCCGGCGACCGCGGTGACCGCCGTGACCGCGGGGATGCCACCGACTGACCCGCGCGCCGCGGCCCCGCCGTACGACCTGAATCACCCGCGAGGCGCTACGACCTGAACCACCCGCCTGGGGTGAGGACGGCCCGGGCGGTCGGCGGGAGGCTGGCAGGGCCGCTGTGACAGGCGGACCGGCCGGTGCGAAGGGCGGATGGGTCATGGGTGACGACGGAGCCGACCGCATCGCGGAGTTCATCGAGCCCCTGCGGGTCGAGCCCGGCAGCAAAGTGCGGCTGGCCGAGGACTTCGACCCCGGCTTCCGGGCCGGCATCCGCAAGAAGAAGGACGGCGTCGAACTGCTCCGCAGCGGTATCGAGCAACTGGCCGACTACCAGCGACGGCTGGCCGCCCAGGACACCTACGGAGTGCTGCTCTGCCTGCAGGCACTGGACGCCGGCGGCAAGGACGGCACCATCCGCCACGTCATGAGCGGAGTCAACCCGCAGGGCGTGCGCGTCGTCGGCTTCAAGGTCCCCTCGAACGACGAACTCGACCACGACTACCTGTGGCGCTACTCCCGGAACCTGCCCGGCCGCGGTGAGATCGGCATCTTCAACCGCTCCCACTACGAGGAAGTGCTCGTGGTCCGGGTGCACCCGGACAACCTGCGCCGTCAGAAACTGCCCGACGCGGCCCGCGGCCCGGACGTGTGGGAACGGCGCTACCGCGAGATCAACGACTGGGAGCGCTATCTGACCGACAACGGGTTCAGGATCGTGAAGATCTTCCTGAACCTGTCGAAGGAAGAACAGCGCACCCGTTTCCTCAAACGCATCGACGTACCCGAGCGCAACTGGAAGTTCTCGTCGGCCGACGTGCGCGAACGGGCCTACTGGGACGACTATCAGCGGGCGTTTTCACAGATGTTGTCCGCGACCAGTACGCGATGGGCGCCCTGGTACGTCGTTCCCGCCGACCACAAGTGGTTCGCCCGGGTGTGCGCGGCCGCCGTCCTGGTGCACACCCTGATGGACATCGATCCGCAGTACCCGCAGGTCAGCGACGAGAAACGGCGTGAACTGGCCCAGATCAGGGAGGACCTGGAAGCGGAGGCACCCGCGGGTGCGGCCCCGGATCCGTACGCGGCGGCAGAGAAGAAGAACAAGGCGAAAATCAAGAAAAACAAGAAAAATAAGAAGGCGTCTTCATGACCGCGCCGGCAGACGCCCCGCAGGACCGGGCGGACGGCGGCGGGCCGTGGTACGCGCGTCCGCCGGAGCAGGTGGCCGCCGCCTTCGACGTGGATCCGGCCGCCGGACTGTCCGGCTCCCGCGCCGCGGAACTGCTGCGGACACACGGCCCGAACGCACTGCCGGAGGAGAAACCGCTGCCGGGCTGGCGCCGTTATCTCGCCCAGTACCGCAGCTACATGCAACTGGTCCTGGTCGCCGCCGCCGTCGTCTCGCTCGTCATCAAGGAGTGGAGCACGGGGATCCTGCTGCTCGTCCTGACCGTCGTCAACGCGGTCGCCGGGATGCGCCAGGAGGGCAAGGCGGACAGCGCCATGAACGCGCTGAAATCGATGATGAAGGCCACCGCCCGGGTGCGCCGGGACGGCACCGAGTCGAAGATCCCGGCCGAGCAGGTCGTACCGGGTGACGTGGTGCTGCTCGCGGCGGGCGACGAGGTGCCGGCGGACGGCCGCGTCGTCACGGCGAACGCCCTGCAGATCGACGAGTCGGCACTGACCGGGGAGAGCGTGCCGGCCGCCAAGGAGGCGACCACGCTCACCGACGCCGACCTGCCGCCGGGGGAGCGCCGGAACATGGCGTTCATGAACACCCCCGTCACCCACGGCAGCGGCACGATGGTGGTGACCGCCACCGGCGCGGACACCGAACTCGGCCGTATCTCGGGCATGCTGTCGACCACCCGCCGGGAGGCCTCGCCGCTGACCCGGGAGATGGACCGGCTCACGCTGTGGATCACCGCGACGGCCGGCGTGACGATGATCCTGATGTTCGTACTCGGCCGCGAGCGGGGCACGGGGTGGGACGCGCTGTTCGTCAGCGCCGTCTCGCTGGCGATCGCCGCCATCCCGGAGGCCCTGCCCACCGTCTCCCAGACGATCCTGTCCATCGGCGCCGTCGACCTGTCCCGGCGCCGCGCCATCGTGAAGGACCTCCCGTCGGTGGAGGCACTGGGGTTCACCTCGGCGATCAACTCCGACAAGACCGGCACGCTCACCATGAACCAGATGACGGCCGTCGAGGTCGTCGACGCCGGCGACCGCTACACCGTCTCCGGCACCGGCTACGGCCTGGAGGGCAGGATCCGGCACCCGGTGGGCAGCGCCCCGGACATGACCGACGTGATCCTGCCCTACCTGGTCGCCAACGACGCCCGGCTGGTGGACGGCAAGGTCGTCGGCGACCCCACCGAGGGCGCCCTGCTGGTCCTCGGCCACAAGGCCGGCCTGGACGTCGACGCCACCCGGGAACGGCTGCCCCGGCTCGCCGTACTGCCCTTCGACCCCGCCTACAAGCTGATGGCCACCTTCAACCGGGCCACCGACGAGAGCGGCCGCCCCGTCGTGCGCTGCTTCGTGAAGGGCGCGGCGCCCGCCGTGATGGACCGCGCCGCCACCGCACTCCGACAGGGCACGGCCGTCCCCTGGGACGACGAACTGCGGCAGCGGGCCCAGGAGCAGGTCGAACGGATGGGCGGCGAGGGACTGCGGGTGATGGCCGCGGCGCGCCGCGACCTCGACCCGGCGGCGTTCGACCCGGACGGCGACCTGCTCGGCCACGTCACCGACCTTCAGATGACCAGCCTGGTCGGGATGGTCGACCCGCCGCGCGCCGAGTCGAGGGCCGCGGTCGCCGACGCACAGGCCGCGCACATCAGGGTCCGCATGGTGACCGGCGACGACGTCGTCACCGGCGCCGCCATCGCCCGGCAGCTCGGCATCGACGGGGAGGCCGTGCTCGGCGCGGACTTCGCCGCCCTACCGGAGAGCGAACGGCTCGCCCGGATCGACGGCATCGGCGTCGTCGGCCGGGTCGCACCCGAACACAAGGTGCTGCTCGCCGAGACGCTGAAGAAGAAGGGCGGCGTCGTCGCCATGACCGGCGACGGCGTCAACGACGCGCCCGCGATCAAGGCGGCCGACGTCGGCATCGCCATGGGCTCCGGCACCGAAGTCGCGAAGAACGCCGGCCGCATGGTTCTCGCCGACGACAACTTCGCCACGATCGTCTACGCCGTCGAACAGGGCCGCAAGATCTACGACAACCTCACCAAGTACATCCGGTTCGTCCTCGTCCTGCTCGTGGTGTTCGTGCTGACGTTCCTCGGCGCGACCCTGTTCGACATCGCCGCCGGGGAGCCGTTCACCCCGGCGCAGGTACTGTGGATCCACTTCTTCGTCAACGCGGCCTTCGGCTTCGCGCTCGGCTTCGACCGGCAGAGCCCCGGCCTGATGGCCCGCCGCCCGCGACCGCGCGGCGCACACGTGCTCACCCGGGGCGTCGTGCTCACCGTCGGACTGTCCGGCCTGGTGATCACCATCGGCCTGCTCTGCCTGATCGACCTCGGCAGATCCCGCTACGACAGCGTCGCGATCGGCCAGTCCATGGCGTTCACGTCCTTCGCGCTCTGCCTGATCGTGGCCGCCCTGGAGTGCCGCAGCGAACGCGACACCGTGCTCACCACCGCCAGTTTCGACAGCAAGCAGATGAACCGGGCCATGTTGATCGAGTTCGTCCTCGCGATCCTGGTCACCCAGATGGACGCCTTCCGCAGACTGCTCGGCACGACCGAACTGAACCTGGCCCAGTTCGGCTGGACGCTGCTCCCGGCGCTGGCGCTGCTGGCGCTGTGGGAGATCGGCAAGTTCCTCGCCCGCTGGAACGGCATGCCGGTCCCGCGGACATGACGCGCCGCCGACCCGATCCTCCGGACCGCGTTTTCCGGGTTTTCCGGCTGCCGACGAAACCGTGACACGACCGCCATGGAAGCCGCGCAGGACCGGCCGCACAATCAGGGAATCCGAACACCGGTGAACAGGCGAACAGCGGAACGCGGGCGCACGACGGGGGAGTTGGCGGACATGGAACTGGAACTGGGATACGACCTGCTGGGCAGCCGACTGCGCAGCATCGGAGAGGTCGAGCTCACCTACGGCCGCTGGGGCGGCCGGCCCCGCACGCTCGGGCCGCATCCACTGGAGTACGACATGCTCGGCAGCCGGCTGCGCCGGATCGGCGACCTCGAGATCGGCTACGGCCGCCTGGGCACCGTTCCCAGAACGTTCGGGACCTGGGACGTCGACTCCACCGCCTGGTCGGGGATCCCGCGGCGCATCGGGCCGTACCCGATCGACCACCCCCGGCTCAGCGGCCGGGTGCGCGGGATCGGCCCGCTCTCCGTCGAGTACGACCTGCTGAGCAGCCGGCCCCGCCGCGTCGTCCTGCCCGCCGGGCTGCACGCCCTTCCCGACGACCTCCTGCGCGTCCTCTTCCTGGTCCTGCACCTCCAGACGGAACGCAACAAGAGGAACTCGTCCTCCGCCGCATAGGCCGCCCGGACAGGCGAAGGCCCGCCGGACGGTTCCGGCGGGCCTTCGGGATGTCGGCAGGTCAGACGGCGGCCGCGACCTTCGGGTTGGCGCCGTACTGGTTGTCCTCCGGCTTGCTGTCGGACGCGAGCCAGACGAGCAGGATGATCCAGCCGACCAGCGGGATGATGCCGATCAGGATCGACCAGCCCGAGCGGCCGGTGTCGTGCAGGCGGCGGACCGCGACACCGAGGCTGGGCAGGAGCACCGCGAGGTTGTAGATCGCGGCAAGGGCAGCGAAGTGGATGGCGTTGCCGACGACGGCGAGCACGATCGCGATGACCAGGTTGATCAGCGCGAACATCCAGTACTCCTTGCGGCGCGCGCGTCCGCTGAACACCACGTACTTCTTCAGTACGTCCACGTACCAGTTCATTACTCGTCCCCCAGGGATCAAGGCGTGATTGTGCGCACAGCAAATCAAGCCGACGTGGCCGGTT
This sequence comes from Streptomyces sp. NPDC047061, assembly GCF_040643955.1. Taxonomy (NCBI): domain Bacteria; kingdom Bacillati; phylum Actinomycetota; class Actinomycetes; order Kitasatosporales; family Streptomycetaceae; genus Streptomyces; species Streptomyces sp. NPDC047061. The sequence continues at coordinate 122,743 of NZ_JBEYVI010000021.1, forward strand.
CCATTCAGATTGGCGTGAGCGGGTCAACCGTTACCGTCTCGCCGCCGATCGGTGATCAAGGGCGGCCGATCGCATCCGCGCGGTACCCGATAGCGTCTCTCCGGCCATGGACATGCAGAAACGGCCCCAGCGGCCGCCGCAGGCACAGCACCCCGAGGGATGCCTGGTCGTCGCGGTCAGAATCCCCGTGCGGATCTTCGTGTTCCTGGTGGTGCTGCCGGTACGCCTGCTCTGGGACGTGTTCACCGCCGCCGCACGGTTCCTGTGGCGATACGTCCTCGCCCCGGTGGGACGCGTGGTCGGCTGGATTCTCCACCGACTCCTCGTCGTACCTCTGATCTGGCTGTACCGCCACCTGCTCACCCCCCTCGGCCACGCCCTCGTATGGCTCTACGCGCGCGTGCTCACCCCGACCGGCCAGGCGCTCGTGCGGTTCCTCGTGTGGTTCCACGCGCGCGTGCTCACCCCGATCGGTCACGCGGTCGTGTGGCTCCTCACACCCGTCGCCAAGGCCGTGGCCTGGTTGTCCGACATGCTCGGCACCGCCCTGTACTGGACCGCGCGGGTGCTCCTCGTCCTGCCCGCCGTCGCCCTGTGGCGCTGGGTCCTCGCCCCGGCCGGCCGCGTCCTCGGCATCGTCCTCAGGGAGATCGGGGAGGCCCTCGGCCACGCCTGGCGGGCCGCCGGGTACGTCGCACGGGCCGCCGGACGGGTGCTCGGGACCCTCTTCCGGTGGATCTTCCTGGAACCCGCGCGGTGGGTGTACCGGACCGTCCTCACCCCGGTCGGACACGTCGTGCGCGACCTCGTACTGCACCCTGCGGCCGAGGCCGCACGCGCGATCGGCCGCGCCGTACGCCAGGCCCGCGCCGACCTCCGCCGCGCCCTCTTCGGCGAACCGACGCGGCCCGCGCCCGTGGACCGCCGGGAACCCGGGGGCCGCGACACACGTACTCTTGATGGATAGCAGTACACAGCCGTGCGGCCGACAGCGGTACGGCCCTCGCACAAGAACCACGAAGGACTGACGACACTGGGCAAGCGACAGCCCGAAGGCCCGCCGCCCGCACCCGCGGTGCAGCGCATCCGACTGCGCTACACCAAGCGCGGCCGCCTCCGGTTCACCAGCCACCGTGACTTCCAGCGCGCCTTCGAGCGTGCGCTGCGCCGCGCCGAGGTGCCGATGGCGTACTCGGCGGGGTTCACACCGCACCCGAAGGTGTCGTACGCCAATGCCGCACCCACCGGCACGGGCAGCGAGGCGGAGTTCCTGGAGATCGCGCTCACCGCACCCCGCGACCCGGAGCGGCTGCGCGCCCTCCTCGACGAGTCCCTGCCCGCCGGGCTCGACATCGTCGACGCGGTCGAGGCACACACGTCCGGACTCGCCGACCGGCTCACCGCATCCGTGTGGGAGCTGCGGCTGCCCGGCGTGGACCCGGCACAGGCCGAACAGGCCGTCGCCGCGTTCAACGGCGCCGAGACCGTCGAGGTCCAGCGCATGACCAAGAACGGCGTCCGCACCTTCGACGCCCGCCCCGCGGTCGTGCAACTTGAAACACAGAGTGAAACGGCTGATAGGCCGACCGACCAGCCCTGTGCGATACTGCGGCTGGTTGTTCGGCACGTGACGCCTGCCGTACGACCCGACGACGTCCTGTCCGGTCTCCGCGCCGTGGCCGACCTGACGCCGCCGGTCCCCGCAGCGGTGACCAGGCTGGCGCAGGGGCTGCTCGATGAAGAGACCGGCACGGTGACCGACCCGCTCGCGCCCGACCGCGAGGCAGCTCAGGCCCTTTCGAAGGCCGAACCCGCTGCCGCCGCGACGGCGTCGGCGTAAGGAAGGTCCCGCGAAGGACGGACGTCGTAGCGCAGCCCTCGTACTCGGGAGCCACCTGGGTCGGGCAGCGCACCGACCAGAAGACTTTCGCCAGGCCGTCCGCGACAAGGCGTACGGAACCGGCGAGACAGGACACAGAAAGCTCCTGTGCGGCGCCCGCGCCCCACACGGCGGCACCGCGCACCGCGCGAGCCGCGGACGTCACCGGCGGTCGCTCGACCGATCGACGCCGGACCAGGCGCGGCGCCCGGGAGCCTGACGGGAGAAACGCCCGCATGCTCGAACCGACCGAGCCCACCGAGGGCTCCGAACTGAACACCCCCAGCGACACCCTGCCGCCGCGCAGGCGTCGCCGTGCCGCGTCCCGCCCCGCGGGACCGCCCGCCGGGACCGAGGCCGTGGCAGAGACCGCGGCGCCGGCCATACCGGCCGCCGAGCCCTTCGAATCCGCCGCCGAAGCGACGGAAGAGGCCGCCGAGACCCCTGAGACGGTCGAGGCTGTCGAGGTCGTCGAGGAGGCCGCTTCGGCTCCGCGTACCCGCCGCCGTGCCACCCGCCGGGCGTCCGCGCCCGCCGGTGCGCCGGCCGCCGCCGAGACCGAGGGCGCCGAGGCCGCGGAGACCGCCGCGCCCGCCGCTGCGGCAGCCGCGACCGAGCCCGCCCAGGGCACCGTCGAGTCCGCTGAGGTCGTCGAGGAGGCCGCGCCGGCTCCGCGTACCCGTCGCCGCGCGACCCGCCGGGTGTCCGCGCCCGCCGCTGCCCCGGCCGCCGTCGAGGAGCCCTCCACCGTGGCCGAGGCCGAGCAGGCACAGCCCCAGGAGACCCCTGAGACGGTCGAGACAGCCGAGGCTGTCGAGGTCGTCGAGGAGGCCGCGCCCGCTCCGCGTACCCGCCGCCGTGCCACCCGCCGGGTGTCCGCGCCCGCCGAGGCCGGTGAAGAGGCCGCGGTCACGACCGTGGCCGCCGAGGCCGCAGCGGTGGTCGAGGCGCCTGAGGCCGAAGAGGCCGTCGACGTCGTCGAGGAGGCCGCTTCGGCTCCGCGTGCCCGTCGCCGTGCGACCCGCCGGGTGTCCGCGCCCGCCGGCGTGCCCGAGGCCGCTGCCGCCGAGACGGCCGCCGCTGCCGTCGAGGAGGAGCCGCAGGAAGCGGCCGTCGCCGAGGCCCCGGCCACCGAGTCCGTCGAGGCCGAGGCACCGCGCCGGTCCCGGCGTCGCGTCGTGCGCCAGGCCGCCATCGGGTTCTCCGAGCCCGCCGCCCCGGCCGCCGCCGAGGAGGAGCCGCAGCGCCGCCCGGCCCGCCCCGCCGTCGCCGTCTTCCAGGCACCCGTGTTCGCCGAGCCGAAGTTCCAGTTCCAGACCCCCCAGCGCGCCGCCGCCGAAGCGGCCGCCGAGGCCGCAGGCGCCGAGGAGCCCGAGGAGTTCGGGACCGCCACGGATTCCACGGCCACCGCTTCCGCCACCGCCGCTTCCGCGACCGCCTCTGCCGACTCCGCTTCCACGGCGTTCGCCGCGGAGCCGGCCGAGCAGGCCGAGGCCGGTTCGCGCCGTCGGCGCCGCCGCCGGGGCGCCGTGGAGGAGGCCCCGGTCGCCGAGGCCGCGGCCGAGGACGAGAGCGAGGAGCCGGAGGAGTCCGTCGAGGACACCGCCGACGGCGAGGACGAGGCCGAGGAGTCCGGCTCCCGCCGGCGCCGCCGTCGCGGTGGCCGGCGCCGCCGCCGCGGTGACGCCTTCGACGGCGAGGGCGCCGAGGACGGGACCGACGAGCTCGCCGCCGAGCAGGCCGAGCAGGATGCCGAGGACACCGCCGAGCAGGAGGAAGAGGACGACGAGGAGGCCCACGACGAGGCCGGCCTGTCCTCCTCCAGCAGCCGCCGTCGTCGGCGCCGCCGCCGGCGCGCCGGGGACACCTCCGGTGACGTCGAGTCCGGCGAGGGCGACCCGGAGCGCACGGTCGTCAAGGTCCGCGAGCCCCGCAAGCCCTCCGAGCCGTCCGACGAGGTCCAGTCCATCAAGGGCTCGACCCGCCTGGAGGCCAAGAAGCAGCGCCGCCGCGAGGGCCGCGAGCAGGGCCGCCGGCGCGTCCCGATCATCACCGAGGCCGAGTTCCTCGCCCGCCGCGAGGCCGTCGAGCGCGTGATGGTCGTCCGTCAGCACGGCGACCGCACCCAGATCGGCGTCCTGGAGGACGGCGTGCTCGTCGAGCACTACGTCAACAAGGAGCAGTCGACCTCGTACGTCGGCAACGTCTACCTGGGCAAGGTCCAGAACGTGCTGCCGTCGATGGAGGCCGCCTTCATCGACATCGGCAAGGGCCGCAACGCCGTGCTCTACGCCGGTGAGGTCAACTTCGAGGCGCTGGGCATGGCCAACGGCCCGCGCCGTATCGAGTCCGCCCTGAAGTCCGGCCAGTCCGTCCTCGTCCAGGTGACGAAGGACCCGATCGGCCACAAGGGCGCCCGCCTGACCAGCCAGGTCTCCCTCCCCGGCCGTTACCTCGTGTATGTCCCCGAGGGCTCGATGACCGGCATCAGCCGCAAGCTGCCCGACACCGAGCGGGCCCGGCTGAAGACCATCCTCAAGAAGATCGTCCCCGAGGACGCGGGCGTCATCGTGCGCACCGCCGCCGAGGGCGCGAGCGAGGACGAGCTGCGCCGCGACGTCGAACGGCTCCAGGCGCAGTGGGAGGACATCCAGAAGAAGTCGAAGAACGGCAACGCCCCGACGCTGCTGTACGGCGAGCCGGACATGACCGTCCGGGTCGTCCGCGACATCTTCAACGAGGACTTCTCCAAGGTCATCGTCAGCGGTGACGAGGCCTGGGAGACCGTCTACGGCTATGTCGCGCACGTCGCGCCCGACCTCGCGGGCCGGCTGTCGAAGTGGACCTCCGAGGTCGACGTCTTCGCCACGTACCGGATCGACGAGCAGCTGTCCAAGGCGCTGGACCGCAAGGTCTGGCTGCCGAGCGGCGGTTCGCTGGTCATCGACCGGACCGAGGCGATGGTCGTCGTCGACGTCAACACCGGCAAGTTCACCGGCCAGGGCGGCAACCTCGAGGAGACCGTCACCAGGAACAACCTGGAGGCGGCCGAGGAGATCGTCCGCCAGCTGCGGCTGCGCGACCTCGGCGGCATCATCGTCATCGACTTCATCGACATGGTCCTGGAGTCCAACCGGGACCTGGTGCTGCGGCGCCTGCTCGAATGCCTCGGGCGGGACCGTACGAAGCACCAGGTGGCCGAGGTGACCTCGCTGGGGCTGGTCCAGATGACCCGCAAGCGGGTCGGACAGGGCCTGCTGGAGTCGTTCTCCGAGACCTGCGTGCACTGCAACGGCCGTGGCGTCATCGTCCACATGGAGCAGCCCAGCTCCGGCGGCGGTGGCGGCGGCAAGCGGAAGAAGCGCGGGCGCGGCGGCGACGGACACGAGCACGACCACGACGTGCACGAGACGCACGAGGTCGTGGCCGACGGGGCCGTCGAGCACGCCGAGGCCGTCCACGTCGTCGAGACGGCGGCGGAGGTCGCGGCCGAGGTCGCCGTGCCCGTGGCGCTGTCCGCGCCCGACTTCGCGCCGGACGAGGAGCTGTACAGCAGCGTCGCCGAGGCGGAGGCCGCGGCCGGCCGCGGCCGTACCCGCCGTCGGGCGAGCCGCCGGGCCTCGGCTCCGGCCGGCGCGCCCAGGGAACGCCGTGCGGCACGGCGGGAGGCCGAGGCCGAGGTGGCGTCGGCAGCGGTGCCGGCCGCCGAGGTGCACGCCGAGCCCGTCGCCGTCGAGGACCCGGTGGTCGAGGCTCCGGTGGCCGAGGCCACGGAGACCGTGGTGGCCGAGGTGACCGAGGTGGCTCCGGCCGCCGAGGAGGCCGCACCCGCGGGCCGTACGCGTCGGCGTGCGACCCGGAAGGTGTCGGCGCCCGCCGGTTCCCCCGCGGGAGCCGAGGCCGCCGCGGTGACCGTCGTCGCCGAGAGCGCCCCGGCCGCTGCCGAGGAGCCCGTGGCCGAGCCGGAGGCGGTGGCCGAGCCCGAGGCGACCGAGCCCGCCGCTCCGGCCCGTCCGCGCCGGCGTGCGGTCCGCAAGGCCACCGCGCCGACCGCGTCGGAGGAGACGGCCGTCGTGGTCGTACCGTCCGCGGAGACGCCGGCGGAGACCTCGGCGGCTGCCGAGGAGGCCTCCGCCGAGGCTGCCGAGGAGACCGTCGAGGAGGCCGCTCCGGCCAAGAAGACGGCCCGCAAGACGGCTGCCAAGAAGACCGCGGCGAAGAAGACGGCCGCCAAGAAGACCGTTGCCAAGAAGACGGCCGCGAAGAAGACGACGACGGCCAAGAAGGCGGTCAAGACCGCCAAGACGGCCGCCGCCAAGTCGACGGCGAAGAAGACCACCACGGTCGCCACCGCCTCCGACGAGGGCTGACACCCGGGCGCGGGGCCGGTCCACGTGACCGGCCCCGCGTCTTTCGGGACCCCGGTCCGAGTGACCGGCCCCACACCACCCGGGGCCCGGTTTGACCCCCTCGGCCACCGCCCCGTAACCTTGACCGTCGGCGTGTCCATGGATATGAGGACGTGCCACATCCCCGTAAACCTCTTCCTCCGGAGCACACGGTGTTCCGGAGAGGCCGCCCGTCTTCGTCGGGCGGCTGGACTGCGGGGGTGCCGTTCCCGAGCGAGAGAGTGAGATCCGCGTGTACGCCATCGTGCGCAGCGGTGGTCGCCAGCACAAGGTTGCTGTCGGCGACATCGTTGAGGTTGACAAGATTTCCACCGCCAAGGTTGGCGACACGGTCGAGCTCTCGACCCTGCTCGTTGTCGACGGCGACGCTGTGACCAGCGACCCGTGGGTCCTGGCCGGCATCAAGGTCCAGGCCGAGGTCGTGGACCACCACAAGGGCGTCAAGATCGACATCCTTCGCTACAAGAACAAGACCGGCTACCGCCGTCGTCAGGGCCACCGCCAGCAGTACACGGCGATCAAGGTCACTGAGATCCCCGCGGCTGCGAAGTAAGGGACTGAGGAGAGATGGCACACAAGAAGGGCGCATCGTCCACCCGTAACGGTCGTGACTCCAACGCTCAGCGCCTCGGCGTGAAGCGCTTCGGCGGTCAGGTCGTCAACGCGGGCGAGATCCTGGTCCGCCAGCGTGGCACCCACTTCCACCCGGGTGCGGGCGTCGGCCGTGGCGGCGACGACACGCTGTTCGCGCTGCAGGCCGGTTCGGTGCAGTTCGGCACCCACCGTGGCCGCAAGGTCGTGAACATCGTCCCGGTCGCCTGAGCCTGATTTTCAAGGCCCAGACCGAACGTTTCGCGAGGCGGACCTCACTTCCCGATCGGGAAGGCGGGTCCGCCTTTCGCGTGTTGACATAGGTATCACCCCGTAAGTATCTGGAGGCACTGCACCATGACCACCTTCGTGGACCGCGTCGAGCTGCACATCGCCGCGGGTAACGGAGGCCACGGCTGCGCCTCCGTACACCGGGAGAAGTTCAAGCCGCTCGGCGGCCCCGACGGCGGCAACGGCGGCCGCGGCGGCGACGTCATCCTGACCGTCGACCAGTCGGTGACGACTCTTCTCGACTACCACCACTCCCCGCACCGCAAGGCCACCAACGGCAAGCCCGGCGAGGGCGGCAACCGCGCCGGCAAGGACGGCCAGGACCTGATCCTGCCCGTGCCCGACGGCACCGTGGTGCTGGACAAGGACGGCAACGTCCTCGCCGATCTCGTCGGCCACGGCACCTCCTACGTCGCCGCCCAGGGCGGCCGCGGCGGCCTCGGCAACGCGGCCCTCGCGAGCGCCCGCCGCAAGGCCCCCGGCTTCGCGCTGCTCGGCGTGCCCGGGGACCTCGGGGACATCGTCCTGGAGCTGAAGACCGTCGCGGACGTGGCCCTGGTCGGCTACCCGAGCGCCGGAAAGTCCTCGCTGATCTCCGTGCTGTCCGCCGCCAAGCCGAAGATCGCCGACTACCCGTTCACCACCCTGGTCCCCAACCTCGGCGTGGTGACCGCCGGTTCCACCGTCTACACCATCGCCGACGTGCCCGGCCTCATCCCCGGCGCCAGCCAGGGCAGGGGCCTCGGCCTGGAGTTCCTGCGGCATGTGGAGCGGTGCAGCGTCCTCGTCCACGTCCTCGACACCGCCACCCTGGAGTCCGAGCGCGACCCCGTCTCCGACCTCGACGTCATCGAGGAGGAGCTCAAGCAGTACGGCGGCCTGGGCGACCGGCCCCGGATCGTCGTCCTCAACAAGATCGACGTCCCTGACGGCAAGGACCTCGCCGAGATGGTCCGCCCCGACCTGGAAGCCCGCGGCTACCGCGTCTTCGAGGTGTCCGCGGTCGCCCACCTGGGCCTGCGCGAGCTGTCGTTCGCGCTCGGCGACCTGGTCGCCACGTCCCGCGCGGCCAAGCCCAAGGAGGAGGCGACCCGGATCGTCATCCGTCCCAAGGCCGTGGACGACGCCGGCTTCACCGTCACCCAGGAGGAGGACGGTCTCTTCCGGGTGCGTGGCGAGAAGCCCGAACGCTGGGTCCGCCAGACCGACTTCAACAACGACGAGGCCGTCGGCTACCTCGCCGACCGCCTCAACCGGCTCGGCGTGGAGCAGGAACTGATGAAGGCGGGCGCCCGCGCGGGCGACGGCGTCGCCATCGGCCCCGAGGACAACGCCGTCGTCTTCGACTGGGAACCGTCCATGATGTCCGGCGCCGAGATGCTCGGCCGACGGGGCGAGGACCACCGCTTCGAGGAGCAGCGGCCCGCCGTGCAGCGCCGCCGCGACCGGGACGCGGAACGCGACGAGTCCCTGCGGGAGTACGGCGACTTCGACCCGTTCGAGTAGGTCGCTGATCTGCCGTCGGGTCCGCGGGGTCCGTGAGATCCCGCGAACCTCGCGGACCCCGCGAACCCGACGGACCCGTGGGATCCCACGGACCCGCTAGTTCCATCAGCACTTCAGGCCCGTTGCGGCCGGGACCCGTTCCCGGTCGCAACGGGTTTTCTGTTGTCTGCCCAGTTGTCATGCGCACGCATGCCTATGTTCAGCGGACGGACCGTCCGGTCGTGGGAGCTTCCGAAGGTCAGACCGTCCAAGAGGCCACTGTGGCAAGGGAGTCCGCGCATGACCGGAGCACCATCGCCCGACCGACGCCGCTTTCTGACCGCCGGTGCCGCCGTCCTCGGAGCCGCCGCATCCGCCCAGCTCTGGCTGCCGTCCACCGCCAGGGCCGCCGAAACCCCGCTGCCCGAGGGAGTGTTCAGCCTCGGCGTCGCCTCCGGCGACCCACTGCCCGACGGCATCGTGCTCTGGACCCGGCTCGCCCCCGACCCCCTGCACGGCGGCGGCATGCCCGACGAGATCGTCCCCGTCGAATGGGAGATCGCCGCGGACGAGCGCCTCCGCAAGGTCGTCCGCCGCGGCACCGCCGACGCCCGGCCCGAGTACGGGCACAGCGTTCACGTGGACGTACGAGGACTGCATCCCGGCCGCTCCTACTGGTACCGCTTCCGGGCCGGCGGCCGGATCTCTCCGACCGGCCGCACCCGCACCGCCCCCCACCCGCACGCCAGGGGCGGCTCCCTGCGCGTGGCCCTCGCTTCCTGCCAGAACTGGCAGCACGGCTACTTCACGCCGTACGCCGACATGCTCGCCCAGGATCCCGACGTCGTCCTCTTCGTCGGCGACTACATCTACGAGTCCACGCCGTCCTCCGCCGGCCCGCGCCGCCACGAGGGCACCGGCGAGCCGTACACCCTGGTGCAGTACCGCAACCGCTACGCCCAGTACCGCAGCGACCCCGACCTCGCCGCCATGCACGCGAACGCGCCCTGGGTGGTCACCTTCGACGACCACGAGGTCGACAACGACTGGGCCGGCGAGATCCCCCAGGACCCCGACAAGCAGTCCCACGACGCGTTCGTCGCCCGGCTCGCCGCCGCCTTCCAGGCCTACTACGAGCACATGCCGGTCCGGGCCACCGCGATCCCCACGGGTCCGCACATCCAGATGTACCGCCGCCTGGAGTTCGGCCGCCTCGCCCGGCTCAACGTCCTCGACACCCGCCAGTTCCGCAGCGACCAGGTCACCAGCCAGGCGGCCGCCCAGGATCCCTCGCTCACCATGCTCGGCGCCGCACAGAAGCAGTGGCTGCTCGACGGACTGCACGACTCACCGGCCCGCTGGAACCTGATCGCCTCGCAGATCATGATGGCCGAGACCGACATCCTGCCCGGCGACGGAAAACTCTGGTATTACGACGCCTGGGACGGCTACCAGGTCGAACGCAACGCCCTGCTCGACGAGTTCGCCTCCGTCCGCAACCCCGTCGTACTCAGCGGCGACCGCCATCTCACCATGATCAGCGACCTGAAGAAGGATTTCGCGGACCCGTCGTCGGACGTCGTCGGCGCCGAATTCGTCGGCACCTCCATCTCCAGCAACGGCGACCAGGACCAGGCCGCCTTCCATGCCCAGTGGGACCCGCTGAAGGCCGACAACCCGCACTGGAAGGTCATCGACGCCCACCGCGGCTACCACCTCTTCGACATCCGCCGCGACGGCATCGACGCACTCGTGCGCGTCGTCGACACCGTCGTCAGACCGCAGGCCACCGCGAGCACGCTCGCCGCCCTGCGCGTCGAGGCCGACGAACCGGGCATACGGGCCGTCTGACGTACGAATCGGGCACGCCGAAAGTCAAGTCTTTGTAACGGGAGCCTGGGACTCATCTGTGTCCCAGGCTCCTCTCAGGTGAACCTAAGGTAAACGTCTTACCTTCCGTTAACCATGGAGACGGACTGTACGAGAGGCGAAGCCCCGGTGAACAACGCCCCCATAGGCCCCGCGAGCCCCACCGGTCCCCTTGCCGCCCTGCCCGCCGGCACCCGCCTGCTGCACATCGGCCCGCACAAAACGGGGACCACGGCCATCCAGGGCGCCCTGTTCGCGGCGAAGGACAAGCTGCCCGAACACGGTGTGGAGTTCCCGGCGACCACCCGGCACCCGATGGAGGCCGCCCTCGCCGCCTGCGCCCGGCCCGCGATGATGGGCGACACCGTGCCCACCGAGAAGCACTGGACGCGGCTGCTCAAGCAGGTCGAGGCCACCGGCTCCCGCACCTCGGTGATCAGCAGCGAGTTCTTCGCCGACGCCCCCGACGACGAGACCGTCGCCCGCATCGTCGAGCAGCTCGGCGGCGAACGCGTCCACGTCCTCGTCACCCTCCGTCCGCTCGCCAGGATCATGCCCTCGCAGTGGCAGCAGTACGTGCAGAACGGGCTGCGCATGGGCTACGAGGACTGGCTGGAGCACATGCTCCGCAAGGCCCCCTACGAGAAGCCCAACCCCAGCTTCTGGCGCCGGCACCGGCACGACCGGCTCGTCGAACGCTGGATCCGCGCGGTCGGCGCCGACCGGGTCACCGTCGTCGTGGTCGACGACCGGGACCGCGACGGCCTGATGCGCACCTTCGAAGCCCTCCTCGGACTCCCCGAAAAACTCCTCCAGCCCGTCCCCGACACGGCGAACCGCTCCCTCACCCTCGCCGAGACCGAAATGCTGCGAAATCTCAACGTGGAATTCCGCGGCAATGGACTCCCCGACGAGCTGTATTCCAAGCTCGTCCGCAACGGCGCCGTCATGCATATGAAGAACTCGTGCAGCCCCACCGCCGCCGACGTGAAGATCTCCACCCCCGACTGGGCCGTCGAGGCCGCCGGCCGCATCGGCGCCGAGATCGTGGAACGCATCGACGCCATGGGCGTGCGCATCATCGGCGACCCCACCCTGCTCCACGCCCTGCCCGCCATCCCCGCACAGCCCGGACCGCCTGCCGTGGAGGCCCGCATCGCCCCGGAAGTCGCCGCCCAGGCGCTCTACGGCGCACTCGCCGCGGCGGCCTCGGCCCCGGTCCGCCACACCGCCGAGCCGAAGTCCCGCACCGTGCACCAGACGTCGTCCAAGGAGCTCGTACGCGTCCTGGGGCACCGATGTCTGAAGAAGCTGCGACGGCGCTGAAGCGCGGGAAGAGGGCGACGGCTTAGCTCGACTAAGCCGTCCCCCTAGCACGGCGTAGTGCTGCTGAGACGTGCGTCGCGTCACGCACAGCAATCGGAATGCGCTGTGTAGTTACTCACAGCAAATTCGCGGAACTCTTCCGGCGGCCCGGCGGGCGGCACCCGTCACCAGCGACGCAAGGTGAATGAAAGGTTGCGGGCACATATGCAGCGGACGGCGCTCACCTTGCACAGCGGTTACCGGAAGTGGGACCATTTCCTGGTTCCCTGATGCCCCAAGGTAGGTCACCTGTGTCCCAGCACATAGCCAAGCCCCGAACCACCGCAGTGATCCTGGCCGGTGGCACCGGCCAGCGGGTGGGTCTGTCGATCCCCAAGCAGCTGCTGAAGATCGCCGGCAAGGCCGTCATCGAGCACACCCTGGCCACCTTCGAGAAGGCCGACTCGATCGACGACATCATCGTGTTGATGGCACCGGGCTACGTCGCGGACGTCGAGAAGATCGTCGCCAAGGCAGGGTTCACCAAGGTCAAGAAGGTCATCGAGGGCGGCAACACGCGGAACGAGACCACCGAGCGCGCCATCGAGGCCCTCGGCGAGGGTCTGGCCGCGGGCGAGGACCTCAACGTCCTCTTCCACGACGCCGTACGCCCCCTGCTGTCGCGACGCGTCATCGACGACTGCGTGACCGCGCTGGAGCGCTACGAGGCCGTCGACGTCGCCATCCCGTCCGCCGACACCATCATTGTCACCCGCACCCATGGCGGGGACGGCGAGTTCATCACCGAGATCCCGGACCGCTCCAGGCTGCGCCGCGGCCAGACCCCGCAGGCGTTCAAACTGTCCACGATCAAGCGGGCCTACGCGGTCGCCGACGGCGATCCCAACTTCCAGGCCACCGACGACTGTTCCGTCGTCCTCAAGTACCTGCCGGACGTGCCGATCCACGTCGTCGCCGGCGACGAGTACAACATGAAGGTCACCCAGCCCGTCGACGTCTTCATCGCCGACAAGCTCTTCCAGCTCGCCTCCACCGCCGCCCCCGAGCAGAACGGCGAGGACGCCTACCGCGAGCTCCTCACCGGCAAGACCGCGGTGATCTTCGGCGGTTCGTACGGCATCGGCAAGGACATCGCCGAACTCGCCGAGTCCTACGGCGCCAACGTCTACGCCCTCGGTCGCTCCACCACCGGCACCCACGTGGAGAACCCGGAGGAGGTCGACGACGCGCTCTCCAAGGCGTACGCCGAGACCGGCCGCATCGACTACGTCGTCAACACCGCGGGTGTGCTGCGCATCGGCAAGCTCGCCGAGACCGACAACGCCACCATCGAAGAGGCGCTGAAGGTCAACTACCTGGCGCCGGTGCAGATCGCCCGTTCCAGCTACAAGTACCTCGCCGAGACCCAGGGCCAGCTGCTGCTCTACACCTCCAGCAGCTACACCCGCGGCCGCGCCGAGTACAGCCTGTACTCCTCGACCAAGGCCGCCATGGTGAACCTCACCCAGGCTCTGTCCGACGAGTGGGCCGGCGACGCCGTCCGCGTCAACTGCATCAACCCGGAGCGCACCGCCACCCCGATGCGCACCAAGGCGTTCGGCCAGGAACCGTCGGGCTCACTGCTCTCCTCCGAGGCCGTCGCCCGCACCTCCCTCGACGTGCTGCTCTCCGAACTCACCGGCCATGTCATCGACGTCCGCCAGCAGGACCCGACGGCGGCCGCCGGCCAGGCCTCCGGCTTCGAGCAGGCCCTGGCCAGTGTCCTGGACCGACAGGACGGCGTGGCATAATCGACAGCCATTAGTCATCTGTTATTCAGGCCTCTGTGGTTGCGCGCGTTCGCTGAGCATTCACAGGGGCCTGAACCCGTAAAAACCCAGATCGACAACCTCCCAGATCGTCCGCAAGGTCAAATTCAGGCCTTTTTGTCAGCAAAAGGTTCTCCGTGATATCCACCGCTATTCGCGTCGCCCGGGTGGGCAGCGCGGCCGAGCTGGCCGCGGCGGCACTCATGGTGCTGGGCTTCCCGGTCCTCATGGTCGCCGCGCTCGTCCCGAGCGTCTACGCCTTCGCGGCCGCGGCCGCCGTCACGTACCTGGCGGACCACTACCTGCACCGCAAGGGCAGTTACCTCATCAACCGCCTGAGCAAGGTCCGGGCCGGCCTGTCGATCCGCTTCCTGATCCGGCAGCTGCTGCTGATCCTGCTGCTGGCCCGCATGGACCTGTCGAACGGCCTGGTCTTCTACGGTGCGATCGCCTGCTTCATCGCCTTCTACGGCCTGCAGGCCCCGCACGGCGCACTGGTCACCCTGATCCGCAACCGCCGCCGGATGCCAGTCGCCACCCGCAACGTCGACCTGAAGTCCCGCATCCGCATCCCGGACGCCCCGCCGCGCGGCCTGCTCGACCGCTCCGCCGAGAAGATGCTCCACCTCGACCTCGCGGCCGTCGTCGGCCTGCTGGTCTCGGCGATGACGGACAACGTGGTCGCCGGTTTCGTCGGCATCGGGATCACCCTCGCCCTGGGCTCCCTGTACGTCCTGGTGCTGATGCCCTACGTGCGCGGCCGCAAGACCCCGCCCGACGCCGACACCGTGCTGGCCGCCGTCGACGACTGGCTGGCCGAGTACCGGCCCGGGACCGTGCTGTACTTCTCCGGCTCCAAGGACTCCGCCTACCAGGTCAACATGTGGCTGGAGACCATGGAACAGCTGGAGTCCCGCCCGCTGATCCTGCTGCGCGAGCGGGTCATCCTGCAGAGCCTCGCCCCGACCACCGTCCCCGTCATCTGCGTGCCCGGCGGCGTGCACCTGATGAACATGGACCTCTCCACGGTCCGCGTCGCCCTCTACGCGGCCAACGTCGGCAAGAACATCCACCTGCTGCGCGTCCCCACGATGAAGCACGTCTTCATCGGCCACGGCGACAGCGACAAGCTGGCCAGCGTCAACCCGTTCAGCAAGGTGTACGACGAGGTGTGGACCGCGGGCCGCGCGGGCCGCGACCGCTACGCCATCGCCGACGTCGGCGTCCGCGACGACGACATCGTCGAGGTCGGCCGCCCCCAGCTGGCCCCCATCCAGAGCTGGCAGGGCGTCCCCGACGGCCGTATCCCCACCGTGCTCTACGCGCCCACCTGGGAGGGCTGGGACGGCGACCCCGGCAACACCTCCCTCGTACTGGCCGGCGAGAACATCGTGAAGAAGCTGGTCAAGGCCGACCCGCCGGTCCGCGTCCTCTACAAGCCGCACCCCTTCACCGGCACCGTCAGCTCCGAGGCCGGCGCCGCCCACCGGCGCGTCACCGCCCTCGTCGAGAAGGCCGCCGCCTCCCGTGCCGCCGATGCCCGCTTCACCGCCGACACGGCCGCCCAGACGGCGGCGAAGGCCGAACTGACCCGCATCGAGACCCGCCTGACCGAGCTGGCCGGCACCGGCGACGACAAGCGCGACGAGGCCGAGGCCAGCCGGGACGACGTCGTCGACCTGAAGAAGCACGAGGAGATCGCCCGGCTGCGCGCCGACTGGAACGACTTCTACTGGCAGGCTCTGCCGTCGTACCGGCACGCCGTCATCACCGGCGCCGAACCCCGCCTCTACGACTGCTTCAACGTCTCCGACGCGATGGTCTCCGACATCTCCAGTGTGGTCTCCGACTTCATCGCGAGCGGCAAGCCGTACGCCGTCACCGATTCCGCGGGCGTCGGCGTGGAGGAGTTCAAGCGGGCGAACACCGCCGTGCGCGCCGCCGTGATCCTCTCCAACAGCGCCAAGGAACTAGGCGGCCTCCTGGACGCCGTGCGCGACCCGTCGGCCGATCCGCTGGCCGCGGACCGGGACGAGCTCAAGCACTACCTGCTCGGGCCGGACGAGCCGACGTCCATCGAGCAGTTCAACGGCGCGGTGGCCGCGCTCGCCCGCAAGGCCGAGACCCGCAACCTGGGCCAGGAGGCCCGGATCGCGGCCGGCGACCCCGAGGCGGCCGAACTCGCCGAGGCGCTGCCCGGCGGAAAGCCGCGGACGACCGCCGGCGAGGCGGAGGGCGTGACCGCCGGCTGACACCCGCAAAGACCACGAACGGGCCCGGTCCCGGGGACATCCCCGGGACCGGGCCCGTCCTGGTTGGGCCGACCCGGCGTGTTCTCTTACTTCTGCTTAGTAATGCGCGGATTTCTTCTTACCTATGCTTCGCCATCCGCGTTGAGTGGCTCTTACCGTGCGCCCGTACTGTCCGGTGTAACCCGCTGTACACCACCCGGCTGTCCGTTCGTCATGTGAGCTGGGCCACTGAGTGCGTACTCCAAGGCAACCTGTCGTGTCGATCGGCCATCTAAGACGTTGCGATCGAGGTGACGCAGGGGGAACGCACCATTGACTAGGGGGAAACGTGACCGTCGTTGCGCAGCCTGATGTGACCGTGATCATCGGGGCGTACGAAGCGATGCCGTACCTGGTCGAATGCCTGGCCTCCGTCGAGCGCCAGACCCTCGACCCGGCCCGCATGGAGGTCATCGCCGTCGACGACGGCTCCACCGACGGCACGGGGGAGTACCTGGAGGAGTTCGCGGCCCGCGCCGCCATGCCGGTGACCGTGATCCGCCAGGAGAACTCCGGCGGTCCCAGCGGCCCGCGCAACGTCGGGCTCGCCAAGGCCGCAGGCCGCTACGTGTTCTTCCTGGATGCCGACGACCGGCTCGGCCCCGAGGCACTGGAACGCATGGTCGCCATGGCCGACGAGAACAACACCGACGTCGTCCTCGGCAAGGTCGAGGGGATCAACCGCAAACCTCCGCAGTCGATGTGGGGCGAGACCCTCGGCCGTACCGACGTCTTCTCCTCCAACATCAAGTTCGCGCTCAGCGCCCAGAAACTCTTCCGCCGCGCCCTGCTGGAACGGCACAGCATGCGGTTCGACGAATCCCTGTGGACCGGCGAGGACGCGCTGTTCACCATGGAGGCCTACCTGCGCGCCGACGGCGTCTCCGTGGTCGCCGACTACCCCTGCTACTACCTCGTCGGCCGCGAGGACGGCAAACACGTCACCAAGAGCGGCAGCTACGTCCTCCGCTTCGACTCCGCGCGCGCCCTGATCAACCTGATCGCCGAGATGGTCCCGGCGGGGCCGCGGCGCGACAGCCTCATGGTCCGGCCGTTCAAGGTCACGCTGCTCCCGCAGTTCGGCCCGAAGTTCCTCAAGGACACCGACGAGGTACGGCAGCACAAACTGGAGCTCGCCAAGCCGCTGATGGACGCCCACTGGAACCCCGAGGTGGCCCGCCGCCTCAAGGTCCACGAGCGGCTCCAGCTGCACCTGGTCGCCGTCCGGCGCACCGACCTCCTCCCGGACGTCGTCGAGTTCGTACGGGCCAAGAAGAAGCCCGCACCGGTCGTGGAGGGGCGCGGTACCCGCGTCTATCTCGGCTACCCGCACTTCCGTTCCAAGGCGGCCGGCCTCCCCGACTGGATCTACCTCGCCGAACCTCGCGAGGCCCGTGCCGTCAAGGGCTACCGCGAGGAGGCCGCCAACACCTTCCTGAGGCGGGCGCTGCGGAAACTGCGGCGGTCGCTGCCGACCCGGAACGTGAAGGCGGCTGCGGCCTGACCACGCCCCGCGCGGTTATCCGCCCGACCCCAGCGCCCGGCGGATCGGCTTGCCGACGGCCCGGCGGGCCCGCCGGTACACCGAGGCCGACGGTGTCGGCGGTGTCGGCGCGGCGGACTTCTTGGCGGCGCGGGACCCGGCACGAGCCAGTTCCTTCTCCAGCCGGGCGTTGTCCAGCGACAGTTCCTCGATACGGCTGTGCAGCCAGCCGAACCGCGAGGTGAGCGAGGCGACGTCCGCGTCGTTCCAGGGGCGGATTCCCGCCGGGAACGCCAGCGTCCGCATCCGCTCCTCGAAGGCCGCTCCGCCGTCGCCGTGCGTGAAGGTGTTCTCCAGCCCGTTCCTGTCGAGGAATCCGGTGAACCGCTCGAAACGCTCCCGGTGACCGCCGACCAGTCCGCCGAAGTCGGCCTCCGCGTACAGCTTCGCCGGGTCCGCCGACTCGGGGTCCTTCACCGCATGGTCCAGCCGCCGGTGCGGAATCTCGAAGTAACGGCAGAGTTCCAGCGTCCGCGAGTCACCGCACAGCACAGTGGCCGGCGTGCCGGCCAGCAGTGCCGCGATGTTGCCGTGGATGCGCGATCCGAAGGAGAAGTCGAAGGAACGCAGATCGTCGATCCAGGTGAACGGGTCGACGTAGACGCGCGCCTTGTCCTCGCGGAACATCGGATGGTCCGGGTGGGTCGGCATCGCGGTCACCGCGGCGTTGGGGTCCGACAGGTCCCGCCAGTGCAACTGCCGTGCGTCGCTGAGGTTCTGGCCGACGAAACGCAGATTCGGATAACGCTCGTGGGTGCGCGTGATGATCCGGTCCAGGCCCTGCGCACGTACGGCACTGTGCGAGCCGTTGATCGCGATCCGCGATGCCGGCGTCAACTCCAGCGCCTTCTTGTGCACCGGGAGCCGTTCGCCGTACATGAACAGCGAAGGGCAGCCGATGACCTCGACGTCCTTGAAGCCCATGGCCTTCAGGTACTGCTCCGTGAACTCGCCCCGCACGCCGATCGACGCACTGCGCTCCAGCACCGCCGCGCAGAACTCCCGCACGGTCGGCTCCATCCGCTTGAGCCGTTCAGGGTTGTAGCTCACCCCGGTCTGCGCACCGACGCCGAGCACGACCACCGGGATGTCCAGCCGGGATATCAGCCGGGTCATCCGCTTCAACGCGCTCTCGAAGGAGGGCCGGAAGGCGTTGGCGAGCGGGATGACGAAGGCGTCGTACTCCTCGTTGATGCGTGCGGCGGCGGAGACGTCGGAGGGCATGCCGTTCGAGACGACCTCGGCCTCCGGCGTCTCGAGAATCTTGTGGGCGGCATCGCTGAAGATCAGGTTGCCCGAATTGGTGGCCATGACGTCCCGGTGCAGAGCCTCCTCGACGGGGACGACGTCGTAGGGGCTCTTACCCGACCTGAGGAGGATGCGCTTCACGCGGCGATCTTTAGATGACACAAACTTCAAGTTAACTTTAAGTTCGTTTCGATTTCTATGGAGAGACAACACAACTTTTTTGCCGTGCGCGACACGTGAAGGGACCGTCACGTCCTGTTGCGTCCGCCGCCGGTCTCTCGCTCGTCCGTCACCGGTCCCCCCGCTTGTCCGGAGGCTGGACGGTCGGGCCTGGTGCCGGTCCTTCGCGTAGATTGCTGGCACGCGCAAGGAAGTGGGGACAGGACGTGGCAAGGGCTAGACAGGCCGTCGGCGAGGCCCGCAGGATCGTCGTCAAAGTGGGCTCCTCCTCGCTGACCACCGCCTCCGGCGGCCTGGACGCCGACCGGGTCGACGCGCTCGTCGACGTCCTCGCCAAGAGCCGCAGCGGCGGGGAGAAGGAGATCGTCCTCGTCTCCTCGGGCGCCATCGCCGCCGGACTGGCCCCGCTCGGACTACGTCGCCGCCCCCGGGACCTGGCCCGCCAGCAAGCCGCCGCCAGCGTCGGCCAGGGTCTGCTCGTCGCCCGCTACACCGCCTCCTTCGCCCGCTATGCCGTCCGCGTCGGGCAGGTCCTGCTCACCTCCGACGACATGAGCCGCCGCGCCCACCACCGCAACGCCTCCCGCACCCTCGACAAACTGCTCGCGATGGGCGCTCTGCCGGTCGTCAACGAGAACGACACCGTCGCCACCGACGAGATCCGCTTCGGCGACAACGACCGCCTCGCCGCACTCGTCGCCCACCTCGTCCACGCCGACCTGCTGGTCCTCCTCTCCGACATCGACGGCGTCTACGACGGCGACCCCAGCAGGCCCGGCACCTCGCGGATAGCGGAGGTGAAGGGGCCCGGGGATCTCGCGGGCGTCGAGATCGGCAGCGCAGGCAAGGCCGGCGTCGGCACCGGCGGGATGGTCACCAAGGTGGAGGCCGCTCGGATCGCCGCCGCCGCGGGCATCCCGGTGGTCCTCACGAGCGCCGTGCACGCCGCCGACGCGCTCTCCGGCGGCGACACCGGCACCTACTTCCACCCCACCGGCAAACGGTCCGCAGACCGCCTCCTGTGGCTCCAGCACGCCTCCACCCCGCAGGGCTCGCTCACCCTCGACGACGGGGCCGTCCGCGCGGTCGTCCAGGGCCGCAAGTCGCTGCTGCCGGCCGGGATCGCCGCCGTGGAGGGCGATTTCGGTGCCGGTGATCCGGTCGAGCTGCGCGACACCGAAGGACGCGCCGTGGCCCGCGGGCTCGTCAGCTTCGACGCCAAGGAGATCCCCCAGCTGATCGGGCGTTCGACCAGGGAGCTGGCGCGCGAGCTGGGCCCCGCGTACGAACGAGAGGTCGTACACAGGGACGACCTGGTGATCCTGCACCCGTAAAACGGGGCGTAACGACGGACCCCGGTGGGGGACGTTCCGTAAAACCGCCACACGAACCCTTGCGGCCTGCTCAACTTTGACTCAGGACCACGTTCCGCACGAGCACAGCTGAAGGAGGCCGTCGTGAGACGAGTGCGCCCTGGGGCTGCGGCCTCCCGCGGTGCTCTGACGAGCGTCGCGGCCGGGGACACCTACGAGGAGCCGAAGGACCTGCCGCGCCTGTGGCACGTCACCCTCAGCGTCTGCGGTGCCGAGGTCCCCCTGCCGGAGCTGCGCCGCGGACTCGAACAGCTGGCCCACGACCACCCCTTCCTCCTCACCAGTCGCTACGCCTGCGACCACGCCGAGATCCGCTACTGGGAAGAGGCCCGCGACCTCCACGACGCCGCCGCCGTCGCCCTGCGCCTGTGGGGCGAGCACCGCCAGACCGCCGGACTGCCCGCGTGGGAGATCGTCGGTCTCGAGGTCATCGACCGCGCCACCTACCACCAGCGGATCGCCGAGGGCTACGGCCCGCCGCCCGCGACCCCGGTCGGCATCCACCCGTTCTGACGCCGTCCCCGACGCCCCCTGCGACGTCGGCCGGTATTCACCCGTTTTGATCCACGTCTCGCGGTGTGGGATGACGCGTGGACGGCCCGCCGGCGCGCACTACCCTTCCCTCATGACCACGCTTTCGCCGTACGACGCCATGTCCCCGGTCACCCAGGCCGCCTACCGTGCCAAGGCCGCCGCCGCCGACCTCGCGCCGCTGCCGCGTGCCGTGAAGGACGACGCGCTGCTCGCCGTCGCGGACGCCCTGGAAGTGCGTACGAGCGAGATCGTCGAGGCCAACGCCAAGGACATCGCCAAGGCCCGCGAGAACGGCACCAGTGAGGCGATCATCGACCGCCTCACCCTCACCCCGGAGCGGGTCCGCGCCATCGCGTCCGACGTCCGCGACGTGGCGAAGCTGCCCGACCCGGTCGGCGAGGTCGTCCGCGGCTCCACCCTCCCCAACGGCATCGACCTGCGCCAGGTCCGCGTCCCGCTCGGCGTCGTCGGCATCATCTACGAGGCCCGCCCGAACGTCACCGTCGACGCCGCCGCCCTCTGCCTGAAGTCCGGCAACGCGGTCCTGCTGCGCGGCTCCGCCTCCGCCTACGAGTCCAACACCGCCCTCGTCCGCGTACTGCGCGACGCCGTCGGCGGTGCCGGGCTGCCCGCCGACGCCGTCCAGCTGGTGCCCGGCGAGGGCCGCGAGTCCGTCCACGAGCTGATGCGCGCCCGCGGCCTCGTCGACGTCCTCATCCCGCGCGGCGGCGCCTCCCTCATCCAGACCGTCGTCATGGAGTCCAAGGTCCCGGTCATCGAGACCGGCACCGGCAACTGCCACGTCTACGTCGACGCCCACGCCGACATCGACATGGCCATCGACATCCTCATCAACTCCAAGGCGCAGCGGGTCAGCGTCTGCAACGCCGCCGAGACCCTCCTCGTCCACCAGGACATCGCTCCCGAGTTCCTGCCGCGCGCCCTGGACGCCCTCGCCGAGGCCGGCGTCACCGTCCACGCCGACGAACGCGTCCTCGCCTACGCCAAGGACTCCAAGGCGACCGTCGTCGAAGCCGTCCCGGAGGACTGGGAGACCGAGTACCTGTCGTACGACATCGCCGCCGCCGTCGTCGACTCCCTCGACAAGGCCGTCGAGCACATCCGGCTGTGGACCTCCGGGCACACCGAGGCCATCGTCACCACCTCGCAGCAGGCCGCCCGCCGCTTCACCCAGCTGGTCGACTCCACCACCGTCGCCGTGAACGCCTCCACCCGCTTCACCGACGGCGGCCAGTTCGGCTTCGGCGCCGAGATCGGCATCTCCACCCAGAAGCTGCACGCCCGCGGCCCCATGGGCCTTCCCGAGCTGACCAGCACCAAGTACATCGTCACGGGCGACGGCCACATCCGCCGCTGACGCCCGTCACCCGCACACCCGCACGGGTGAGGGGCGCGCGGAAAGGCGTACGGGCCCCCGGACCGGCGTGAGAGGCGTCTCACCGGACCTATGAATTTCCATACCGTCTGCCCAAATTGACCCCCCAGGTCTACTCTGGATCCGTGCCGGAGGACGTGGGGGGCACGCCGTTCCCTGACGGCTGGGAGCCCGACGACGACCATGACCACGGAATGTCGGACGAAGAGTTCGACACCGTGGTCTTCGACGAGGCCTTCGTGAAGGCGGCCGTGGTCCACGAGCCGACCGCCGTCGAACGCCTCCTTGCCGCCGCCCAGGCCAGAGCCGAGGCCTCCGAGGCCGAGGCCCGCCGCGCCCACGCCAGAGGCGAGCGCTACGACGACCGCTACAGCCCGGACGGCACCGATCTCGGCGGCGAACTCGACGACCTGGACGACACCGACGTACTCGAAGACCGGTACGGCTCCGCCGGGACGTACGGCAAACACGTCCGCTGGCACCGTCCCGTCGCCTGGGTGCTCGCCCTCGTCATGGGCATCGGCATGGTCGCGCTCGCCTTCGCCGCGGTCTACCGCAGCGCCTCCTCGGGCGGCAGCCGCGACCAGGTGCCCCGGCCTCCCTCCACCGGTCAGGAACAGGGCACGGCGGCGGCACCCTCGGTGTCCGCCGACTACTCCCAGCCCGCCAAGCCTGCGGCCTCCGCGGTACCCCGCACCCCCTGAGCGGCCGCGGCCGCCCTGGTGGCGGACCTGGTGAGAACCTGTCAGAAGTTGTCGTGTAGCAGCGCGTTTACCTGAGGCTCCCGAGACCTACTCTGAAGGTATGGGCGGGCCAGGAGACCCACCTGAGGGGACACCCGAGGGCGGCCCCGTGGGTGGTGAGGACGAGTACCGATCCGTCGTCTTCGACGAATCGTTTGTTCGCGCTGCCCGCCTCCAGGAGTCCTCCGCACGCGAACGTATGAGCGACCACGCGCCCGCCGTACGCCGTCGGCCACCCCTGCGCCGGGGTCTCACCCGGCAGGCCCTGATCCTGGTCGTGCTGATCCTCGTCGCCTTCGGCACCGCGATCTACATGGGCGTCCGCCACCCCTACGGCACCGACGAGGCTGCCCAGCAGCCCGTCGAGCCCCTCCGGATGACCGTCGTCCCGCTCTCCCCCCAGGGCGCGGTGCCCGGCACCACCGACGCCGAGACCCTGTTCGCGCACAGCCCTGCCGCACACTACGAGGTCGGCGCCGAGGGGATACCGCTGCCGGCCGCCCGGAGCACCGCGCACTTCTCCGACAGCCAGGTGGTCACCGCCCTGACCACGGTCAAGGACTACCTCGTCCGCTCTTCGCTCTACCCCGAGGTCCTCGACAGCAGCGAGGTGCGGCCCGCGCGGGCGCTGCTCGACCCCGGTCAGCTCGACCAGTTCGACCAGAGCGTCGACCACCCCGCGGCGGACGGCCGGCACGCCCCCACCGGATGGCTGGTCCGCTTCGACCCGGCCCGTGCCGAACTCGCCGACCCCAGGATCCGCGTCCAGGGCAGCCTCCAGGTCACCGAGACCGACCCGGCCACCCTGGAGGTCACCGCCGACCACACCTTCGTCTACGCGCTGCGCCCCGCCGCTGCCCCGGCCGGCGCCCAGGTCTCCCTGTTCACCGTCCGCCGCGAGCTGACCTTCCGCTTCGACCGCGACGACCTGCGCCTGCACCAGACCCAGCTGCTCGTCTCCTACGTCCAGGCGGGCCCCCTGTCCTGTGCCGAGGACTCCGCCGACCATCTGCAGCCCCTCCTGGCCGGGCAGACGGCCAAGGCGGGTGGCCCGGCGGGCACGAACCCGTTCGCCAAGGACAGCGCCACCGCCCTGTGCGGGACGCTGGCCGCCGCGGCCGAGCCGAAGGTCTGAGCGGCCCGGACCGACGCGACCGGGAGGACCGAGATCCCGCGACCGGGCCGTGAGGCCCGGCGCACCCCGGCCCGGCGGGGGCCCGGGCCCTGCGGGAGCCCAGGCGCTACGCCTCATCGTCCTGCGGGGGAGTGTCCCGCGGCGGCGCGTCCTTCGGCGGCGGCGCACTCGTGAACCCGTCGAAACCGCGCCTCACCCGGCCGCCCAGGCCTCCCGCCCCGCCCGCGATGTCGGAGACCAGCTTCATCAGCGGGTCCTTGGAGCTCTTCACATCGTCGGCGTAACTCGCCGCGGACTCCTTGAACGAGTCGCCGACCGAGGTGTCCTTGTCCTCGGTGCGCCGCGGGTAGTGACCGTCCATGATCCGCTGGTAGTCGCGGGACTCGGCCCACTTCTTCAGCTCGGCCGCGCGGACCGTGGTGAAGGGGTGCGAGCGCGGCAGCACGTTCAGGATCTTCAGCACGGAGTCGCGCAGGTCGCCGCCCGCCTCGTACTCCTCGGCCTGCTGCAGGAACGCGTCCACGTTCATCTCGTGCAGGTGGTTGCCGCCCGCTATCTTCATCAGCCCGCGCATCGAGGCCCGCAGGTCCTGGCCCACCAGCAGCCCGGCCCGGTCGGCGGACAGCTCCGACTTGCGGAACCACTCCCGCAGGGCCGTCACGATCGCCAGGATGGCGAGATTGCCCAGCGGGATCCAGGCGACCTTCAGCGCCAGGTTCGTCAGGAACAGCAGGATCGTGCGGTACACCGCATGCCCGGACAGGGCGTGCCCCGCCTCGTGGCCGACGACCGCCCGCATCTCCTCCTCGTCGAGGAGTTCCACCAGCCCCGTGGTCACCACGATGATCGGCTCGTCCAGGCCGATGCACATCGCGTTCGGCTGCGGATCCTGCGTCACGTACATCGGCGGGACCTTCTCCAGGTCCAGGACGTAACAGGCGTCCCGCAGCATGTCGTTCAGGTGTGAGAACTGCTGCTCGGACACCCGGACCGAGTCGGACAGGAACAGCAGCCTGAGGCTCCGCTCCGGAAGCAGCCCGCTGAGCGCCTTGAAGACCGTGTCGAAACCGCTCAGCCGCCGCAGCGCCACCAGCGCCGAACGGTCCGCCGGATGCTCGTACGCACGCGAGGAGATCCCCGGGAACCGCCTGCGCTGCCTGCTCGGCACGCGCTCCTGCCCGTTCTGCTCGTGGCCGTCGTCGGACATGTCTTCCCCCATGTGCGTGAGTGTCTGCCGTGCCCCCGAGGCAGGGCCCAGCCTAGGCGGAGATACCGTGGACGGGCAGTACAGCCGAAGGAGTCCTCATGGAGCACCACCCCCCGGCCGCCTGGCTCATCCAGGCCGCGAGCGCCGCCCAGCAACAGGGCTCGGGCGACCTGCTCCGGGTCGTCCTCGTCGTCATGTTCGTCGGCTGCGCACTGACCGCCTGGTTCCTGCTACGCGGGTACAAACAGAAGGACGACTGAGCCGCCGGGATCGTTCCCCCCGTCCGGCGCGACGCACGTGTGACCCACGAGGACGTGTGACGCACAAAGACGTGTGGCGCGCGAGGACCCGGGAGAACGCAGGAGCCGGGCCGGGCACCGGCCGGGTGGCGTTCGGGCGTCGGGCTTCGCTGGGGCGTCGGGCTTCGTTCAGGCGTCGGCCCAACGGAGGAGTCGGCGTGATCGCCGCCGGTTCGCACGCTTACGATGAGCCGACAGCTTTATCCCGTCCACACGCGATAGGTCCTGCCGCAGATGATGAATCTTCACAGCGCCGCTGCCCAGTTGGTCACCCTCGCCGCCGAGGGCGAGGAGCACGGCGGCAACCACAACAGCCTCAACCCGGCCGTCACCGGTGGCAGCGCCTTCGTCATCCTGCTGCTCCTGCTGTGGATCACCACCCGCTTCAACCGCGACCGCTGAGCCGGACGCCGAGCCCGGCACCGGTCCTCCGGGCGGGGCCCACGGGCCGGGCCGGTAGGGTCTGCACGCATGGGAGAGCAGGACATGCCTACCGGTCCGGCGAATGACGAGGCCGACTACGCCGCCACCCCGGTGACGACCCCGCGGTACACGCCGGCGGGTCCCGCGCACACCGGCAAACGCCGCCTCGGCGTCATGGGCGGAACGTTCGACCCGATCCACCACGGTCACCTCGTGGCGGCCAGCGAGGTCGCCGCCCAGTTCCACCTCGACGAGGTGGTCTTCGTACCCACCGGGCAGCCGTGGCAGAAGACCGCCCGTGCAGTCTCACCGGCCGAGGACCGCTATCTGATGACGGTCATCGCGACGGCGGAGAACCCGCAGTTCTCCGTCAGCCGTATCGACATCGACCGCGGCGGCCCCACGTACACCGTCGACACCCTGCGCGACCTGCGGGCCCTCAACCCCGACACCGACCTGTTCTTCATCACCGGCGCCGACGCGCTGGGCCAGATCCTCACCTGGCGGGACTCCGAGGAACTCTTCTCCCTGGCCCACTTCATCGGCTGCACCCGGCCCGGCCACCACCTGACCGACCGCGGTCTCCCGGAGGGCGGCGTCTCGCTGGTGGAGGTTCCCGCGCTCGCCATCTCCTCCACAGACTGCCGTGCGAGAGTCGCCAAGGGCGACCCCATCTGGTACATGGTGCCGGACGGAGTCGTGCGCTACATCGACAAGCGCGACCTGTACCGCGGCGAGTGAGCCGAGAGGGGCACCGGTGAACGACCGATACGACGCGGGCTACGGAAGCGACCAGTACGAACTCGTCGGCTACGACGAGTACGGACAGCCGGTGTACCGCCAGATCCCGGCACAACAGCAGCAGACGTACGACCCGTACGCGAGCCAGGGGCAGGGGCAGGGGCAGGGCTACGGCTACGACCCGTACGCCGGCGGCGGGCAGCAGACCGCGCCGTCCTACGACACCGGGCAGCAGGCGCCCGTCTACGACACCGGACAACAGCCGTCCGTACCACCCACGCCCGTATACGACCCGTACGGCACCGGCGGCCAGACCGCCTACGACCCCTACGGGCAGGCGGCCACCAGCGGCCGGCAGCCCCGGGTCGCCGAGCAGACCGCGCACATCCCGCAGCAGGCCGGACCGGGCAGGGAACCCGGGCCCCTACCCGCCGAACCCCGCCAGGCCGACGACGAACGGGACTACCACACCGGGCAGTTCGCGTTCGTCGAGCAGCCGGACGGTGACTCCGAGGACGTCATCGACTGGCTGAACTTCACCGAGAACCGCACCGAGCGCCGCGAGGAGGCCAAGCGCCGCGCCCGCAGCCGGATGGTCGCCCTGGTCGTCGTCCTCGCCCTGGTCGCCGTCGGCGGCGTCGGCTACCTCTGGTACGCCGGAAAAATCCCCGGCGTCTCCTCCTCCGGCACCAAGGGCGGTACGACGACCTCCGCAGTCGCCCAGAAACGCGACGTGATCGTCCTCCACCTGCACAACACCGGCGGTGGCGGCACCTCGACCGTGCTGCTCGTCGACAACACGACCACGAAGCAGGGCAGCACCGTCCTGCTGCCCAACTCCCTCGCCCTCACCGACGACGACGGCACCACCACGACCCTCGCCAAGTCCGTCGACGACGACGGCTCCTCCGGCACCCGCGACCAGCTCGACACCGTCCTCGGCACCAGCATCGAGGGCACCTGGCGCCTCGACACCCCCTACCTGCAGAACCTCGTCGAACTCGTCGGCAACATCGACATCGACACCGACGCCGACGTCCCCGACCCGGACGCCAAGAAGAAGGGCGAGGAGCCCCTCGTCCACAAGGGCAAGGACCAGACCCTCGGCGGCAAGGCCGCCGTCGCCTACGCCACCTACCGCGCCTCCGGCGAGGCCCAGAACGCCCAGCTGGAGCGGTTCGGGCAGGTCATGCAGGGTGTCCTGCGCAAGATGTCCTCCGACTCCTCCGCCGCGACGACCACCGTGCAGACCCTCGCGCAGATCCTCGACCCGTCCCTCACCGACAAGGACCTCGGCACCTTCCTCGCCAAGCTCGCCGACCTCGCCAAGGACGGCGACTACAAGACCGCCCTGCTGCCCGTGCAGAGCGACGGCACCCTCAGCGCCGAGACCAGCTCCAGCGTCGTCAAGGACATCCTCGGCGGCACCGCCAAGAGCCCCTCGGCCGGCTCCGCGGTCCGCGTCTCCGTCCAGAACGCCACCGGCGTCAAGGACGACACCGAGAAGGCCCGCGTGGTCCTCGTCAACGGCGGCTACACCTTCCTGGAAGGCGGAACGGCCTCCGGCACCCAGGCCACCTCCAAGGTGCTGTACTCCGACGCCGCCGACAAGGAGAACGCCACCGAGGTCGCCAAGACCCTCGGCCTCGGCACCGGCACCGTCCAGAAGGGCACGGTCGGCTCGGGCGCCGACGTCTCCGTCGTCCTCGGCCAGGACTACAAGCCGTCCTCCTCCTGAGCGGCGGCCTCTCGCACCCCACGTGACCCGGTAATCACGTGGGGTGCGCCCGGTGGTCCGTGAGACCCTTGAGGTCAAACGACCGCCGACGGAAAGCCATGCAGTGACCGCAACCGACCGTTCCCTCGAGCTCATCTCCGCCGCCGCCCAGGCAGCCGCCGACAAGCTCGCCCACGACGTCATCGCCTACGACGTCAGCGACGTCCTGTCGATCACGGACGCCTTCCTGCTGGCCTCCGCACCCAACGACCGCCAGGTCAAGTCGATCGTCGACGAGATCGAGGAACGCCTCCAGAAGGAACTCGGCGCCAAGCCGGTGCGCCGCGAGGGCGACCGCGAGGCCCGCTGGATCCTGCTCGACTACGTAGACATCGTCGTCCACGTCCAGCACAGCGAGGAGCGCGTCTTCTACGCCCTGGAGCGGCTGTGGAAGGACTGCCCCGAGATCGAGCTGCCGGCCGACGCCAAGGCCACCCGCGGCAAGGCAGCCGAGCACGCCCAGCTCCAGGCCGCCGAGGACACCGGCGAGCCGGGCGGGCAGTGGTGATGAGCGCCACGGGCGAGGTGACCGACCGCACGGGCCGCGGCCGCCGCATCATCCTGTGGCGGCACGGTCAGACCGCCTGGAACGTGGAGCGCCGCTTCCAGGGCTCCACCGACGTCGAGCTCACCGAGACCGGCGTCGGCCAGGCCCGCCGCGCGGCCCGCCTGCTCGCCTCCCTCGGCCCGGACACGATCGTCTCCTCCGACCTGCGGCGGGCCTCCGACACGGCCGCCCAGCTCGCCGTCCTCACCGGCCTCGACGTGATCCACGACGAGGGGCTGCGGGAGACGTACGCGGGCGTGTGGCAGGGCCTCACCCACGAGGAGATCATCGCCCGCCACGGCGACGAGTACGCCGCCTGGAAGCGCGGCGAGCCGGTCCGCCGCGGCGGCGGCGAACTGGAGACCGAGGTCGCCGACCGGGCCGCCCCCGTCGTGCTCCGGCACGCCGAGAAGCTCCCCGAGGACGGCACCCTCGTGGTGGTCAGCCACGGCGGCACCATCCGCACCACCATCGGCCGTCTCCTCGGCCTGGAGTCCCGGCACTGGGAGAGCCTCGGCGGTCTCACCAACTGCTGCTGGTCCGTGCTCGGCGGAGGCGCCCGCGGCTGGCGGCTCCTGGAGCACAACGCCGGCACCCTCCCGGAGCCCGTCCTCGGCGACGACGACTGAGGATCTTTGAGCCACCTGACCTCGCCGGGGCCCGGATTTCACTTTCCGGCAGGTCGCAGGCTAAAGTTCTTCTTGTTCACCCCGCCGAGCGGGAAGACGGGAAGAACGCAAGGGGCTATAGCTCAGTTGGTAGAGCGCCTGCATGGCATGCAGGAGGTCAGGAGTTCAATTCTCCTTAGCTCCACAGATCGACACTCTGCACATTGTCGAGTTGTCAAAGATCGGTGATGAGAATCCCGTCCTCTTCAGAGGGCGGGATTTCTCGTGTTCCACTCCCGGATGATCTCGGTGGCCTCCTCCTCCGTCACCGGCCACAGCCGCTGCCTGCGCTCCCGCAGCAACGCCACCCGCTCCCGCGTCCGTTCGTCCTCCGGCGTGTAGACCACGATCCGCGCCTCCGGCATCCCGTCGATCGACAGCGACTGCGACGTCATCCGCAACTCGCCCACCGCCTCATGACGGAACGTCTTCACCCGCGGCCCCGGCTGCGCCACCGCCCCGCTCGCCCACAACCGGGCGAAGTACGGACTGGCCTGGGACAGCGCCTGTATGAAGTCCTCCCACGCCGGCTCGCCGACATGTCTGCCGTAGCAGGAACGCAGGGTGGCCACCATCACCGGCAGTTCACGCTGCAGGTGCACCACCGGGGAGGCCTCCTCCGAGACCGTGAACAGCGTCCACAGGACGTTCGGCACGCCGATCCGCACCGTCTCCGGCACCAGGAACAGGTCCCGGTACGCGGCGTTGGTGGCCAGCACGTCGTAGCGCGAGGTGTACACCACCGCCATCAGCGGGTCGAGTGCGTCGATGATGCCCTGCACCTCAGCGCCGACCGTCCGGGACAGCCCCTCCGGCATCGGGGCGAACGGCACCTCCGCCAGCCGGTACAGATGCTCCCGCTCCGGGAGGTCCAGCATCAGCGTCCGTGCCACGGCGTCCAGCACCTGCGCCGAGGCGTTGATCGGCCGGCCCTGCTCCAGCCACGTGTACCAGGTCACGCCCACGCCCGAGAGCTGGGCGACCTCCTCCCGCCGCAGCCCCGGCGTGCGCCGCCGCAGCCCCGGCGGCATCCCGACGTCCGCCGGCTGCACCCGGGCCCGCCTGCTGCGCAGGAACGCCGCCAGCTCCGGCCTGCGGCGGTGTGCTGTCGTCGCCATCGTCACGTCCCCCGTCGTCACGTCCTCCATCGTGGGCGCGGTCCCCGCCCGCTGCCAGGTGCTGCCAGTACCAGCATCGGCGGGCTCTCGGCACCCGTACCGGCCCGCCGCCACGCTCGGACGCATGACGACGACAGCCCGGACGGGACCAGGTCCCGCACCGGCTCCGACCCCTGCCAAAAGTGAAGCACCCGGCACTGACAACCGGCCCCGGCTGCTCCTCGCGGTCGTCCTCGCGGCCCTGTTCATGGCCGTGCTGGACGTCTTCATCGTGAACGTCGCGGCCCCCACCATGGGTTCCGAACTCCACGCCTCCGGCGCCGACTTGCAGCTGGTCGTGGCCGGCTACGCCATCGCCTACTCCGTGCTGCTGATCACCGGCGCCCGGCTCGGCGACCGGCTCGGCCACGGCCGGGTCCACCTGGCCGGCCTCGCCCTGTTCACGACGGCGTCGCTCGCCTGCGGCCTGGCCCAAGGGGCCACCGAGCTGATCGTGTTCCGGCTGGTGCAGGGCGCCGGATCGGCGGTGATGATCCCGCAGGTCCTCAGCATCGTCCAGCGCTCTTTCACCGGCGAGGCCCGCATCCGGGCGCTCGGCGCCTACTCCGCGGTCCTCGCGGTCGGCGCCGCCGCCGGCCAGATCATCGGCGGTGTCCTGGTCAGCG
Organism: Streptomyces sp. NPDC047061; assembly: GCF_040643955.1. NCBI lineage: Bacteria > Bacillati > Actinomycetota > Actinomycetes > Kitasatosporales > Streptomycetaceae > Streptomyces > Streptomyces sp. NPDC047061. Next base: position 154,289 of record NZ_JBEYVI010000021.1, read on the forward strand.
CCGACCTGTTCGGCACCGGCTGGCGGCCGGTGTTCCTCGTCAACGTGCCCGTCGGCGCCGTACTCCTCGTCCTCGGCCGGCGCGTCCTGCCGCCCGGCGCCGGAGCCGGTCCCGAGAGGGCACGCGGCCTGGACCTCCCCGGCCTGGTCCTGCTGGGGGCCGCCGTGTCGCTGCTGACGGTCCCGCTGGTGCTCGGCCAGGAGGAGGACTGGCCGCTGTGGTCCTGGCTGTCCCTGGCCGCCGCCGTGCTCCTGTTCGCACTGTTCTGCGGCTACGAGTCGAGGCTGGCCCGGCGCGGCGGCGCCCCGCTGATCGCTCCCCGGGTGCTCCGCCACCCCGGCATGGCCCTGGCCGTCCTGCGCATCCTCGCCGTCATGGCCGTCAACGCCGGATTCCTCTTCACGCTCACCCTGCACGTCCAGAACGGCCTCGGCTACAGCGCGCTGCGCGCCGGTCTCACCTTCGCGCCGACCGCCGTCGTCTTCGGCGCGGTCGCCCTCACCTGGCGCAGGTGGCCGGCCGCCTGGCAGCGGGTGCTGGCTCCCGCCGGGTTCGCCCTCGCCGCGCTGGGCGTGGCCGGGGTCGGGCTGGCCTTCCACGGGGGCGGCGACGGGGGCGCGTGGCTCTATCTGGCGTACGCCGGCGTGGGTGTGGGGCTCGCGCTCGCGTTCAGCCCCACGCTCACCGCCGCGCTCGCAACCGTGCGCCCCGAGGACGCGGCGGACGCCAGCGGACTCCTCGCGACCGTCACCCAGCTCGGCCAGCTCATAGGGGTCGCCGCGTTCGGCACACTGTTCTTGAACCGGCTTGAGTCAGTTGGGGGCCCGCGGGCGTATACCTCTGCGGAGGCGCTGTCAGCCTGTGCATGGGCGCTCGCCGCGACGGCGGCCGCGGGTGCCGTGTCCGGACTGGTACTGAGGCGTCGCTGACCGTATTGGTCCGGCCGTGGCAGAATCAAACGGCCGGAAGGGGGCGCGGCCCGACGGGAGGAGTAGCGATGCCTGCGAGCATCCTTGAGGAGGGCGGCCACCTCCTCGGTGCGTCGTTGATACGGGACACGATCACCCGGCTGCTCTGCCCTTCCTGCGGTTCCGCGCATGTCGCCCAAGTACTCGGCGACAACGGCGGGATCTCCTACGTGTGCACGGCCTGCGGCCACAGCTGGAGCTGATCGATGGGTGCACACAGGCGGAAGTGCGACTGGTGCGGGAGCGGCACCCCGATCGTCCGCGACATGGAGCCGATCAACCCCGACTACCAGTACTGGTGCGAGGAATGCGCGCGGGCGCTGATCATAAAAGGCGACCCGATCGAGACCTACCGTGAGCTGGAGGGCGAGCCGATCTACGGCCGTCTCCTCGAAGAGCACTGCACGCTCAAACGGTTCTATTCGTTCGTCACGGCCTGAGCGGGGCCCGGCTTCGGCAACGAAGTCCGGGCGATCGCGAGGAACAGCACCCCGGCGACCGTGTAGAGCCCGGACAGCGTCAAGGCGACGGTGTCCTGGTGCAGTTCGGGCCGCCCCTGGCCGTGCGGCACCCACCACAGGGCGTAGGAGCAGAAGACCAGCAGCGTGACCGCGGCCGCTGTCCGCCGCCCGCGCGTCCACAGCAGCAGCACCACCGGTACGCACCACACCCAGTGGTGCGACCAGGACACCGGGCTGATCAGCAGCGCGGTCACCGCGCAGACGGCCACGGCCCAGGCCCGCCGGCCCCGCAACTCCACCGTCACCGCCACCGCGAGCCCCAGGACGGCCGTCAGGGCCGCCGCAGCGGCCCAGAGGGCTCCCGGGTCGGGAGTGTGCAGCAAGCGCGCCAGAACGCCGCGCAGGGCCTGATTCGCGGTCTCCTCGGCCCGCCCCACCCGACCCGTGCGGAACACCATCCCGGTCCAGAACCGCCACGAGTCGTGCGGCAGGACGGCCGCCGCCAGCAGGGTCGCCCCCACGAAGGCGGCGGCCGCCCCGCGCGCGTGCCGCAGCCACGGGCCGCCGTCCCGTCCTGCTAGGCGCGCGGTCAGGCCCGTGGCGAGCAGGAACACCGCGAACAGGGCGGGTGTCAGCTTCACCGCGGCCGCGAGTCCCACGCCCACCCCCGCCCAGCGGTCCGGGCGTTCGGGGGGACGACGTGACAGATCCCACAGCACCAGCGCGGCCAGCAGCAGATTGACCTGCCCGTAGCGCACGGTCGTCCACACCGGCTCGCACCACACCGCGGCCGCCGCGACCCACAGCACGCGCTCCACGCGCGCGTGCCCGACGAGCCGCATCGACAGCCCGACGAACACCAGCAGCAGGGCGAGATTCGCGGCCGTCGCCAGCGTGCGCATGCCCGTGACGTCCAGCACCGTCAGCGGGGTGAACAGCAGAGCCGCGAACGGGGGGTAGGTGGACGGCAGATGAGCCGCCGTCGTACGCAGCGCGTAGAGATCGCCGCCCGCGCGGACCGTCGCCCCCTCCGCCCGGTAGACCATCAGGTCGATCATCGACACGTGCGCGGCCCGCTGGGCCAGCCAGAACGCCGTGAACGACAGGAGACACGCTCCCAGGGCCACCGGCACCCGGCGCCGGGTCTCGGAGAACGCGATCACGGTCACGAAGTCCGACACTAGCCTCCGTATCCGTACAGAACGGAAACGATTTGGTGGTGCACCCCTTCGACCGTGTAATGTTGGCGTCGCCGCCGGGGAAACCGGGCGGAACAGGACAAGGGGCTATAGCTCAGTTGGTAGAGCGCCTGCATGGCATGCAGGAGGTCAGGAGTTCAATTCTCCTTAGCTCCACAGAAGTCGAAGGCGGACCATCCGAACGGATGGTCCGCCTTCGACGTTTTCGCGGAATCACTCGGAAATATCGTCCGAGGGAACTTCGTTCGCGGGTTCGTCCCGCACGCGTGGGGCGGGCCACCCGACCAGGGTGACCCGCCCCACATGCGTGCCGTGAAATGTGCGATCAGCGTCCCAGCGCCCGGCGGCCGCGGCCCTGCGAGAGCACCGGCAGGTTCTTGGCCGGCGCCTGCGAGCGCGTGTCCTCCTCCAGGCGCAGGGCGAGCGCCGGGCAGCGGCGCACCGCGCGCAGCGCCTTGGCCTCCGCGAACCGCGGCACCTTCGCCTGCGCGACCGTCGGGAAACCGTCCGCGCCCAGCTCGAAGACCTCCGGAAGGATGTCCGCGCACAGACCGTGGCCCCTGCACAGTGTCCAGTCGACGTAGATCTTCTGACGGCTGCCGCCACCGTTGTCCTCGGGCTCGCCGCCGCCCGGGATGCCCGAAGGCATCTTGCCGTCCTCGAAGAGCGGCAGAACGCCCTCCACGGGCCGCCCGCAGCCGTTTCCGAGAACGTGCGCGGCCAGGTCGTCGGTGAACGCCTTGATCGTCGACTCGAGGAACATCGCGGAGCCGTCCGGGTGCGAGCACGCGCCGCGCCGCTTCACGTTCTTCGCGACCTGCTTGAGCGCCTCCAGGGCGGCCGGTCCGCCGCCGTTGAGGATGTCCTCCATGCCGCGCGCGGCCGCGGGCAGGCCCAGGTAGCAGGGACCGCACTGTCCCGCGCTCTCCTCCGCCAGCCACTGGGCGACCCGCAGCGACTCGCCCAGCGGGCAGGTCTCCTGCGTGATGGGCAGGATGGCGCCGGCGCCGAGCGCACCGCCCACCGCGTCGAGCGAGTTGCGGGAGACGATCGCCTCGTTGACCGTGGCCGCGTCGATCCACTTGCCGTGGTAGCCGCCGGTCAGCACACCCTGCGGCACCGGCGGGGCGCCGGCCAGCTGCAGGACGTAGCGCAGCGGCACGCCCGTGGGGACCTCGATCACCATCGGGCGGGCGACCGCGCCGGATACCGTCAGCATGACGGTGCCCGGCTCGTCGTACAGGCCGGTGTTGCCGTAGCGCTCCGGGCCGATGCGCGCGGCGATCGCCAGCTGCGCGAACGTCTCCGCGTTCGACAGCAGCGTGGGCGCGCCGCCGACACCGTTCTGCGAGGCGCTGGTCTTGCGGCCGGGCGGGATCGCCGGGCCGCCGTCGATCGAGCGGATCAGCGACGCGGCGGCGCCGGTGACCATGCGGACCGGGTTGCGCTGGACGAACGCCTTCAGCGCCGAACGTCGGCCGTTGCTCAGACCGCGCTCGGCGAGCGCCTGCTCCATGGAGCGTTGCGTGGACTCCCGGGTGACCCCCACCACGAGCGTGCGGGCACCCAGCGCCTCGGCGCACAGCAGCGCACCGTCAAGGATCAGATGCGGGGCACGGTTGATCAGCACCGTGTCCTTGCGGCAGGCCGGTTCGTCCTCACTGCCGTTGACGACGACGACCGGCCGTACACCGCGCTTGATCGCCGCCTCGGCGACCGAGCGCAGCTTCTTGTGGAAGGGGAAACCCGCGCCGCCGCGGCCCTTCAGGTTGATGCGTTCGGAGAGCTGCGCGAGCTGCTCCCCGCCCAAGGGTTCAAGCGGCCCGTGCACCTTGAGGTGCATGGGCAGATCGAGTCTTTCGACAAGGTCGAAGCCCGACGTGAGCTGCGGAAGGCCGACCACGCGGACTTCTGGGACGTCGGGCAGGGCCTCGTTCACCTATAGCCTCCGGAAGGCGTGTTCCAAGGTTCGCCCGAACCCGGGGCGTCGAAGGACGCTCCGGGCGGTGGTTCGTTGGCGGGACCGCTGTTGTACGTGTCATTCGAGTTGTACGTCCCGTACCGGGCATTCGTCTCACCCGTGTCGTACACGTCACGTCCGACCGTCCCGCCGGCGCCCGGATTGCCATAGGTCGGGATGTTGTATCCGGTGTCCTGGAGCGGGTCGTACGTGGACCGGGGGGCCTCGCCGACCGGCGGCGGGGACGGGATCGGCCAGCTGCCCGAGGTGCTCGACGGGCCGTCCATGCGCTCCATGCGCGCGGTCTGGCCGGCCGCGAACGGCGACTGGGGCTGGCCGGGCGCAGCCGTCGCCCGGTAGGCGGCGGCGAAGCCGGACGGATCGGGGCCGGGTGCGGCGGCCGCGGCGGACGGGAACAGCGGGTTCGACTGCGAGGTCGCCGTGTCGGCGCGCGACGGCCTCGGCTCGCGCTCGCGCATGGTCTCGTAGCCCGGGTACCCGGAGTCGCCCGCGCGGGCGCGGCTGGCGTCCAGGTCGTCCAGCTCCGGCCGCTCCGAACTGCCGAGGACGGAGACGAGACGGTCGGCGACCCTCCGCTTGAAGGGACGTGGGGCGGCGCGCAGTGCCAGTGCGGCCATCACGCCGACCAGGCACAGGTCGTACGAGATCATGAAGAACGGCTTCGCCGCGCGGCCCGCGTACAAGCCGTGGATCAGTGCGGCGCACCAGGCCGGGTAGGCCAGCATGTGCATGGCCCGCCAGCGGGCGGCGACGACGGCCGGGGCGGCGAAGTTGCTGCGCAGGGCGCCGGTGACGCCCACGAAGATCATCAGCAGTCCGGCCAGCGAGCCGAGCCCGATCAGGCCGGCGCTTCCGGTGACGCCGAGCGAGAACGGAATGATCGCGGCGATCACCACGGTGTGATCGAGGGCGATCTTCGTGACGATGTGCACCAGCAGGAACGCGATCGAGGCGACCGCGGTCGTCCGGTGCACCGCCTGGCCGACGATCCGCTGGCGGGTGTTGAGGAAGATGCGGTCCTGTGCGACCAGGCCCCAGATCACCGAGCAGCTCAGCGAGACGAGCGAGAGCACGCCCGCGCCGAAGTTCAGGAACGACTGGAACTGGCTGCCTCCGGTCAGCACGACCACGGGTATGAGCAACAGAACGACAGCGGACGCCACCCCCCAGGCCGAACGGCCTGGCTTGGGAAGCGTGCTGTTACTACGACGAGGGTTCATGGGGGCAACTCCGAGCAGTTCGGGAAAGCGGTCCCGGTGCCGCAGCCTAAGTGGCGCCATACCGATCAGTACGAGGTTTGAGTTATTGCGTTGTTATCAAAGGGCCGTGCGGTCCTTGTGATGTCCCTTAGCGGACGTTACGCGAACTAATTTTTGAACCTGGTTCAACTCTCGTCCCGATGGTCGCCTCAGACGCACGTGTCAACCGTTGATACGCAAGCGCGTCGCGGCTTGCTCAACGCCTGCGGTACCCTGGCGCCATGCGTGCCGTACGCCTTCTGCTTAGCGGGCCGCGCTGATCAGTCCCGACCGCCGGACGAAACGGTTGGTCGGCATCGGCGCGGCGTCCCCTCCTGTGCGAGGGGATTTTTCGTTTCTAGAACGTTCGCAGCCGCAGGCAGAGACGACCGATGGAGCTTTGAGGATCATGAGCGAGACGAACCCCGCTGCCGCCGCCACGTCGGCGGAGGCAGCGCCGCACCGCTACACGGCTGCTCTGGCGGCCGACATCGAGGCACGCTGGCAGGACTTCTGGGACGCCGACGGCACCTACGCGGCGCCGAACCCCACGGGCGACCTGGCCGGTGCCCCCGCGCTGGTCGCCAGGCCCAAGAAGTTCATCATGGACATGTTCCCGTACCCGTCCGGTGCGGGCCTGCACGTCGGCCACCCCCTGGGCTACATCGCCACCGACGTCTTCGCCCGCTTCCAGCGGATGAACGGCCACAACGTCCTGCACACCCTGGGCTTCGACGCCTTCGGCCTGCCCGCCGAGCAGTACGCCGTGCAGACCGGCACGCACCCGCGCGTGTCCACCGAGGCCAACATCGAGAACATGAAGGTCCAGCTGCGCCGGCTGGGCCTGGGCCACGACAAGCGCCGGTCGTTCGCCACGATCGACCCGGACTACTACAAGTGGACCCAGTGGATCTTCCTGCAGATCTTCAACTCCTGGTACGACGACGAGGCGAAGAAGGCCCGCCCGATCTCCGAGCTGATCGCCCAGTTCGAGTCCGGTGAGCGTGCCGTACCGGGCCACACGCGCGCGTGGAACGAGCTGACCGCCACCGAGCGCGCCGACGTCCTGGGCGAGTTCCGCCTGGCCTACGCCTCCGACGCGCCGGTCAACTGGTGCCCCGGCCTGGGCACCGTGCTGGCCAACGAGGAGGTCACCGCCGACGGCCGTTCCGAGCGCGGCAACTTCCCCGTCTTCAAGGCCAAGCTGCGCCAGTGGAACATGCGCATCACCGCCTACGCCGACCGACTGCTGGACGACCTGAACGAGCTGGACTGGCCCGAGGCCATCAAGCTGCAGCAGCGCAACTGGATCGGCCGCAGCGAGGGCGCTCGCGTCGACTTCCCGATCGACGGCGAGAAGATCACCGTCTTCACCACCCGCCCTGACACCCTGTTCGGCGCGACCTACATGGTGCTGGCTCCCGAGCACCCGCTGGTCGACCGGTTCGTCCCGGCGGCGTGGCCCGAGGGCACCCACGACGTGTGGACCGGCGGCCACGCCACCCCCGCCGAGGCCGTCGCCGCGTACCGTGCGCAGGCCGGCGCCAAGTCCGACGTGGAGCGGCAGGCCGAGGCCAAGGACAAGACCGGTGTGTTCACCGGCGCGTATGCGACCAACCCGGTCAACGGCGACAAGATCCCGGTGTTCATCGCCGACTACGTGCTGATGGGCTACGGCACCGGCGCGATCATGGCCGTACCGGCCGGCGACCAGCGTGACTTCGAGTTCGCGCGCGCCTTCGAGCTGCCGATCGTCTGCATCGTCGAGCCGCCCGACGGCCGCGGCACCGACACGTCGACGTGGGAGGACGCCTTCGCCTCGTACGACGCGAAGATCATCAACTCCTCGCACGACGACATCAAGCTGGACGGCCTGCCGGTCGCCGAGGCCAAGGCCCGTATCACCGAGTGGCTGGCCCGCAAGGGCATCGGCGAGGGCACCGTCAACTTCCGGCTGCGCGACTGGCTGTTCAGCCGCCAGCGCTACTGGGGCGAGCCTTTCCCGATCGTCTACGACGAGGACGGCGTCGCCCACGCGCTGCCCGAGTCGATGCTGCCGCTGGAACTGCCGGAGGTCGACGACTACTCGCCGCGCACCTTCGACCCGGAGGACGCCGACACCCGGCCCGAGACCCCGCTGTCGCGCGACGAGGACTGGGTCAACGTCACCCTGGACCTGGGCGACGGCCCGAAGAAGTATCGCCGCGAGACCAACACCATGCCCAACTGGGCCGGTTCCTGCTGGTACGAGCTGCGCTACCTGGACCCGCACAACAGCGAGCAGCTGGTCGACCCGCAGATCGAGCAGTACTGGATGGGCCCGCGCGAGGGCATGCCGCACGGCGGTGTCGACCTGTACGTCGGCGGCGCCGAGCACGCCGTGCTGCACCTGCTGTACGCCCGTTTCTGGTCGAAGGTCCTGTACGACCTGGGGCACGTCTCGTCCGCCGAGCCGTTCCACAAGCTGTTCAACCAGGGCATGATCCAGGCCTACGTCTACCGCGACGGCCGCGGCTTCCCGGTGCCCGCCGCCGAGGTCGAGGAGCAGGACGGCGCCTACTACTACCAGGGCGAGAAGGTCACCCGCCTGCTGGGCAAGATGGGCAAGTCCCTGAAGAACGCGGTGACTCCCGACGAGATCTGCGCCGAGTACGGCGCCGACACGCTGCGCCTGTACGAGATGGCGATGGGTCCGCTGGACGTCTCCCGGCCGTGGGACACGCGCGCGGTGGTCGGCCAGTTCCGGCTGCTGCAGCGGCTGTGGCGCAACATCGTCGACGAGTCCACCGGCGAGGTCACCGTCACCGACGCCGAGGCGGACGAGGAGACGCTGCGCGCCCTGCACAAGGCGATCGACGGTGTCCGCCAGGACCTGGAGGGCCTGCGTTTCAACACGGCCATCGCCAAGGTCACCGAGGTGAACAACCACCTGACGAAGGCGGGCGGCGCGCTGCCGCGGCAGGTCGCCGAGCCGCTGGTGCTGATGATCGCGCCGCTGGCCCCGCACGTCGCCGAGGAGCTGTGGCGCAAGCTGGGCCACACCGACTCGGTCGTGCACCGGGACTTCCCGGTCGCCGACCCGGACTACGTCGTCGACGAGACCGTGACCTGCGTCGTTCAGATCAAGGGCAAGGTCAAGGCCCGCCTGGAGGTGTCGCCGGCCATCTCCGAGGAGGAGCTGGAGAAGGTGGCGCTGGCCGATGGGACGGTCGTGAAGGCGCTGGACGGCGCCGGGATCCGCAAGGTGATCGTGCGCGCGCCGAAGCTGGTGAACATCGTCACGGCGTGACACCGCCGACCGCCTCCGGGTGGTCCCCTACGGACAGGTTCGGGGTTTTTCTGGAACTCCGGGCCTGCCCTTTGCGTTTACCGTTGTGGAGCACAGCCATCCACGCCGTGCCCGGAAACGGCCGGGGTGGTGGGCAGCGAGGAGGAGCACCGTGGAAGCAGTGATCGCCGTATTCGCCGTGCTCTTCCTGCTCTTCGTCGCCGGTGGGGCGTACGTCACCTTCAAGGCCGTCGGTGCCGCCAAGCGCGGGGTGGACCGTACGATCACGCAGGCCCGGCGCACGGTCGAGGAACACACGCTGCGCGCCAAGTCCATGGTCCAGATCGGCCCGGCGGGCGAGATCGCCCAGCTCCGCCTCGCCCTGCGCACCTCGATGCGGGCCACCCAGGACGCGTTGTACGTGGGCGTCGCCGAGGACGAGTCGCTCAAGGAGTCCCTCGGCCTCTTCCAGCGCCTCAGCGCGCACGGACAGGAACTGGACGGCGAACTCAGGCGCCTGGAGTCCGAACCGGACCGGGCCACGCTCGCCACGCGCCTGCCCGAGCTGCGCCGCCGCACCGAGCGCATCACCGAGTCCGCGGACGCGTTGCGCTGGGCGGCCCGGGACCGGGCCCGCCGCTTTGCCGACGACGATCTCGACACCCTGAGCACCCAGATCGGCGTCGAGGCGGACGCCCTGCGGCACTGGACCCGGCCGGATCCGGCCGCGCAGACCCCGCCGTGGCCCGAGGCCGCCGTCGGCCCCGACGACCGTCAGACCTGGCCCGAGCAACCCCGGTCCGCCGCGGCCGAGGACCCGGTGCAGCCCGCGATCACGCCGCCCGGCCGCCCTCGGGTGTACCCCTGGCAGAAGAAGCCCCGGCCGGAGAGCACCACTTGACACGGCCGGTCCAGGTCCGGGCCGCCGGGGGCGGGCTGCCGCGCCCGGGCTACGCCAGGTAACCTCCAGCTCATGTCCCGCCATGTCGCGATCGTCACCGATTCAACGGCCTACCTGCCGCCGCGGACGGTGGAGCGCCACGGCATCACCGCGGTACCCCTGACCGTGGTCCTCGGCGACCGGGCGCTCGAAGAGGGCACCGAGATCTCGACGCGTTCCCTGGCCCAGGCCCTGCAGAAGCGGCGCCCCGTGACCACGTCCCGGCCCAGCCCGGAGGTGTTCGCCGAAACGTACCGCAGGGTCGCCGCGGCCGGGGCCACCGGCATCGTCTCGCTCCACCTGTCCGCCGAACTGTCGGGCACCTACGACGCGGCGGTTCTCGCCGCCCGCGAGGCACCCGTCCCGGTGCGCGTGGTGGACACCGGGATGGTCGCGATGGCCCTCGGTTTCTGCGCGCTCGCGGCGGCCGAGGCCGCCGAGGCGGGCGGCACCGTCGACGAGGCCGTCACGGCGGCGGAGAAGCGGGCCGCCGGCACCACCGCGTACTTCTACGTCGACACCCTCGACTATCTGCGCCGCGGCGGCCGCATCGGCACCGCCCAGGCACTGCTGGGCTCCGCGCTCGCCGTGAAGCCCCTGCTCCAGCTGGACGGCGGCCGGATCGAGCTGCTGGAGAAGGTACGGACGGCGTCCCGGGCCATCGCCCGCCTCGAGGAGCTCACCGCCGAGCGGGCGGGCGGTGCCGAGGTGGACATCGCCGTCCACCATCTCGCCGCCCCGGACCGTGCCTCGGCCCTCGCCGACCGGCTGCGGGCTCGGGTGCCCGGGCTGGTCGACCTGCACGTGAGCGAGGTCGGCGCGGTCATCGGCGCGCACACCGGACCCGGGCTGCTCGGGGCGGTCGTCTCGCTGCGGTGACCTGCGGGCCCGGGGCGTGAGCGTCGGCACCATCACTCGTACGAGTGGCGGAGTTGTCCACAACCCGGCCGCGATCCACGGAAACCGACCAAGATCATCGCGGATCGGCGGGAAGCCCGATCCTCGTCGCATGGCACTTCGATCACGCTCACACGAGACACATGCGACCAGTGGCCCGGGCCGGGGCCCCACCTCCGACGGCCGTACCCGGCACCGGCGGTCCCCGGTCCGGGCCCGCATCCGGCACCGCCCCGCCCCGGCGGACGAACTGCGCCGCCGGGCGGAACTCCTCTTCGGCGAACGGGCCGTCGCCGGGCCGCCGGTGCCCGGGCAAGGACCGCCCGCCGCGGAGACGGTGACCGGCACCGGTGCGGCGACCGGACTGACCGCGGCCACGACCGCGGTGCGCACGGCCACGGCCGGAGTGCGCACCGCCGCGGCAGCCCTGTCCACGGCGGCGGCCGTGATGTCGTCGGCCCGTGCGCTCGCCGGTGAGGCCACGGCGCGGCGCGGGCCGGCGCCGCCCGGGCTGCGGTCCCGGGTCGGGCTCGCTGTACGGGAGCGGATGCCGGTGTGGCTGCAGACACGCTGCGGCCTCGAACGCCGGGGCGCGGTCGCCCTCGGGGCGGTTCTCGTCGTTGCCGCGGCGCTGGCCGTGCAGCACTTCTGGGCGGGCCGCACCGAGTCCGTGAGCGCACCGGAGGTGGTGCGCGCGGAGGCGCCGTACGAGAAGAGCGGGGAGGAGGGACCGGCCCCGGGCGCCCCTGCAGCTGCCGGAGCCGGAGCCGGAGCCGGTGCCGCCGGTGCGCCCGGTGCGCCCGGTGCGCCCGGTGCGCTCGGCCAGAACGGTGGAACCGGCACGTCCGGGGCGGAGATCGTGGTGGATGTCACCGGGAAGGTCCGTGATCCGGGTGTGCACACGCTGCCAGCCGGTTCCCGGGTGACCGACGCGCTGCGGGCGGCGGGCGGGGTGCGGCCGGGTACGGACACCGACGGACTCAACCGGGCCCGCTTCCTGACGGACGGCGAACAGATCGTGGTCGGGGGCCCCGCCCCGCCGGCCGCACCGGGCCAGGCCGTGGGCGGTGCCGCGACGGGAGCCGGCCCGTCGCTCCCCGTCTCCCTGAACACCGCGACCGTGGAGCAACTCGACGCACTGCCCGGAGTCGGCCCGGTGCTGGCCCAGCACATCGTCGACTTCCGCACCCAGCACGGCGGTTTCCGTTCGGTCGACGAGCTTCGCCAGGTCAGGGGCATCGGTGACCGCCGCTACTCCGATCTGCGGGACCTGGTACGGCCATGAGGCGCGTGACCGGCGGCGCGGCTCAGAGACAAGTGGGCGGACACCGGGCCGGGTCCGCCAGTCCGGGGCAGCGGCCCGGGACCGCGCACGACCGGCGCGCGCGGCACGACGCGCGGGCCGACCTGCGGCTGGTGCCGCCCGCGCTGGCCGTCTGGGTGACGGCCGCGCTGGCGCTGGACGCGCCGCCCGGGTGGACGGCCGGGACCGCCGTCGCCTGCCTGGTCGCCGGGGCGGCCCTGTTGCGGCTCGGCCGGGCGCGCCCCCGGCCCGGGACGGTGGCCGTCGGCGTCGGAGCCGACGCCGACGTCGGGGCCGCCCGGCCGGCCTGGCGGCAGGTCTCGGCCGGCGCGCTGCTCCTCTGCGTCGCGGGGGCGGCCGCAGCCGCGGGGCTGCACGGGGCGGACGTACGCCGAGGGCCGGTTCCCGAACTGGCCCGCGACTACGCCACCGTGACCGCGGAGGTGGAGCTCACGGGTGACCCCTGGGCCGCCCGGCCGCGCGTGCGGGGGGACCACGCCACCCCGGCCGCGGTGCTGGTGCGCGGTGAGGTACGGCGGGTGGAGCGGGCTGACGGGGCCGCGCTGACGACGCGTTCACCGGTCCTGGTGGCCGTGGACACGGGGGTGCGGGCGCCGGGTGGTGGCGGCCGGGCGCGTTGGCTCGGGCTGCTGCCCTCCACGCGGCTGCGGGTGAGCGGGCGGCTGGCGCCGGCCACGGCCGGCGGGGACCGGGTCGCGGCGCTGCTGCGGGTACGGGAGCGCCCCGCGCCGATGGTGGTGGGGGAGCCGAGCGGGCCGCAGCGGCTGGCCGGGCGGTTGCGGGCCGGTTTGCGGGAGGCGACCGACGGGCTGCCCGAGGACGCGCGGGCGCTGCTGCCCGGACTGGTAGTCGGGGACACCTCACGGATCACCCCGGAACTGGACGAGGCGTTCGAGGCGACCGACCTTGCGCACACCCTCGCGGTGTCGGGCAGCAACCTCACCATCCTGCTCGCCCTGCTCGTCGGACCGCCGGGACTGGCCCAGCAGACCGAGCGCCGGGGGCTGGCACCGCGCCTCGGGCTGTCGCTGCGGGCGACCGCGCTGTTCGCGTCGGCGCTCACGCTCGCCTTCGTCGTCGTGTGCCGGCCGGACCCCAGCGTGCTGCGGGCCGCGGCCTGCGGAGCGGTCGCTCTGCTCGCCCTGGCGACCGGTCGCCGCAGGTCCCTGGTCCCGGCCCTGGCGACGGCCGTTCTGCTGCTGGTCCTGTACGACCCGTGGCTGGCCCGCAGTTACGGCTTCCTGCTGTCGGTGCTGGCCACCGGTTCGCTGCTGATGCTGGCGCCCGGGTGGAGCGAGGCGCTGCGGCGACGCGGGGTGCCGGAGCGCCTGGCCGAGGGGCTGGCTGCGGCCGCGGCGGCGCAGGCGGTGTGCGGGCCGGTGGTCGCGGTGCTGTCGGCGCGGGTGAGTCTGGTGGCGGTGCCCTGCAATCTGCTGGCGGAGATCGCGGTCGCGCCGGCCACGATCCTGGGGTTCGGGGCGCTCGTGGCGGCTCCGGTGGCGATGCCGGTGGCCAAGGTGCTGGCGTGGTGCGCCGGTTGGCCGGCCGGGTGGATCGCGGGGATCGCCCGGGCCGGCGCCGGACTGCCGGGTGCGGGCGTGGACTGGCCCGGGAGCTGGGCGGGGGCGCTGCTGCTGGCCGGGGTGACGGTGGGCGTCGTACTGCTGGGGCGGCGGCTGCTGCGGCATCCGTGGTGGTGCGGGGTGCTGGGGGTGCTGCTCGTGCTGCTGGTGGTACGGCCGGTGCCGCTGACCCGGGTGATCACGGGCTGGCCGCCGCCCGGCTGGCGGTTGGCGATGTGCGACGTCGGGCAGGGCGACGCGACCGTGCTCGCGGCGGGCGCGGGTACGGGCGTGGTGGTGGACGCCGGGCCCGATCCGGCGCTGGTCGACCACTGCCTCCGGGAACTCGGCATCACCCGGATCCCGCTCGTGATCCTCACCCACTTCCACGCCGACCACGTGGCGGGGTTGCCCGGGGTGCTGCGCGGGCGGGAGGTGGCGCAGATCGAGACGACCGGGTTCGGGGAACCCGCGGACCAGGCCGAGTTCGTCAGGAGGCAGGCCGCCGAGCACCGGGTCCCGGTCGTGCGGGCGGTCGCCGGGGAGCGGCGCAGGGCCGGGCCGCTGGAGTGGCAGGTGCTGTGGCCGCCCCCGGACCCGGCCCCGGAGCCGGACGGGCCGAACGACGCCAGTGTCGTCCTGCTGGTCCGGTCGGCCGGGCTGCGGATGCTGTTGCTCGGGGATCTCGAACCCCCGGCCCAGCAGGAGCTGCTGAGATCACCGGCCGCCGCCGTCCTGGGCCGGGTGGACGTGCTGAAGGTGGCCCATCACGGGTCGGCGTATCAGGATCCGCAGTTGTTGCGGTTGGTGGCGCCACGGGTCGCGCTCATCTCGTGCGGGGCGGACAACCCTTATGGGCATCCGGCACCGGGCACGGTGGCCGAGCTGCGGGCCGTGGGGGCGGTGGTGCTGCGGACCGACCGGGACGGGGCGCTCGCCGTGACCGGCGGTGGCAGGGGCGGGAAGGCGGGGGAGTTGCACGTGGCGCGAGACTGAGGGCATGAACTCGGTGAACCCCGCGCAGATCGGCGCCTACCTCCACCGGCTCGGAGCCGACCGTCCGGCCCGGCCCACCGCGGAAGCCCTGCGCGAGCTGCATCTGCGGCACCTGCGGACCGTGCCGTTCGAGAACCTGTCGATCCACCTCGGCGAGGAGATCGTGCTCGACGGGAAGCAGTTGCTGGACAAGGTGGTGGGCGCGGGCCGCGGCGGGTTCTGCTACGAACTCAACGGTGCCTTCTCGGTGTTGCTGACCGCACTCGGTTTCGAGGTGACGCCGCTGGCGGCGCGGGTGTACGGGGCGGAGGGGCGGCTCGGGATCCCCTACGACCATCTGGCGCTGCGGGTGCGGACGGTGGACGGGAGCGAGTGGCTCGCCGACGTGGGGTTCGGGGCGCACAGCCACTACCCGCTGGCGTTCGCGGAGCGGGGCGAGCAGGCCGATCCCGGGGGTACGTTCCGGATCGCGGCCGCCGGGCCGGACGCGGCCGGGGTACGGGGTGAGGACGGCGCGGCGGCCGGGGATCTGGACGTGCTGAGCGGCGGGAAGCCGCAGTACCGGCTGGAGATCCGGCCGAGGGTGCTCGGGGACTTCACGGCCGGGGCGTGGTGGCACAGCACCTCGCCGTCGTCGCACTTCACACAGTCGCTGGTCTGCTCCCGGGTCACCGGGGACGGCGGGCGGATCACGCTCAGCGGGCGGACCTTGACCGAGACGGCGGCTGACGGGGCGCGCGAGGTACGGGAGTTGGAGCAGGACGAGGAGGTGCTCGGGGTCTACCGGGAGCGGTTCGGGATCCGGCTGGACTGTGTGCCGACTGTGCGAAATCCGGGGAAAGGCAGCCGGAATGGCTAATTCGGTCGTCGTGGGAGAACGTGTTTCTACTGGCGCGTAGCATGCTACTTGTGCGTAGTTCCGGCGCATGTGCCGGATTCCCGCGATGTGGGCCCGTGTTGCCCTGAAAGCCGCATCAGTGATCGAATGTTTCTTCGGTAACGGATGGTGGCGAGGCGTACAGGGGTGGCGAGGATGTTCGGCCGCTTGATGGGAAACCGAACGGACCGGGTGCAGCGGACGAGCCCCCTCGCGGCGGTGCAGACTCCGCCCGACGCCGGGGTGCTGAGCTGCCGGGTGCTCGACCCGGTCAACCAACCGGTGACGAACGCCGAGTTCGCGGTCAGCGACACCATGGGGCGCACGGTGGTCAGCGGGGGCACGGATCCCTACGGGTCGTTCGTGACGACCGTGCCGGCCGGGGAGTACCGGCTGGCCGTGTCCGCCGAGGGATTCACGCCGTACCGCGCCACCGCGCAGGTCGGCGAGAACTGCCTCGCCTCGCTCGGTGACGTCACCCTCCAGATCGCCCAGCCGCCGGAGCTGCCGGCACCCGGGGACTGGGAGATCGAGCCGACGCACTCCTCGATCGGTTTCACCGCCCGGCACATCGGACTGGCTCGGATCCACGGGCGGTTCAACTCGTTCGCGGGCGCGGTACGGATCGCCGAGCAGGTGGAGCGGTCCGCGATGCACGTCGTGATCGACGCCGCGACCATCGACACGGGTGTCCGGATGCGCGACGACCATCTGCGGTCGGCCGACTTCCTGGACGCGCAGCGGTTTCCGACGCTGGAGTTCTACAGCGACCGGTTCGTGCACAGGGGCGGCACCCGGTGGGCCGTCACCGGCGCGCTGTCCCTGCACGGCGTGACGCGCACGGTCACCCTCGACACGGAGTACCTCGGGCTGGGCAACGGCATGGAGGGCGAGGCACGGGCCGCCTGCCGGGCCACCACGGAACTCCACCGCGACGACTTCACCGTGAGCTGGCAGACCATGCTGGCGCGCGGGATCGCGGTGGTCGGGCCGAGCATCCGGATCGACCTGGACGTGCAGATCGTCCCGAAGGGCTGAGTCCGCCGGCGGTGCCCGAGAATGGGGCCGTGAGCGATGTGAGACATGTGCTGGTGCTGCCGGACCGCGATGCGGCGGAGGAGGCGTCCCAGGCCCTCGGGGAGCGGTTCGGGGTCGACGAGGAGCCGCGGCTGGTGCGGGACGCGCTGGCCGGGGAGGACGACGCGGAGGACGCCCAGTGGCTGGTGCTGCTCACGGACGGGCAGGGCCGGCTGGACCCGGCGGAACTGGACGCGTTCGCCGGGGAGTGGGAGGGATGGCGGGAGGAGCCGTAGGGGCCCCGTAGAGGCTGCGGGAGCGCGGGCGGCCCGGGGCCGGGGAAGGCGCGGCCGGACCCGTTGTCAGTGGGCCGTGGGATGCTTGGCGCGATGGCCAAGAAGACTGCTGATGACGATCCGCTTGCCCCGGTCACGCTGGCCGTGGGGCAGGAGGACCTGCTGCTCGACCGTGCCGTGCAGCAGGTGGTGGCCGCTGCCCGGGCCGCCGACGCCGACACGGACGTACGGGACCTGAACCCCGACCAGTTGCAGCCCGGCACACTCGCCGAGCTGACCAGCCCGTCGCTCTTCGCGGAGCGCAAGGTCGTGGTCGTACGCAACGCGCAGGACCTGTCCGCCGACACTGTCAAGGACGTGAAGGCCTACCTCGGGGCGCCCGCCGAGGAGATCACGCTCGTCCTGCTGCACGCGGGCGGGGTCAAGGGCAAGGCGCTGCTGGACGCGGCCCGCAAGGCAGGGGCCCGGGAGGTCGCCTGCCCGAAGATGACCAAGCCGGCCGACCGGCTCGCGTTCGTACGCAGCGAGTTCCGGGCGCTCGGGCGGTCCGCCACGCCCGAGGCCTGTCAGGTGCTCGTCGACGCCATCGGCAGCGATCTGCGGGAGCTGGCGTCGGCCGTGACCCAGCTCGCCGCGGACGTCGAGGGGACCATCGACGAGGCCGTCGTCGGGCGGTACTACACCGGACGGGCCGAGGCGTCGAGCTTCACCGTCGCCGACAAGGCCGTCGAGGGACGGACCGCGGAGGCACTCGAGGCGCTCCGCTGGTCGCTGGCGACCGGAGTCGCGCCGGTACTGATCACCAGCGCGCTCGCCCAGGGCGTACGGGCCATCGGCAAGCTGTCCTCGGCGCGCGGCGGACGCCCCGCCGATCTCGCGCGCGAGCTGGGCATGCCGCCGTGGAAGATCGACCGGGTACGGCAGCAGATGCGGGGGTGGACGCCGGACGGGGTCGCGGTGGCGCTGCGGGCCGTCGCCGAGGCGGACGCGGGCGTGAAGGGCGGCGGGGACGATCCCGAGTACGCCCTGGAGAAGGCCGTGGTGACCATCGCGCGCGCGGCGCGGTCACGAGGCCGGGGGTAGCGAGACCACAAGAGCAAGGAAGCAAGAGCAGAGAAGAAGGGGGCGCGGGGGCGCCCGGGCATGCCGAAGGCCCCGGTGCCCGCCCTGGGGAAGGGCGAGGCGCCGGGGCCTTTGGTTCAAGCTGTCGATCGACGCCCGCGTGGCGAACGCAGGCCGCGCGTCGATCCTCGGGTGCCGGTCGGGGGCGGATGAGAGAGGGCCCGCCCGGGTCCTTCCGGCGTCAAATCAAGGGTTCAGCCCTTGAGGGAAGCAACCTTGGAAGCAAGCGCCGACTTCTTGTTGGCGGCCTGGTTCTTGTGGATGACGCCCTTCGAGACGGCCTTGTCGAGCGCACGCGCGGCAGCGCGCTGCAGCTCGGTGGCCTTCTCGACGTCACCCGCGGCAGCGGCCTCACGGGCCTTGCGGACCGCGGTCTTCAGGGAGGACTTGACGGCCTTGTTGCGCAGCCGAGCCTTCTCGTTGGTCTTGATCCGCTTGATCTGGGACTTGATGTTCGCCACGAATGAGCCTTTTCAGGTTCTGGCACGAGCCCGTGAAGGTCCCGTACCGATGATTTCTTGAAGATGTGCCTCGCGCTGAGAGGGCATGAGACACAGCTGCCCACACTACCAGCGGGCAGGAGAATGGCCCAAACCGGTCCCCGGTTCCTCTCCATGGGACCATGGAGACTACGTATTGATCCGACCCGAGGCATAAGGCGCCTCAAGAGACAGGACCCTGCGTGCCCGCGACCCCTAACAATGTGCCCGAGCCGAGCCGTACCGACCCGGCTCTGATCCGCAATTTCTGCATCATCGCGCATATCGACCACGGCAAGTCCACGCTCGCCGACCGGATGCTCCAGCTGACCGGAGTGGTCGAGCAGCGGCAGATGCGTGCTCAGTACCTCGACCGGATGGACATCGAGCGCGAGCGCGGTATCACGATCAAGTCCCAGGCGGTGCGTCTGCCCTGGGCCCCGACCGAGGGCCCGGACCAGGGCAGCACGCACATCCTCAACATGATCGACACCCCGGGGCACGTCGACTTCACCTATGAGGTCTCGCGGTCGCTGGCGGCCTGCGAGGGGACGGTCCTCCTCGTCGACGCCGCCCAGGGCATCGAGGCGCAGACCCTCGCCAACCTCTACCTGGCGATGGAGAACGACCTCACGATCATCCCCGTGCTCAACAAGATCGACCTGCCGGCCGCGCAGCCGGAGAAGTTCGCGGAGGAACTGGCGAACCTGGTCGGCTGCGAGCCGGACGACGTGCTGCGGGTCTCCGCCAAGACCGGCCTCGGCGTGGACGCCCTGCTGAACAAGGTCGTCAAGGAGATCCCGGCGCCGGTCGGCGTCGCCGACGCGCCCGCCCGCGCCATGATCTTCGACTCGGTCTACGACTCCTACCGCGGTGTCGTGACATACGTCCGTGTCATCGACGGCCAGCTCAACAAGCGCGAGCGCATCAAGATGATGTCGACGGGCGCCACCCACGAGCTGCTGGAGATCGGCACCAACTCGCCGGAGATGCTGTCCGCCGACGGACTCGGCGTCGGCGAGGTGGGTTATCTGATCACGGGTGTGAAGGACGTCCGGCAGTCCAAGGTCGGTGACACCGTCACCAGCCAGGTCAAGGGCGCCACCGAGGCGCTCGGCGGCTACAAGGACCCGAAGCCGATGGTCTTCTCCGGTCTGTATCCGCTGGACGGCTCCGACTACCCCGAGCTGCGCGAGGCCCTCGACAAGCTCCAGCTCAACGACGCCGCGCTCGTCTACGAGCCGGAGACCTCCGCCGCCCTCGGCTTCGGCTTCCGGGTCGGCTTCCTCGGTCTGCTGCACCTGGACGTGATCCGGGAGCGGCTGGAGCGCGAGTTCGGGCTCGACCTCATCGCCACCGCGCCGAACGTGGTCTACCGCGTGGTCATGGAGGACCGGACCGAGTTCACGGTCACCAACCCGAGCGAGTTCCCCGAGGGGAAGATCAGCGAGGTGTACGAGCCCGTCGTACGGGCCACGATCCTCGCGCCGACTGAGTTCATCGGCTCGATCATGGAGCTGTGCCAGACGCGGCGCGGCACCCTGCTCGGGATGGACTACCTGTCCGAGGACCGGGTCGAGATCCGGTACACGCTGCCCCTCGCGGAGATCGTCTTCGACTTCTTCGACCAGCTGAAGTCGAAGACCCGCGGATACGCCTCGCTGGACTACGAGCCCACCGGCGAGCAGACCTCCAGCCTGGTCAAGGTCGACATCCTGCTGCACGGCGACAAGGTCGACGCGTTCTCGGCGATCACCCACAAGGACGCGGCCTACGCGTACGGCGTGCGGCTCGTCGCCAAGCTGCGCGAGCTCATTCCGCGGCAGGCCTTCGAGGTGCCCATCCAGGCCGCCATCGGCTCCCGGGTCATCGCCCGCGAGACCATCCGCGCCATCCGCAAGGACGTCCTCGCCAAGTGCTACGGCGGTGACATCTCGCGTAAGCGGAAGCTGCTGGAGAAGCAGAAGGAAGGCAAGAAGCGGATGAAGATGGTGGGTTCCGTGGAGGTTCCGCAGGAGGCCTTCATCGCGGTGCTCTCCAGCGATGACAGCGCGGGATCGGCCAAGAGCAAGAAGTAACCGCGGGTAATAATCCGTCGCGGGCGCAAATCGGGTACAACGGGGGTCCGCCGTGCGAAAGTGCGGCGGACCCCTACGCGTGCGTAGCGTCGCTCTGCGTGGACCGTGCGGCGAAACAGACAGGCCGATGCCCCTTACGTACGGGCCGGTCGCGGCTTACTCTGATCCCTGCTCGATAGTTACTCGCGAGTTAAACAACCAGCGCGAACCCCACCGTGAGTAAACCCCAGCCGCACTGAGCCAGCCGCACCGTCGCGGGCCCCGGAGGATGTCGTGACCGACACACAGACACTGATCGAGAACCGACCGCCGTCCGTGGCGGCCCTCTTCCTGGATCGCGTGGCGGCCACACCGGACGCCGAGGCCTACCGCTACCCGGTGCCCGCGGCCTCCGGCCAGGGCCCGGACGACTGGAAGTCGCTCAGCTGGGCGCAGGCGGCCGAACGGGTCTACGCGATCGCGGCCGGTCTCATCGAACTCGGCATCCAGCCCGAGCAGCGGGTCGCCCTCGCCGCCTCCACCCGCGTCGAGTGGATCCTCGCCGACCTCGGCATCCTGTGCGCCGGCGCCGCCACCACGACCGTCTACCCGCAGACCAACGCCGAGGAGTCGGCGTTCATCCTCTCCGACTCCGAGAGCCGTGTGCTGATCGCGGAGGACGCGGCACAGGTCGCCAAGGCCGTCGAGAAGCGCGCCGAGCTGCCCGAGCTCGTCCAGGTCGTCGTCATCGACCCGGCCGGCGTCGAGACCTCCGACTGGGTTGTCACCCTCGCCGAACTGGAGCAGCGCGGCGCGAAGTACCTGGAGAAGCACCCCGAGCTGATCAAGGAACGGGTCGGTGCGATCACCAAGGACCAGCTCGCCACCCTCATCTACACCTCCGGCACCACCGGCCGCCCCAAGGGCGTACGGCTGCCGCAGGACAACTGGTCGTACATGGCGAAGGCGATCGCCGCGACCGGCCTGATCAGCAGCGAGGACGTGCAGTACCTGTGGCTGCCGCTCGCCCACGTCTTCGGCAAGGTGCTCACCTCCGGGCAGATCGAGGTCGGTCACGTCACGGCCGTCGACGGCCGCGTCGACAAGATCATCGAGAATCTGCCGGTCGTGCAGCCGACGTACATGGCCGCCGTGCCGCGCATCTTCGAGAAGGTCTACAACGGCGTCGCCGCGAAGGCCCGGGCGGGCGGCGCCGCCAAGTACAAGATCTTCCAGTGGGCGGCCGAGGTAGCCCGCGAGTACGCCAAGGTCACCCAGGACAACTTCCGCCGCACCGGTGCCGCGACCGCGCCCTTCGGGCTCGCCGCCAAGCACAAGGTCGCCGACGGGCTCGTCTACTCCAAGCTGCGGGAAGCCTTCGGCGGGCGGCTGCGGGCCTGTGTCTCCGGGTCGGCCGCGCTGGCGCCCGAGATCGGCTACTTCTTCGCCGGCGCCGGCGTTCACATCCTGGAGGGCTACGGACTGACGGAGTCCTCCGCCGCGTCGTTCGTGAACCCCGGCGAGGCCTACCGCACCGGTACGGTCGGCAAGCCGCTGCCCGGCTGCGAGGTGCGGATCGCCGACGACGGGGAGATCCTGCTGCGCGGCCCCGGCATCATGCAGGGCTACCACGGGCTGCCCGAGAAGACGGCGGAGGTCCTGGAGGCCGACGGGTGGTTCCACACCGGTGACATCGGCGAGCTGTCCCCCGACGGCTACCTGCGGATCACCGACCGCAAGAAGGACCTCATCAAGACGTCCGGCGGCAAGTACATCGCGCCCGCCGAGGTCGAGGGACAGTTCAAGGCGGTCTGCCCCTACGTCTCCAACATCCTCGTGCACGGCGCCGACCGGAACTTCTGCACCGCCCTGATCGCCCTCGACGAGCTCGCGATCCTGGAGTGGGCCAAGGAGAACGGCCTGGACGGCAGGTCCTACGCCGAGGTGGTGGCCGCGTCGGTGACCGTCGAGATGGTCGACGGGTACGTCAAGCAGCTGAACGAAGGGCTGCAGAAGTGGCAGACCATCAAGAAGTTCCGGCTGCTGCCCAGGGACCTGGACGTGGAGCACGGGGAGATCACGCCGAGCCTGAAGCTGAAGAGGCCGGTCGTGGAGCGGGAGTACAAGCACCTCATTGACGAGATGTACGCGGGGACAAGGGAGGCCTAGGGGTTCGTCGTCGGGTGCGGGTGCGTGGGGGCTGGTCGCGCAGTTCCTCCCCCAGCCTTCGGCCGGGGGTGCCCCCAGCGCCCCTTTCACCTCAGTTCGAACCGGCTCTGTTCAGCAGTTGCCGTAGCTCTCTGGTCTCTTCCCTCAGCGTTGCCACATCGACGGGCTCCTCGGACAAGCGGTCTTCGATGGCCGCCAACCGTTTGCTCAACTCGCCGAAATCCGCCTGTTCACGCGCCAGCAGTTCCTGCAACTGCTGGTTCTTTCTGTGCAGTTCCAGGAAGACGTTTACCTTCGCCCGCAGCACCCACGGATCGAACGGCTTCGTCAGGTAGTCCGCCGCGCCCGTCGCGTAGCCGCGGAACGTGTACCCGGCGTCCTCCTCCACTCCCGTCAGGAAGATGATCGGGACGTCTTTCGTCTGGTCGAGGCGTTTGATGTTCGCGGCTGTTTCGAAGCCGTCCATGCCCGGCATGCGGATGTCGAGGAGGACCACGGCGAAGCGGCGGCGCAGCAGGGCCTTCATCGCCTCCTCGCCGGAGCGCGCCCGGACGATCGGCTCGTTCAGTGACCCCAGAACGGCTTCCAGTGCGATCAGGTTGTCCTCCATGTCGTCGACCAGGAGGATGCCGGCACGCTCGTCGGCGGTCATTGCTCCGTCCCTTCGCCGTCGGCCGTCTCGTCGTTCCGGGTGCTGTCGGGGTCCAGGAGCGCGCAGACGACGGTGAGGAGCCGGTCGACGTCCACCGGCTTGGGTACGTAGTCGTTGGCGCCGCGTGCGATGGACTTCTCCCGGTCGCCCGGCATCGCCTTCGCGGTGAGGGCGACGATCGGCAGGCCGGTCCAGCGGGGGGCGCGGCGTATGGCCGCGATGGTCTCGTGGCCGTCCATCTCCGGCATCATGATGTCCATCAGGACGAGTTCGACGTCAGGGTTTCGTTCCAGGGTCTCGATGCCCTCCCGGCCGTTCTCCGCGTACAGCACGGGCATGCCGACGCGGCCGAGGACGTGGGTGAGGGCGAAGACGTTGCGGATGTCGTCGTCGATGATCAGGACGCGGCGGCCGGGGAGTACGCGGCCCGCGCGGCCGGTCTGCCACTCCTCGAGCCTGGTCGGGGTGGGCCAGGAGTCCTCCGGGTCGGGGCCGGTGGCCGGTGCGGGGCCGAGGGGCGGCCCGGCGTGGGGCTGCGGGGCCGGGCCGGGGGCCGTGTGGCCGGGGCTGACGACCGGGACGTACAGCGTGAACGTCGAGCCCTGGCCCGGTTCGCTCTCGGCGACGATCCGGCCGCCCAGCAGGCCGGCGATCTCCCGGCTGATGGACAGGCCGAGGCCGGTGCCGCCGTACTTGCGGTTCGTGGTGCCGTCGGCCTGCTGGAACGCCTCGAAGATGACCGGGAGTTTCTCGGCGGCGATCCCGATGCCGGTGTCCGACACCTCGAAGGCGATCACCTCGTCGCTGTCGCGGACGTAGTGGTGCTCGGGGTCCTTCACCCGGCGCACCCGCAGCTCCACCCGGCCCTTGGCGGTGAACTTGATCGCGTTGGAGACCAGGTTGCGCAGGATCTGCTGGAGGCGTTGTTCGTCCGAGTACATCTCGCGTGGCACGTCCTCGCCGACGGTCATCTCGAAGGCCAGGCCACGGTCCAGGGTCAGCGGTCGGAAGGTCGCGTGGACGTAGTCGAGGAGTTTGATCAGGGGGAGGCGTTTGGGGCGTACGTCCATCCGGCCGGCCTCGATCTTCGACAGGTCCAGGATGTCGTTGATGAGCTGGAGCAGGTCCGAGCCGGAGCGGTGGATCGTCGTCGCGAACTGGACCTCCTGGTCGGAGAGACGGCCGTCCGGGTTGTCGGACAGCAGTCGGGCCAGAATCAACAACGAGTTCAGCGGAGTGCGCAGTTCGTGGGACATGTTCGCCAGGAACTCCGACTTGTACTGGGATGAGGTCGCCAGGAGGGCGGCTTTCTCCTCCAGTTCCGCGTTCGAGCGCTGCAGTTCCGCCTGTTGTTTCTGAAGTTCGTCCGAACGTTCCTGGAGCTGCATCGCCAGCCGTTGTGACTCGCCGAGCAGGGACTCCGTGCGGGAGTTGGCGATGATCGTGTTGATCGCGACGCCGATGGTGTTGACGAACTGGTCGAAGAACGCGAGGTGGACGTCGGAGAAGCGGGAGAAGGAGGCCAGTTCGATGATGCCGAGGAGTTTGTCCTCGAAGAGGATCGGGATGATGACGATCGTCGTGGGCGCGGCTTCGCCGAGGCCACTGTTGATCTTGATGTAGTCCCGCGGGGTCTCCTCGACGAGGATCCGTTTCTTCTCGCGGGCCGCCTGGCGGACCAGGCCGTGCACCGGGAGGCCGCCGGTCTCGACCGTCGCGCCCTGCGCGGAGCCGTAGCCGGCGATGAACGCGAGGCCCTTCGCCGGTACGGCCGTGCGCACGGCGGCGCCGTCCTCGTCGGGGTCGGCCAGGAAGAACGCGCCGTACTGGGCGTTCACCAGCGGGGTCAGCTCGCGCAGGATGAGGTCGGCGACCTCCATCAGGTCCCGGTGACCCTGCATGAGGGCGGCGAGGCGGGCCAGGTTGGACTCCAGCCAGTCCTTCGCGCGGGTCGTCTCGCGCAGGTTGGCCACCATCAGGTTGATGTTGTCCTTGAGCTCGGCGACCTCGCCGCGGGCCTCGACGGTGATCGAGCGGGACATGTCGCCCTGTGCCACGGCAGAGGCGACCTCGGCGATCGCGCGGACCTGGGTGGTGAGGTTGAGCGCGAGCTCGTTCACATTGGTCGTCAGGCGCTTCCAGGTGCCGTACACGCCCTCCACACGGGCCTGGCCGCCCAGCCGGCCGTCGGAGCCCACCTCGCGGGCCACCCGGGTCACCTCGGAGGAGAACGAGGACAGGGTGTCGACCATCGTGTTGATGGTGGTCTTCAGCTCAAGGATCTCGCCGCGCGCGTCCACGTCGATCTTCCGCGACAGGTCGCCCTGGGCGACGGCGGTCGCCACCTGGGCGATGTTGCGCACCTGCGAGGTGAGGTTGTCGGCCATGTAGTTGACGTTGTCGGTCAGGTCCCGCCAGACCCCGGAGACGCCGAGTACCTGGGCGCGGCCGCCCAGCCGGCCGTCGGTGCCGACCTCGCGGGCCACGCGGGTCACCTCGTCGGCGAAGGCCTGCAGTTGTTCCACCATCGTGTTGACGGTGTCCTTGAGTTCGAGGATCTCGCCGCGCGCGTCGACGGTGATCTTCTTGGAGAGGTCGCCGTTGGCGACGGCCGTCGTCACCTGGGCGATGTTGCGGACCTGGGACGTCAGGTTCAGTGCCATGAAGTTGACGTTGTCGGTGAGTTCTTTCCAGACGCCGGAGACGCCTCTGACCTGCGCCTGACCGCCGAGGTTTCCTTCGGTGCCGACTTCGCGGGCCACGCGCGTGACTTCGTCGGCGAAGGCGGACAGCTGGTCCACCATCGTGTTGATCGTCGACTTCAGTTCAAGAATCTCGCCTTTCGCCTCCACCGTGATCTTCTTGCCGAGGTCGCCCTGGGCGACGGCCGTGGAGACCAGGGCGATGTTGCGGACCTGGGACGTCAGGTTGTCGGCCATGAAGTTGACGTTGTCCGTCAGGTCCTTCCAGACGCCGGAGACGCCTCTGACCTGCGCCCGGCCGCCGAGGTTTCCTTCGGTGCCGACTTCGCGGGCCACGCGCGTGACTTCGTCGGCGAAGGCGGACAGCTGGTCCACCATCGTGTTGATGGTTGATTTCAGTTCAAGAATCTCGCCCTGCGCGTCGACCGTGATCTTCTGCGAGAGGTCGCCGTTGGCGACGGCCGTCGTCACCTGCGCGATGTTGCGGACCTGGGAGGTCAGGTTCGACGCCATGAAGTTGACGTTGTCGGTGAGGTCCTTCCAGACGCCGGAGACCCCCCGTACCTGGGCGCGGCCGCCCAGTCTGCCCTCCGTGCCGACCTCGCGGGCCACGCGGGTCACCTCGTCGGCGAACGCGGACAGCTGGTCGACCATGGTGTTGACGGTGAGCTTCAGCTCCAGCAGCTCACCGGTCGCCTCGACGGTCACCGTGCGGGTCAGGTCGCCGCGCGCCACGGCCGTCGTCACCAGGGCGATGTCACGGACCTGCGCGGTCAGCCGGGACGCCATGGTGTTCACGGCCTCGGTGACGTCCCGCCAGCTGCCGGACAGGCCCTGCACCTTGGCCCGGCCGCCGAGCCGCCCCTCGGTGCCGACCTCGCGCGCGACCCGGGTCACCTCGCCGGTGAACAGGGACAGCTGGTCGACCATCGTGTTGACCGCGCGGGCGAGTCTGCGCAGATCGCCGCGCAACTGCCGGCTGCCGTCGTGCAGATCGACCCGCTGGGTCAGGTCGCCGCCGGCCACCGCGTCCAGCACGCGCGTGGCGTTCGCCGCCGGCGCGACCAGGGCGTCGAGGACCTGGTTGACGTCGTTGACCCGGGACGTCCAGGCGCCCTGGCCGGGGCTGGCCGACAGCCGCTCGTCCAGGCGGCCGTGGCGCACCAGCTCGCGCTTCACGCGTCGTACCTCGGTGTTGAAGTGGATGCCGCGGTCCATGATCTGGTTGAAGACCGCGGTGAGTTCGGCGACGATCCCCTCCCCGGTGGTGCCGTCGGCCCCGGTCTCCGGGACTTTCGTGAAGTCGCCGTCGCGGGCGGCGGTCATCGCGGCGAGCAGTGGGCGCAGTGCGGATGCTCGGAGTTGTTCCGTTTTCTGTCCGTCTTCGAGCACACGCGTAGCACTGTTCTCACTCATGGCGGCCCACTTCGGTAACTCGGTGCTTATGGGCGCAGTCAGTCTGTCACTCTGTCCGCATCGATCGGGATGTATTCGTCCGAACTGCTCGGGGAGCTGGACATGGGGGCCATACCCACGCAACGGGAGACCGTCTCCCGGGTCCGTGAGGCGCCTGCGCACGACGAGGCGCCCGCGCACGACACCGCGGTCCCGCGTGCGCAGGGGTGCGCGACCCTGCCCGGAAGCCCCCTCGCACCCGGTTCCGCCCGCGCCCTGGTGCGCGCCTCCCTCGACGAATGGACCGACTGCGGACTTCTCCGCCCGGAGCAGCAGCGGGTCGCCGAGGACGCCATGGTCGTCGTCAGCGAACTCGTCACCAACGCCGTCGTGCACGCCGGTACGGACGTCGAGGTCGAGTGGTGGCTGGAGACGCAGGACGAGACGGCGTTCGTCGTCGAGGTCACCGACCACCATCCCTCCCGGGCGCCCCGCGACCACCCGGGCGAGACACCGTACGAGACACCGGAGTTCGGGCGCGGGCTGCGTCTGGTCGCCTCGCTCGCCGAGTCCTGGGGGGTGACGTACCGCACCGGTGCGAAGTCGGTGTGGGCGCGACTGACGGGCCGCGGCGGCACGCTCCCCGACGAGCAGCAGCTGAAGGTCGCCGAGATCCTCGCCCCCGAGCCACCCGCACCTCCACAGGCGCACACGCACACGTACGCGCACGGGGCCGCGGCGGAGGGCGGTGCATGCTCCCACCGCCCCGAACGCGACCGGGACTGGCTCAACCGGGGCGCGTTGTCCTTCCTCGCGGAGGCCTCCGACCTGCTCGCCGGGCAGCTCGACGAGAACCTGGTGGCCGCGCTCACCGGCCAGCTGATCGTGCCGCGGCTCGCCGACTGGTGCGCGGTGTGGCTGGAGGACGAGGCGACCGTGCGCGGGGGCGGCTGGGGCGACCCCGCCGGCGCGGGCGGCCCGCGGCTGGCCCGGGTCTGGCACGGCAGCGAGAACCGCATCGAGGAACTGCGCCGCGCCCTGGAGAAGGACCCGCCGTGCGCGCAGAGCGGCTTACGGTCCGGGCCCGAGCCGTATCCCTGGCCCGGCGCGGCGCTCGGCCCGCAGGGCGCCCTCGGCTCGGCGCTCGCCTACCGGCTGATCGCGGGCGGCCGCCCGCTCGGCACACTCGTCATCGGACGCTCCGGCCCGGACGGCTTCCCCGACGAGATCACCGGCCTGGTGGAGGACTTCGGCCGCCGGGTCGCCCTCGCCATCGGCGCGGCCCGCCAGTACGCCCGCCAGGCCACCATCAGCGCCGTACTCCAGCGCGGGCTGCTGCCCGGCGCGGTCGCCGAGATCCCGGGCGTGCGCAGCGCGCTCGTCTACGAACCCTGTGACAAGGGCGGCCCCAGCGGCGACTTCTACGACCTCTTCCCGGCCGGCGACGGCCGCTGGTGCTTCGCGGTCGGCGACGTCCAGGGCAAGGGGCCCGAGGCCGCCGTCGTCATCGGCCTCGCCCGGCCCTGGCTGCGGCTCCTCGCCCGCGAGGGATACCGGGTCGCCGACGTCCTCGACCGGCTCAACCAGCTCCTCCTCGACGACGCCACCGAGGCCGCCGACGCCGCCGCCCGCGCCCTGGTCGCCGCCGGCGGCCGCCCCACGCCGCCCGGCGACGGCCCGCAGACCCGTTTCCTCTCCCTCCTCTACGGCGAACTCACCCCCCTCGACGGCGGCGGCATCCGCTGCACCCTCGCCTCCGCGGGGCACCCGCTGCCGCTGCTCCTCGGCCCCGACGGCGAGGTCCGCACCGCCGCCCGGCCGCAGACCCTGCTCGGCGTCGTCGAGGACGAGACGTACACCAGCGAGACGATCGAGCTCGCACCCGGCGACAGCCTGCTGTGCGTGACCGACGGGGTCACAGAGCGGCGCTCCGGCAGCCGCCAGTTCGACGACGGCGACGGGCTCGCCCGGGCCCTCGCCGGCTGCGCGGGGCTGAGCGCCGACCTGATCGCCGAACGCATCAGACGGCTCGTCCACGAGTTCGGCGGCGGACAGCCGGAGGACGACCTGGCGCTGCTGGTCCTCCAGGCGGAGTGACCGGGGCCGTACCGGAAAGTCGTACGGGAAATCGGTGCGGGACGAGTACGGGACAATGGGGGACATGCCTTCCGCACTTCCCGACGGCGAGCCGGTTCCGGACGACGGCGCGCTGCCCGCGTCCGCGCTCGCCGGAGCCGCCGCCCGCCCCCTCGGGTTCTACCTGCACGTCCCCTACTGCGCGACCCGCTGCGGCTACTGCGACTTCAACACGTACACGGCGACCGAGCTGCGCGGCACCGGCGGTGTCCTCGCCTCCCGCGACAACTACGCGGACACGCTGACCGACGAGGTCAGGCTGGCGCGGAAGGTCCTCGGTGACGACCCGCGCGAGGTGCGCACGGTGTTCGTGGGCGGTGGTACGCCGACGCTGTTGGCCGCCGCCGATCTCGTACGGATGCTGCACGCGATCCGCGACGAGTTCGGGCTCGCCCCCGACGCGGAGGTGACGACGGAGGCGAACCCGGAGTCCGTCGACCCCGCGTATCTGGCGGCCCTGCGGGAGGGCGGCTTCAACCGGATCTCGTTCGGCATGCAGAGCGCCCGGCAGCACGTGCTGCGGGTCCTCGACCGGACGCACACCCCCGGCCGCCCCGAGGCGTGCGTCGCGGAGGCCCGCGCGGCCGGCTTCGAGCACGTGAACCTCGACCTGATCTACGGCACGCCGGGCGAGTCCGACGACGACTGGCGGGCCTCGCTGGACGCGGCGATCGGGGCCGGTCCCGACCATGTGTCGGCGTACGCGCTGATCGTCGAGGAGGGCACGCAGCTGGCCCGCCGGATCCGCCGGGGCGAGGTCCCGATGACCGACGACGACGTCCACGCCGACCGCTACCTGATCGCCGACTCGGTGCTGGCCGGGGCGGGCTTCGACTGGTACGAGGTGTCCAACTGGGCGACCTCCGAGGCCGGCCGCTGCCTGCACAACGAGCTGTACTGGCGGGGCGCCGACTGGTGGGGCGCCGGGCCCGGGGCGCACTCGCACGTGGGGGGCGTGCGGTGGTGGAACGTGAAGCATCCGGGGGCGTACGCGGCGGCGCTGGCGTCGGGGCGGTCACCTGGGGCCGGGCGCGAGGTCCTGACGGACGAGGACCGGCGGGTGGAGCGGATCCTGCTGGAGCTGCGGCTGCGGGAGGGGGTGCCGCTGGCGCTGCTGAAGGAGGAGGGGCTGGCGGCTTCGCGGCGGGCACTGGGAGAGGGGCTGCTGGAGGCCGGGCCGTACGAGGAGGGGCGGGCCGTGCTGACGCTGCGGGGGCGGTTGCTGGCGGATGCGGTGGTCAGGGATTTGGTGGACTGATCGCTCGGGCGAGTGAATCGCAGTGGAACGGCGGTTCGCCCCCTAACCTCGCGCTTTCATGAGCGTGCTCGTCCATGCCTTGATCAAATAAGCGGAGAGTGCTCCTGACCTGCAACGATGGGACTTGTCTAGGGTCCTGTT
>NZ_JBEYVI010000022.1:0-178484 GCF_040643955.1 Streptomyces sp. NPDC047061
CCCCGCGCCCCTGACGGGGCGCTTGCGCCCCTCAAGGGGCGCGGGGAACTGCGCGACCAGCCCCCACCGGACCCGCACCCGGAATCCGGCCCATCCGGCGCCACGCGCCGCGACGCGCCGCTACGCCGCGAACGGTCCCGGGATCTCGCCCGATCCGCGCCGGATCAGCCGCGTCGGCATGACCACCGTGCGCGGCGGGGAGACGTCGCCGTGGATGCGGGCGAACAGCAGGTGGGCCGCGCTGGTCGCGAGGGCCACCGGGTCCTGGGCGATCACCGTGACGGGCGGCGTCAGCCGGGCCGCGAGCGCGAAGTCGTCGAAGGCGACGAAGGCGAGGTCGCCGCGGGCCGCGGTCAGGGCGCCGAAGGCGAGCAGTTCGTTGCCGGCGAGGAGCGCCGTCGGCGGGTCCGGCAGTGCCAGCATCCCGGTGACGGCCGCGGCCGCCTCCGGACCGGTGTGCACACCGTCCCTGACCAGCGCCGGGTCGGCTGCGATGCCCGCGGCCTGAAGGGCCGCCAGATAACCCCGCCGCCGTTCGCCGAACGTCCAGATCCTCGGCGTGTCGCCGATGAATCCGATCCTGCGGTGGCCGTGTGCCACCACGTGGGCCACCGCCTCCCGTACCGCCCCGAAGTTGTCGACGACCACGGCGTCCACGTCCAGGCCGGGGGCCGCCCGGTCCACACAGACGATCTTCGTGCCCTGCGCCTGGGCGGGGCGCAGGAAGCGGTGGCTGCCGGCGGCCGGGGTGAGGATCAGGCCGTCGACGCGGCGGGCGGTGAACGCCGCGATCACCTCGCGTTCGCGGCGCAGGTCGGCGCGGCTGGAGCCGATGAGCATGATGCTGCCGCGCTGCCGGGCGACGTCCTCGGCCGCGGAGGCGACCGCGGCCATGAAGGGATCGGTCACGTCGTCGACCAACAGGCCGATGATCTGGCTCAGTTCATGGGTGCGACGTAACTGCCGTGCCACGTCGTCGCGTTGGTAGCCGAGCTTGCGGACCGCGGCCTCCACCCGCGCGGCGGTCCGCGGGGCGACGGCCGAGTCGCCGTTGACGACCCGGGACACCGTCATCGTGCTCACGCCCGCTTCCGCGGCAACGTCCTTCATGGTCGGCCGGGTGGCTGCCACGCCACGTCCTCCAGCTGCGTCACGTTTGAGCGTCGACTCGTTAACGTTACCAACTCACACGCGTATCAACGGCCTTGCAAACAAGGGGAGATGAGGGCCCGACCAGCGGCCTCGGCGACCCGCTGCACCACCCTTGACACCCCGCTGCGGGGGCCCCAAGAATCAGCCAAGCTGTTAACGATACCAACCAGAAGGCACAACATGGCCTCTGCAAGGGAACCATTGCTCACCGCACATGGGGTGGTCAAACGTTTCGGCCACGTCCAGGCGCTCTCGGGCGCCGATTTCACGGCATACCCCGGCGAGGTCGTCGCCCTCATCGGTGACAACGGTGCCGGCAAGTCCACTCTGGTGAACGTCCTGTCGGGCGTGCTCTCCCCCGACTCCGGCGAGGTCCGCCTGGACGGGGCGCCGGTGCGGTTCTCCGGCCCGATGGACGCCCAGCGGCGAGGCGTGGAGACGGTGTACCAGGACCTGTCACTCGCGCCCGACCTCGACGCGGCGGCCAACCTCTACCTCGGCCGGGAGATCGTGCGCGGCGGGCTGCTCGGCCGCCTCGGCGTCCTCGACCGGCCCGCGATGCGCCGGGAGGCGGTCAGCGCCTTCGCCGAACTCGGCGTGGAGCTCAAGGATGTGACGGCTCCTGTGACAACGTTGTCCGGCGGGCAGCGGCAGTCCGTCGCGGTCGCCCGTGCCGTCGCCTTCGCCCACAAGGTCATCTTCATGGACGAGCCGACCGCCGCGCTGGGCGTCGTCCAGCGCGCCCGGGTCCTGGAGACCGTCCGCAGGGTCGCCGACCGGGGCATCTGCGTCGTACTGATCAGCCACAACATGCCCGAGGTGCTGTCGGTCGCGGACCGGGTGGAGGTGCTGCGGCTGGGCCGGCGCGTCGCGTCGTACACCGCCGCCGACACGACGATCGAGGAGCTGGTCGGGGCGATGACCGGCTCCCTGGACGGGCCGAACGGGGCCGGGGAAGCGGAGGGCGCGCGATGACGGCGCAGAGCGAGAAGGCCGCGGCGGGCGTGGGCGGCCGGGCCGCGGTGCCCGACTGGGTGCGCCGTGCGGCAACCCTCAACGAACTGTGGACCTTTGTCATCCTGGTGGCGCTGGTCCTGTTCTTCACCATCGCGGCGCCGGGCAAGTTCTTCACCACGTACGACATCACCCAGATCGCCGTGAACGCGGCCATCTACCTGGTGCTCGGCGTCGGCATGACGTTCGTGATCATCACGGCGGGCATCGATCTGTCGATCGGCTCGGTGCTGGTGCTGGCCGCGGTGGCGGCGGGTGAGTACAACATCCATCACGGCGGGGCGACTTCGGGCTGGGGCACGGTGGCGTTCTGTGTCGTCATCGCGCTGGCGGTGGGCACGTCGTGGGGCGCGTTGCAGGGCGCCGTGGTGGCGACCGGCAAGGTGCCGCCGCTGATCGTGACGCTGGGCGGGCTCGGCGCGGCGCTGGGCATCGCCGAACTCGCCACCGGCGGCCAGGACCCGGCCGGGGCGGCCTCCACGCATCTGCAGAACAGCCTCGGTTTCGGCAAGGTGCTCGGTATCCCCTGGATGGTGATCCTGGCGGCCGTGGTGACCGCGATCTTCGGCGCGGTGCTGGCCGGCACCCGGTTCGGCGAGCACACCCTCGCGATCGGCTCGAACCCCACGGCCGTACGCCGGGCGGGCATTCCGGTGGGCCGCCAACTGGTCAAGGTCTACGGGCTGATGGGGCTGCTGGCCGGGCTGGGCGCGGTGATGTGGCTGGCCTCGTACGGTACGACGTCGATCGCCGGGCACTCCACCGACAACCTCAAGGTGATCACCGCGGTGGTCCTCGGCGGGACCAGCCTGTTCGGCGGGCGGGGTTCGGTGCTGGGCACGGTGATCGGCGTGTTCATCCCGGCGGTGCTGACCACCGGGCTGATCGTGATCGGCGTCCAGCAGTACTGGCAGGACGTGGCGGTGGGCGTGGTGCTGGTGGTGGCCGTCTACATCGACCAGCTGCGCAGGAAGACCCGGGAACGCGCATGACTGAATCGCAGCACAAGACTGAATCGCTCGTGGCTAAGGAGGACTCTGTGATGGGGAGCATTCGCAGCAGGCGCCGGTTGCTGGTCGCGGTGGGCACGGTTCTGGCCCTCGGCGCGGGGGCCTCGGCGTGCGGTTCGTCGGACGACGGTGGCGGCTCGGGGAGTTCGGGCAGCGCCAAGGGCAAGAAGGTCCGGCTGATCACCGGGGTGAAGAGCGACCCCTTCTACATCACCATGACCTGTGCCGCGCAGGCGGAGGCCAAGGCCAAGGGGATGGACTTCACGGCCGACGGTTCCGCGCAGTGGGACGTGTCCGTGCAGCGGCCGCTGCTGGACTCGACGGCCGCGTCCCGGCCCGACGGGCTGCTGATCTCGCCGGTCGACACCAGCGCGCTGACGCCGTCGCTCAAGCAGATCCAGTCGGCCGGCACCAAGGTGGCGCTGGTGGACACGACGGTGACCGACACCTCGATCGGCATCACGCGGATCTCGTCGGACAACGAGAAGGGCGGCCGGGTCGCCGCCGACGCGCTGGCCAAGCTGATGAACGAGAAGGGCTCGGCCATCGTCATCAGCGTCAAGCCCGGCGTGTCGACGACCGACGCGCGGATCAAGGGCTTCACCGAGGAGATGGCCAAGTACCCGAAGATCAAGGTGCTGCCCACGCTCTACGACAACGACCTGCCGGCCACCGCGGCCTCCCAGATCCAGTCGACGCTCGCCGCCCACCCGGACCTCGGCGGGGTGTTCGCGGGCAACACCAACACCGGTCAGGGCATCGCCACCGGGCTGAAGCAGGCCGGCAAGGAGGGCGCGGTGAAGGTGGCCGCGTTCGACGCCGAGCCGGACGAGATCGCCTCGCTGAAGTCGGGCACCCTCCAGGTGCTGGTCGCCCAGGACCCCGCGGCGATCGGCCGGCAGGCGGTGGACCAGCTCGCCAACGCCTTCGAGGGCAAGTCGGTCAGCAAGTCGATCGGCACCAACATGGTGGCGATCACCAAGGACAACATGAACGACCCGTCGGTCAGCAAGTACTTCTACAAGTCGCAGTGCTGAACCGGGCTCCGGAGCAGCGGATCTGACGATCGGTCAGGGACATGCCCGGCATACGGCCGGCGGCCGGGCGGACCCACCCTCCTGGGTCCGCCCGGCCGCCGGTCGTTCGGGTGGCTCAGTTCGACGAGCAGGACTCGCCGTTCAGCGTGAAGCCGTACGGTGCCGAGTTCCGGCCGCTCCAGGTACCGAGGAAACCGAAGGACAGGGTGCCGTTCGCGGCGACCGACTGGTTGTAGTCCGCGGCGTCGGCGGTGACCACGCCGCCGTTCTGGCTGACGGTCGCGTCCCACATCTGCGTGACCCGCTGGCCGTCCCCGAAGGACCACTGGACCCGCCAGCCGGTCAGCGCCTGGCTGGTGGTGACGGTGACGGTGGACTGGAACCCGTCGGTCCACTGGTTGACCAGGTCGTAGGAGACCTGGCAGACGGCCGCCGCGGAGGTGTGGGTGGGGCTGGCGGAGGGGGTGGCGTGGTGGCCGCCGGTGCTCGCCGTGGCCGAGGAGGTGCCCTGGGGCTCCGGGTCGGGGTTCTTGTGGTCCTGCTTGCCGGCGGCGGTGGCCGAGGCGGAGGGGGCGGCGGAGGCGGTGTGCGTGGGGGTCGGGTCGGCGGACGGAAGGACGGAGCCGGGGTCGGCGACCGGCTGCCGGTCGTCCTGGGAGGCGGAGGCCGCGTCGTCGCCGGAACCGCCGCCCATCGGCATCATCGACACGCCGAGTGCCACCAGCGAGATCAGCACCGCCGCGCCGAGCAGGCCGTGCCGCAACACCTTGCCCCGGCCGCCGCCCTCCTTGGGGTCGCCGCCGTCGACGTCGGCGGTGGCCGGGCGGCCCGCGCCGAGCCGCACCTCGGCGGCGCGGCGGCGGCGCTCCAGGTAGGCGAGGCCGCCCCAGCCGATGATCCCGCCGGCGAGTGCCGCGGGCAGTCCGCCGCCGTGCAGCCGCAGACAGGCGGCGGCCTCTGCGCACTGCACACAGGTGGCGAGGTGCCGGGAGAGGTCCTCGGGCGTGTCGGCGGAGGAGGACCGGGTGACCGCGTCGAGGAGCCGGGCGTAGCTGCGGCACTCGGCGGCCATCGGCGTGTCGAGGTGGGCGCGGTGGCAGCGGTCGCGGAAGAGCCCGCGCACCTGCTCCAGCTCCTGCGCGACGACGACCGGGTCGAGACCGAGCCGGCGTGCCACGGAGGGCAGCGGCAACGCCTCCACCTCGGCCAGCCACAGCAGTTCGGCGTCCGCCTCCTGCATGTCCCGCAGGCCGCGCAGCGCGACGGGCCGCTGCAGCGGCAGCCCCGTGTAGCGCGCGGCCTTCTCGGAGTTGAGCCACAGCCGCAGGTCCGGGTCGAGCTGGTGCCCGAGCCCTTCGGCCTCCCAGGCGGCCGCCGTGTTGCGCACGGCGGTGAGGAGCAGCGGGATCATCGGCAGCCGGGCGGCGCGCCGTCCCGAGCTGCGGACCGGCTCGAAGTCCGACGCGCGGGCCTCACGCATACCGAGCGTGAAAGCCTCGGTGGCCAGTTGATTGGCCGTCAGAGAGCCGGACGTGCACAGGTCGGCGTAGGAGAGCACTGCGTCCCAGCATTCGGAGAACAGCGCTGCCTCGGCGGCGTCCTGAGGGGTCGGCAGGTCGGGCATGGGTCTCCTGCATCCAAAGCGAGGTCAACTCACCGTATCGGCAACGGAGTTGGGGGGAACCTCGCGGCAGGCCCGAGCTTTTCACGTCTCCTGCACAACTGACAAGCGGCATATTCAAAACCGGTTACCGGTGGTCGTGCCACGGATCCTCGCCGTCACCCGTACCACCGGTCCCCGGTGTTGTGTCAACCGCTGCACTCGGCTGCCCGGCCACCCCCCGGCCGCCACCCGCCCCCGCGCATCGAGGCCGAAGCGGGCACCTGACCGTGGATAGTAGCCCGGCCGGAGAACGCGTTCGTGTCCACCGTGGTCCACAACTCCGGCCCCTAGTACGGACAGCGACCGCGTTTCGACTCACCGTTCCCTTCAGTCACTTGCGGCGGCCCGCCGGGAGTCACACCTTCGTCGGCTCCGCCGCAGGCAGGCTGTCCATGAAGGAGCTGACGGAGAAGACCGCGCGGCCGGGTCCGGGCTCGCCGTAACCGGGCGGGGAGGAGAGGCCGAAGTCCTCCATCGTCTGGCGGTAGGCCTGCAGCAGCCGGATGTGGTACTCCAGCGGGGCGCCCTGCGGGTTGGCCTTGCCGAGCGGGGTGGTCGGCTCCGGGCACCAGGTGGTGAAGCGGGGCGTGATGCCGTGCGACATGAAGAAGCGCAGCCCCTCGGTGGTCGACTCGATCGCCTCGTCGACCGTCTTGAAGCCGAACGGCTCGGCCATCTCCACACCGGCCACGAAGTTGGGGATCACGTTCCGCGCGCCGAAAATCTCGGCCGAGTCCAGGATCCGCCTGTGCCACTCGTCCCGGCCGACGTACCGCTCCTTGCCCGGGCAGTACATCTTGAAGAGGTACTCGTCCCACACCTCGTAGTTGGGGTGGTAGATCTGCACGCCGTAGTCCTTGAACCGCTGCACGTCGTCCCGCGGCAGCGCCTGGGCGACGACCTTGCCGATCCACCGTCCCGGGAACCGCTCCTCGATGGCCTTGGCGTAGTGCCCGTAGAAGTCGGCCTCGTCGCGCCCGGAGACGGTCTTGGTGATCGCACCGCCGGTCAGCGTGTAGGCGGTGGACGCCTTCGCGGTGTCGTACCGGTCGATGATCTCCAGGGCTTCGAGGACCTCCTCGACGTCCTTCACCCCCGTGTACGGCCGCCCGGCCGCCTTGTGCTGGCGCCAGTTGTGGTTGATGTCGCAGTACTGGCACTCCTCCTTGGCGCCGAAGTACTGGCAGACCCGGAAGACCGTGAGGTAGATCAGGTAGCCCCACTGGATGGTCGGGGCGACCTCCATCACGGACTTCCCGTTGGAGAGCTTGTGCCGGTAGTACTCCGGCATCGGCGGCACACCGACGTCGGCGATCCGCTTCCCGTCGAGGTAGAGCCCGAGCACGCCCTCGTCGTCGGCGGCGACGCGGTAGGGCGAGGTGGGGTTCACCCGCACGGACACCACGGTCCGGCGCAGGTCGTACGGCCCGCCGGTGAGGATGATCTCCTCCGGCGGCCGGCGCAGCGCGGCCTCGCCCAGCTCGGGCAGGGTGCCGTGGTCGAAGGAGAAGATGAAGTACGACTTCGGCTTGACCTCGCCGCTCTCGTTGTCGCTCAGCGCGGACGGGTCGAAGGCCACACCGCCCCGAAGCAGGTCCTCCTTGAAGACGGCTTCCCTCGGTACGTGCGGGAACCTCTCCATCAGGTCCTCGACCAGCGCGGTACGGCTGCCCATCCCGTGTCTCCTCCCGGCTCAGGCGTTCAGCTCCTCACGGTATGCCCCCGCCCGGCCGTCAGCCGTGCCGGGTCCCCACTCGGCGCGCGATGTGTCCCGGTACGGGAGTGTTCGGGGGCAGTGCGGGATCCGTCACCGGCGCACCCCAGACCGAGGTCAGCGGCAGGACGCCGGCCCAGAGCCCCAGCTCCGCGTCCGGTCCGTCGCCGTCGTCCGGCGCTCCGGTGCGGATCTTCACGGAGGCCTCCTGTAGGGAGAGGGCGAGGAGGGTGGTGGCGGCCAGCTCCCTGCGGTTCGGGCGGCGGGCGTACGACCACTGGCCCGGGGCCGTGTGCTCGGAGAGGAGGCGCAGGCCCGTCAGCTTCTCCTCGGGGTCGGTCACCTTGCGGGCGGTGCCGTGGACCATCGCGCTGCGGTAGTTGACGCCGTGCTCGAAGACGGACCGCGCCAGCACCAGGCCGTCGACGTGCGTCACGGTGACACAGACCGGGGTCCCGCCCGCGAGGCTGCGGCTGGCGACCGAGCCGTGCAGATAGAGCTGGTGCCCGTCCCGCCCGTACACCGTCGGCACGACCAGCGGGCGCCCCTCGACCGCCACCCCCAGATGACAGACGAACCCGGCGTCGAGAATCGCCTCCAGCTCGGCCCGGTCGAGACTGCCCTGCTCGCGCAGCCGGCGATGGCGGGTGCGGTCGGTCACGGGAAGGCGCGGGGAGAGCGGGTCGGAGGCCATGTCCGCACGCTACCGATATCGCAGTCGAATAGCCACATTATTGCTGGATACGGCATTGAATCGCGCATAGGCAACGAAATCCGCAGGGCACGCCGACCGCTCGCCCGCAACCGCCAACCGCCGTCGACCGCCACCGCCCACCGCCGTCGCCTGTGCTGCCGCCGTCAACCGCCGGCGGCCCGGCGTGTCGACTCCCGCAGCACCACATGCGTCCCCAGCACCAGGTGCTGCCCGTCCGGGAGCTCGTCGCGGTGCAGGGCGATGCGGACGGCGGCGCGGCCCAGTTCCTCCTGGGGTACGTGGACCGTGGTGAGTGTCGGGTAGACGTCCCGGGCGACCGGGATGTCGTCGTAGCCGGCCACGGCGATGTCGTCGGGGATGCGGCGGCCGGACTCCCGTACGGCCTGGATCACGCCCGTGGCGATCATGTCGGTGGCGGCGAAGACCGCCGTGAACTCCCGCCCGGAGGCGAGGAGTTCGCGGGTCGCCTGGTAGCCGTAGGAGCGGGAGAAGACGCCGTCGAGGATCAGGTCCGGGTCGGGGGCGAGGCCGAGGAGTTCATGGGCGCGGGTGAAGCCGGCGATGCGCTGGGCGCTGGTGGACAGGCCGGGGACCCGGCCCAGGTAGGCGATGCGCCGGTGGCCGCCGGACAGGAGGTGGGTGGTGAGGGCGAAGGCGCCGCCCTCGTTGTCGTAGTCGACGACCGTCGCCGGGACGCCGGGACCGAGTGGCGGGCGGCCGACGAGGACCAGCCGGGAGCCGGACCGGTCCAGGGCGTGCGCGAAGTGGGTCATCCGGTCGTGGTAGGCCTTGTCCTCCAGGGCGCCGCCCACCACGATCACCGCGTCGGCCCGCTGCTCCCGCATGGTCTCGACGACGGCGAGGATGCGCCGCGGGTCGCCGTGCGTGGTGCAGAGCATGCAGAGCCGGCCCTCCGCCGAGGCCTGCTCCTCGACCCCGCGGGCGATGTGCGCGTAGAAGGGGCCGGTGACGTCGTCGACGACGAAGGCGACCGTCTTGTTGGTGGCGCCGCCGAGCGCGCGGGCGTGCGCGTTGACCACGTAGTCCAGCTCGCGCATGGCCTTCATGACCTTGGCGCGGGTCGCGGTGGCCACCGGATAGGTGCCGCCCAGGACCCGGGAGACGGTCGACGCGGAGACCCCGGCCCGCGCGGCCACGTCCCGCACCGTCGAGGCGTCCCCGTTCGGCGCCGGCTGCGTCCTCTTGGTCATCGCCCGGCCCCCCTTCGTCATGTGTTCGGATCACCCTACGAGACGGCCGGAGGCGCCCGGCGGACGGGCCGTCACGCGGCCCGCTCGAGGACCGAGTGGTCGATCGCGTACAGCAGGCCGTCGCCGGTCAGCAGCCGGCCGGCCTCCTCCGCGGCGGTGAGCCCGAGCCTCGCCAGCTCGTTGCCCTGCGAGCCGGCCAGGTGCGGGGTGAGGAAGGCGTTGGGAAGGTCGAAGAGAGGGGAGTCGGCGGGCAGCGGCTCGGGGTCGGTCACGTCGAGGATCGCGGTGAGGCGGCCGGTGCGCAGCTCCTCGATCAGGGCGTCGTGGTCGACGAGGGAGCCGCGCGCGGTGTTGATCAGTACCGATCCGTCCGGCATCAGGGCGAGTTCGCGGGCGCCGAGGAGGTGCCGGGTCTCCGGGGTCTGGGGGGCGTGCACGGTGACGATGTCCGAGGTGCGCAGCAGCTCGTCGAGGGGCAGCAGCGGCACGCCGAGCCGGGCGGCCTCCGCCTCGTCCACGTAGGGGTCGGCGAGGCCGGCCGACAGGTCGTACGGGCGCAGCAGTTCGAGGAGGCGGCGGCCGATGCGGGAGGCTCCGACGATGCCGACCCGGCGGTGGAAGTTGCCGATGCCGGGGACGATGCCGCCGTACGGGAAGGCGCGTCGGGTGCGCAGCAGGTCGCGGAAGGCGAAGACGTCCTTCCCGGCGAGCAGGATCATCGCGAGGGTGTACTCGGCGACCGGCAGCGCGTTGGCGGCGGCGGCCGAGGAGACGACGATGCCGCGCCGCCAGACCTCGGGCGTGGTGAAGCCCTTGACCGAGCCGGCCGCGTGCAGCACCGCCCGCAGTTTCGGCGCAGCGTCCAGGGCGGCCGCGTCCAGGACCGGGCAGCCCCAGCCGGTGACCAGGACCTCGGTGCGGGCGAGCGCCTCCCGTACCCGGGGATCGGTGAAGTCCTCCGCCACCAGAGTGGGATCGATTTCTACGTACTCGCACAGTCGCGCGAGCACCTCCGGCGGAAAGATGTGCGGCACGTTCTGGGCCGTCATGGCGAACAGTGCCTGGGGACGCTCGGGCAAGGAAGTGACCTTCCGGCTCGGTGACGCGCGGATAGCAACCGGTCTCTACCGTAGGTCTCGGCGAATGAGAGGGTCAATGGACAGGCACTCCCCGGAGGGGACGGACACTTCCCGGAGAACGACGGGCACTCCCCGAGGGACGACAGGAATGGGACGGCAGAGATGACGGATCCGGCGCAGACGGTCACCAACTG
This sequence comes from Streptomyces sp. NPDC047061, assembly GCF_040643955.1. Classification (NCBI taxonomy): domain Bacteria; kingdom Bacillati; phylum Actinomycetota; class Actinomycetes; order Kitasatosporales; family Streptomycetaceae; genus Streptomyces; species Streptomyces sp. NPDC047061. The sequence continues at coordinate 10,790 of NZ_JBEYVI010000022.1, forward strand.
GGCGCGCAACATCACCTACACCGCGAAGGAGTTCCACCGCCCGGACTCCCTCGACCGGCTCCGGTCGCTGGTCGCCGGCAGTGCGCGGGTACGGGTGCTGGGCAGCGGGCACTCCTTCAACCGCATCGCCGACCCGGGCCCGGAGGGCGTGCTGGTCTCGATCGCCGGGCTGCCGCCGGTGATCGAGGTGGACACGGCGGCCCGTACGGTCCGGGTCGCGGGCGGGGTGCGGTACGCCGAACTGGCCCGCGCGGTGCATGCGCGGGGCCTCGCGCTGCCCAACATGGCCTCGCTGCCGCACATCTCGGTGGCCGGTTCGGTCGCCACCGGCACCCATGGCTCGGGCGTGGCCAACGGGTCGCTCGCGGCGCCGGTACGGGAGGTGGAGCTGGTCGTCGCCGACGGTTCCACGGTCGGCATCGCGCGCGGGGACGCGCGCTTCGACGGGGCGGTGACCTCGCTGGGGGCGCTGGGTGCCGTCACCGCGCTCACCCTGGACCTGGAGGCGGCATATGACATGGCGCAGACTGTATACACCGAACTGCCGCTGGACGGCCTGGACTTCCCCGCGGTCGCCGGGGCCGCCTACAGCGTGAGCCTGTTCACCGACTGGCGGGAGCCGGGCTTCCGGCAGGTGTGGGTGAAACGGCGCACCGACCGGCCGGCCGTGGACTTCGGATGGGCCGCGCCGGCCACCGAGGCGATGCACCCGGTGCCGGGCATGCCGGCGGGCAACTGCACCCAGCAGTTCGGGGTGCCGGGGCCCTGGCACGAGCGGCTCCCGCACTTCCGGGCGGAGTTCACGCCGAGCAGCGGGGACGAGCTCCAGTCGGAGTACCTGCTGCCGAGGGCGGCGGCCGTGGACGCGCTGCACGCCGTCGACGGGATCCGGCAGACGGTCTCACCCGTCCTGCAGACCTGCGAGGTACGGACGATCGCGGCCGATCCGCAGTGGCTCAGCCCCGCCCACGGCCGTGACTCCGTCGCCCTGCACTTCACCTGGGTGGACGACCTGACGGCGGTGCTGCCCGTGCTGCGCCGGCTGGAGGAGGCGCTGGCGCCGTTCGACCCGCGGCCGCACTGGGGCAAGGTGCACGCCGTGCCGGGCGAGGTGCTGCGCGGCCGCTACCCGCGGCTCGCCGACTTCCGCGCCCTGGCCCGGGACCTCGACCCCGACGGGAAGTTCACGAACCCCTTCGTGGCAGATGTCCTGCACGACTGATCACGACCGACCACGACTCACCACGGAAGATCACGACGGATCACGACGGATCACGACGGCCGGACTTAATCCAACCCTTAAGGTAATGGCTTGTCGAAAGCGCTTCCCAGGCCATAGCCTTGCGCCGCGTGAAGCACACATCACGGGACATCCGCACCGCGAACCGCTACGAGGTACTGCGGCACATCATCGCCGAGTCTCCCACCTCCCGGCAGGAGCTGGCGGCCGTCACCGGGCTGAGCCTGGCCACGGTCGCCACCCTCGTCGGGGAGCTGCTGGAACTGCGGATGATCACGGAGGTCGGCTTCGAGGACTCCGCGGGCGGCCGCCCCCGGGGACTCGTCGCGGTCAACGCCTCGGGGGGCGCACTGATCGGCGTCGACATCGCGGAGACGTACGTCCACGTCGAGCTGTTCGACCTCGCGCTGAACGTGCTGGCCCGCGCCGAGGAGGACGTGCGCCCCGGCCACAACCGACCGGAGCAGGTGGTGGGCCAGGTGGCCGCCGCGGTCGGCGCGGTGGTGGCGCAGGCCGGGATCGAGGGCGCGCGGGTGCTGGGCGTCGGGGTGAGCGTGCCGGGGCAGGTGGACCGGGCCACCGGCATCGCCGAGTACGCGCCCAACTGGGACTGGCACGACGTACCGTTGCTGCGCCTGCTGTCCGGACACATCGCGTACCCCCTCTACCTGGACAACCCGCTGCGGGCCTGCGCGGTGGCCGAGCAGTGGTTCGGGGCGGCGCGCGGGCGCGGGGACACCGTGGTGGTGAACCTCGGAACGGGTGTCGGCGCCGGGCTCGCGCTGGGCGGCGGACTGCACCGGGGGGTGAGCAACAGCGCCGGGGAATGGGGTCATACGACGCTCGTCCTGGACGGGCGGCTGTGCCACTGCGGCAACCACGGCTGCGTCGAGACCTACGTCGGCGCCCCCGGGATCATGCTGAACCTGCGGGAGGCGAGCCCGCGGAGCCCGCTGCTGCACCCGGAGGACCAGACGGCCACCGTGGACGCGCTGGCCCGGGGCGTGGCGGACGGTGATCCCGTCGCGGTCGAGGTCGTACGGACCACGGCCCGCTACATCGGCGCCGGTATCGCCAACCTGGTGAACCTGCTCAACCCCGAACTGGTCGTGCTCAGCAGCTGGGTGGCGCGCCGGCTCGGCGAGCCGCTGCTGGCGGAGGTGCGGGAGGCCGTCCGGCGGCACGCGCTCGGGCGGCCGTTCGCCGCCACCGAGATCGTCCTCTCCCCCATCCCCACCGACCCGGTCTGCCTGGGCGCGGCCACGTTCGCGCTGGAGGGCGCGCTGCGGTCGGTGGGTCTGCGCAACGGGGGACGCCCGGGCCGCACCGTGCCCGCCTCCCGGTGACCGGCCGCGCCGCCGACCCGCGTCTCCCGGTGATCGAATAGTCCAAATCGCGGGTCGATTAATCCATTGCCGGGCCCCTCGGCGCTCTGCGACCGTCGTGGCGTATCCGCGGCCGGTCGGCCTCTCAAGCCGACCGGCCGTACGTCGTGCACGGAACGAGAGGGGCCCCAGCGTGGCCGGAAACATCGAGGTCCGCGGCCTGTCCCGCACCTTCCACACCACCGTCCGGCGCCCGGGCTTCGCGGGCGCCCTGCGATCCCTGGTCAACCCCGAGCGCGTGGAGAAGCACGCGGTCTCCGACATCACCTTCGACGTCGCCCCCGGCGAACTCCTCGCCCTGCTGGGCCCGAACGGCGCGGGCAAGTCGACCACCATCAAGATGCTCACCGGCATCCTCACCCCGACCTCCGGCGAGGCCCGGGTCGCGGGCGTGGTGCCGTACCGGGAGCGGGAGCGCAACGCGCGGAACATCGGCGCGGTGTTCGGGCAGCGGACCCAGCTGTGGTGGGACCTGCCGGTGCGGGAGTCGTTCGCGATCCTGCGGGACATCTACGAGGTGCCGAAGGCCGAACACGCGGCGCGGCTGCGGGAGTTCGACGAACTTCTCGAACTCTCCGACTTCTGGGACACCCGGGTGCGGCACCTCTCGCTGGGCCAGCGCGTCCGCTGCGACCTGGCGGCCGCCCTGCTGCACGATCCGCCGGTCGTCTTCCTGGACGAGCCGACCATCGGCATGGACGTGGTGGTGAAGGAGCAGGTCCGCGAGTTCCTGCGGTACCAGGTGGCCGAGCGCGGCCGTACCGTGCTGCTGACCACGCACGACATGACCGAGGTGGAGCGGCTCGCGGAGCGGGTGGTGCTGGTCAACCACGGGCGGCTGGTCCTCGACGGCACGCTGGACGAGGTCCGCCGGGACTTCGGCTCGACCTGGCAGGTGCGGGCGACGCTCGCCGACCCGCACACCCCGGTCGGTCCGCTGCCGGGCATCGCGCTGGTGAGCCATGACGGGCCCCAGGTCGTGTTCGGCCCGGACGGTCCGGCCGCGCCCACCGTCCACCAGGCGCTGAAGCTGGTCATCGAGCGGTACGAGGTGACCGGTGTGGCGGTGGACGAGGCGGACCTGGAGGACGTGATGCGCGCGGCCTACGCCGAGGCCAGGGCGAAGGCCGAGGCGGCGTGATGACGACCCTGACCTACGCCTGGCGCACCGCCCGGGTCACCCCGCTCGGCGAGCTGTACACCCCGCCCCGCATCACCGCCGCCCTGCTGCGGCTGACCGTGCAGGTGGTGCTGGTCGCGTCGCTGTGGCACGGCCTGTACGCCCAGACCGGTACGACGGCCGGGCTCTCCCGGGACCAGGCGGTCACCTTCGCCGTGCTGGCCGTGCTCGCCTCCCGGCTGCGGGAGCTGGACCAGTACGCGGGCCGGGACTCGGTCGCGCAGCACATGTACTACGGCACGGTCGTCTACTGGTACCTGCGCCCGCTGTCCCCGCACCGCTACTACGCGCTGCGCGCCCTGGGCGAGCAACTCTACGGACTTGCCTGGGCGTTGACGGGTTACGCGATCTGCCTGGCGGCGGGTGTCGTGGTGCCGCCCGAATCGGCGGCCGTGGCGGGGGTGTTCGCGCTCAGCCTGCTCCTCGGCCAGTGGGTCCTGCACTACGTCATGCTGCTCATCGACCAGTTGTGCTTCTGGACGCTGCGCAACACGGCCGCCCTGCTGATCCTGATCTTCGCGCAGAACCTGATGTCCGGGGTGTACGCCCCGCTGTGGTTCTTCCCGCACTGGTTCCTGGTCCTCAGCTCCTTCCTGCCGTTCCAGGCCACGCTCAACGTGCCGCTGTCGCTGTACGTGGGCCGCATCCCGCTCTCCGAGGCGGGCTTCCAGCTCGGCGTCCAGGCCGGCTGGCTGGTGGCGCTGCGCTTCCTCACCCGTTTCCTGTGGCGGCGCGCCGCCCGTCGAGTCGTCTCCCAGGGAGGCTGAGGCCCATGAACGCCGTACGGATCGTCTGGCGGGTCACGCAGCTCAACTTCCGTGCCCAGCTGGAGTACCGCACCGAGTTCCTGATGATGATCGCGATCGGCGCGGTCTGGCAGGTGTCGGTGATCGTGTTCGCGACCGTGCTGCTGACCCGGTTCGCCGGGATGGGCGGCTGGGACAGCTCGGACGTCCTGCTCATCCCGGCGACCCGGATGCTCGCCCACGGCCTGTTCGTGCTGTTCCTGGGCCGGGTGCACGGCCTGGGCCGGCACATCCAGGAGGGCAAGATCGACGCGTATCTGCTCCGCCCGATGCCGGTCTACCGCCAGGTCCAGCTGGAGTTCTTCCCGACCAACGCGATCGGCGACCTGACGGTGGCGGTGGGCCTGATGGCGGGCGCGCTCGGCCGCAGCCACCTGGACTGGACGCCGGGCCGGATCGCGTACCTGGTCGCGGCGGTGCTCGGCGGCATGCTCCTGGAGGCTGCCCTCTTCACCGTCGTCGCGTCGGCCTCGCTGCGCTTCCCGGCCGCGGACTACTGGGGCCGCTGGCTGGAGGAGCTCCTCGGCACCTTCGGCAGCTATCCCCTCAACGTCCTCCCTAGGGCGGTCGGCGGCTTCCTCACGTACGGCCTGCCGCTCGCCTTCGTCGCCTACTTCCCGGCGGCCGTCCTCACCGGCCACGGCCACTCCACCGGCGCTCCCTACTGGCTGGCGGCCGCCTCCCCGCTCCTGGGCCTGCTCGCCTACCTGGCCGCGCGGTGGCTGTGGCGGTGGGCGCTGGGGCACTACACGGGGGTGAACGGCTGACGTCACGCTCGCGCGTCAGCCGTGCCGCGCGCCCCGGACCGGGGTGCACAGGCCGACGACGGCGACGAGGGTGCAGCAGGCTCCGGCCACGGCGGCCACGCGGGCGGTGCCGTACTGTTCGGCGGCCCAGGTGAGGACGGCGGCGCCGACCGGGGCGACCGAGTACTGGAGGGTCCAGTAGGCGGAGGTGACCCGGCCCAGGAGGGGTTCGGGGGTGATCTCCTGACGCAGTGACATGGAGCAGGTGCCCGCCATGCCCAGACAGGCCAGGTAGAGCGCGCTCAGGGCGGCCACGGCGGGGACCGTGTGCGCCCGGCCGAGCCCGGCGAAGGCCAGTCCGCACACCGCGGTGGCGACGATCCAGGTGGGCCCGAAACCCAGCCGCCGCCGGACCCGGGCGACCAGCAGCGCCCCGGCGATCGTGCCGACCGCGCCGACGGCCATCACCGTCCCCACCGTGCCGTCGTCGTGTCCGAGGTCGTGCTTGAGGTGGTAGATGACCAGGTCGGTGACGCCGAGGCTGAGGAAGCTGAACACGGCGAGGAGAGCGGCGAGCGAGCGCAGGACGGGGTGGCGGAACAGGTACGAGAGCCCGGTGCGCAGGTCGCGCCACAGGCCCGTGTCCTTGACCGGCCCGTCGTCCGCGGCGCGCTCCCGGACCCGCACGAACAGCAGACAGCAGGCCGAGACCGCGTAGCTGACCGCGTCCACGGCCACCGCGTCGGCGGGCCCGGTCCGGGCGGCCACCAGGCCGGCGCCGAGCGGTCCCAGCACGCCGGCCGCGGCCGCGGTGGCGTTCAACCGGCCGTTGGCCTCGGTGAGTCGGCCGGGCCCGACGAGTCCGCGGACGACGGTGACGTACCCGACGGCGAAGAGCATGCCGACGGCCTCGCACAGGGGCAGGACCACGTACAGGAGCCAGAGCTGCGGTCCGGCGAGCCAGACGAGCGGGACCAGGCCGTAGAGGACCATGCGGACCAGGTCGCAGGCGATGAGGAGCTTGCGCCGGTCGACCCGGTCCACGACCACGCCGGCGAAGACCGCCGCCAGCACCATCGCGGCCCCGCCGACGCCGGTGAGCAGACCCATCCGGGCCACCGAACCGGTCGCCTGGAGGACCAGCAGGGGCAGCGCGATCAGGCTGAAGGAGTCGCCGAGGACGGAGAGGGTCTGGGCGAGCCAGAAGAACCCGAAGTCCCGGTCTTTCCAGAGCGGTCGACCGTCCGCCGTCCGCTCGCGCGCCGCCCGTTCCACGCGCCGCGCCTCATTCGCCACGGCTCCCCCTCCCGTCTCCCCGGCAACCCTATGCCGGTACCCCGGCCGGACGCCTCGCGATAAATCGCATGACGACCAAAACCTAGAGCCCCTAGGATTCTGTCTAGGGAATCCAGGGGAGGTGTCACATGGCCCGTGCCGGAATCACCGCCGACCGGCTGGTCGCGGCGGCGGCCGAGCTGGCCGACGAGGCCGGTTTCGAGCAGGTCTCGCTGTCCGCGCTGGCCCGGCGCTTCGGCGTACGGGACGCGAGCCTCTACGCGCACGTCCGCAACCTCCGGGACCTGCGCCACCGGCTCGCGCTCCTGGCGGGCGGCGAGATGATCGACCGGATCGCCGTCGCCGTGGCCGGACGGTCCGGACGGGACGCCCTGGCCGCCTACGCCGACGCCTACCGCGCGTACGCCCTGACCCACCCCGGCCGCTACGCGGCCACCCAGATCCGTATCGACCCCGCCCTCGTCGACGCCGACACCCCCGCCATGCGCCGCACCGTCGAGATCACCTACGGCATGCTGCGCGGCTACGGCCTGGCCGAACCCGATCTCACCGACGCCGTACGCCTGTTGCGCGCCACCTTCCACGGCTACTGCGCCCTGGAGGCCTGCGGCGGCTTCAACGCCCCTCGCGATGTCCGCGCCTCCTGGGACCGGGCGGTCGACGCCCTGCACATCGCACTGGAGAACTGGCCCCGCGAGGAGACCGACCACCATGTCTGACCTCTACTACGACGTCACCGGCAGCGGCCCCGTGCTGCTCGTGCTCCCCGGCGGCGCCGGGCACCCCATGGGCCTGGGCCCCTTCACGGAGCATCTGGCCCGGCACTTCACGGTCGTGACGTACGACCCGCTGGGCCTCGCCCACGGCCGCCTGGGCGATCCGGTCGCCGACCAGACCGTGCCGGACTGGAGCGAGGGCGCGCACCGGGTGCTGGAGGAGGTACTGACGCCGGGCGATTCGGCGTACGTCTTCGGGACCAGCTCCGGCGGCATCGCCGCCCTCGACCTGCTGGCCCGCCACCCCGGCCGGCTCCGGCACGTCGTCGCGCACGAGCCCCCGTGCGTCACGCTGCTGCCGGACGGGGAGCGGCTGCGCACCGAGCTGATCGAGCAGCTCGACGCGGCGCGCCCGGCCCCCGGGACCCCGATGGCCGTCTTCCTCGCCCATGTCCTCCGCCCCTTCACCGCCTACCGTCCACCGGCCGCGCTGCCCCGCCTCGCGATCGCGGCCGGAGCCGAGTCGAAGGGCCAACTCCTGCACCGCACCGCGGAGTCCGTCGCCGGGCACACCGGCGCGGCCTTCACCGAGTTCCCCGGCGGGCACCTCGGCGTCCTCGAAGACCCGGCCGGGTTCGCCGACCGGGTGCGGGAGACACTGCTCGGGACCGGGTGACGCGGCGGGGATGACACAGAGCGACCGGCCGCACACCTGGAATGCAGCGGCGCAGGGGCCGTGATTATGGTGGACAGTAGGTCTTCGCCAAGGGCCTGACGCAGGGCGCGAGCTCCGCCGGCCACCGCACGGCGCCGGCGCGTCGCGACGCCCGTCGGCCTTGTGCGCTCGGCGCCATGCCCTTCCCGGACGTCCCGACCATGCCGTTCTCGGATTTCCCCAGGGAGCATTCCCATGGCTGCTCAGACCTCCTCGATCGTCCTCGAACCCGAAGCACGGGCACTCGCCGAGGCGACCTCGCACCACCCGTTCCTGTACGAGCTGGATCCCGCCGCCGCGCGCAAGGTCCTCGACGACCTCCAGGCCGCACCGATCGACAAACTGCCGGTCGACGAGGAGTGGATCACCGTGCCGGCCGCCGTGGGCGACGTACGGGTACGCATCGTCAAACCGCAGGGCGCCACCGGGATGCTGCCCGTCGTGCTGTACATGCACGGTGGCGGCTGGGTCCTGGGCAACGCCGGCACCCACGACCGCCTGGTGCGGGAGCTGGCGGTCGGCGCACAGGCGGCCGTGGTCTTCGTGGAGTACACGCCGTCGCCCGAAGCCCACTACCCCGTGGCCATCGAGCAGGGCTACGCCGCCGCCCAGTGGGTGGTCCGCGAGGGAGCGGCCAAGGGGCTGGACGCACAGCGCATGGCGGTGGCCGGGGAATCGGTCGGCGGGAACATGACGGCCGCCCTCGCCCTCATGGCCAAGGAGCGCGGTGACGTCACGTTCGTACAGCAGTCGATGTACTACCCGGTCACGGACGCGGCCATGAACACCGGCTCCTACGACCAGTTCGCCACCGGCTACTACCTGAGCCGCAAGCTGATGGAGTGGTTCTGGGACGCCTACGCGCCCGACCCGGCCAAGCGCGCGGAGATCACCGCCTCGCCCAACCAGGCCACCACCGAGCAGCTCTCCGGCCTGCCGCCCGCTCTGCTGATCGTCGACGAGGCCGACGTGCTGCGCGACGAGGGCGAGGCGTACGCCGCCAAGCTGCGGGCGGCCGACGTCCCGGTGACCACGGTGCGCTACGACGGCACGGTCCACGACTTCATGCTGCTCAACTCGCTCAGCCAGTCGGAGGCCACCCGCGGCGCGATCGACCAGGCCACGACGTTCCTGGGGAACGCCCTCGGAACCGACCGGCCCTAGCGGAGACGTCCCCAGGCACGGCAACCTTCCGGGACCCGGCGGCAACCACAGGGCATGACTTCCGCACCACGCACCACACGTCACCGCCGGGTCCACGCCTACCGCAAGCCCGCTGTCGGACTCCTCGCGGCCGGCGGTCTGCTGGCCGGCGCCTGGTACGCCACCGCAGGCGCGGCCACGACCACGGGCCTGAAGGTCACGTCCACCGCGGTGACCCTCACCGCCAAGTACCCCTACCTCTCGGCGGGTTACAACAACACCCGGGAGTGGAACCGCACCGCCACCGCGGTCGCCCCCGACGGCACCCTGCGGGTCGCCTGGCCCGCCGCCGACGGCGTCCACGTCACCCCGCTCACCGCGGCCGGCAAGCGGTCCGGCGCCGACACGGTGGTCAAGGGCGCCAAGGAGGTGGGCGGCCTGGTCGCCCACACCAACGGGTTCGCGCTGCTCACCCGGGTCGCCGACACCAACAAGTGGAAGGAGACCGCGGCCGCGATCGTCCGCTACACGGGCGGCAAGCGGACCTGGACCACCAAGCTCACCGGCACCGCCTCCCACGACACCTCCCCCACCCTCGACGGCCAGCTCACCTGGAACGGCTCCAAGTACGGCGCCTACTTCGTGGTGCACGGCGCGGGCGGCTTCGCCGACGGGCACTTCGGCGACAAGCTGTCGTACGTCAGCGCGGGGGGCAGGAAGCTGAGTGGCGGCTGGAGTTGGGGGTGCAGCCACAACGAGGGCATCGCCCTGCACGCCGAGACCTCCGGCGCCTTCACCTCGCTCTGCTTCGACGACTGGCGCTCGGGCCTGTTCGTCTCCACCGGCATCGGTGCCCCGGACGTGGCCCCGGTGGTCCAGCGGGAGCAGTGCTGGGCGGGGTACTGCGGTGGTACCTTCCCCGGCCGCACCGGCGATCTGGTGAAGTCCGCCACCGGCAGGTACGCGACCGCGTTCGCCTCCCGGGGCGCCGCCTCCGCGAAGAAGAACCCGGACGACAGCAGCGGCCGCGGCTGGACGGTCACCCCGAAGACCGCCACCCACCAGGTCGCCATCGCGTTCCTGAAGAACCGCAACTCCGGCCCCGGCAAGGCGGTCTACCTCACCAGTGCCAAGACCGTCGAGAACGTGAACGTGCACCTCGCGCCCTACGGCAAGGACAAGCTCCTGCTCTCCTGGGAGTCCCTGAAGAACGCCAAGTGCTCGGCGGGCACCTGCACCGGCACCTTCACGGGCACGCACCTGCGGCTGGTCGACTGGACCGGCAGGTTCGTCGGTGCCGGCAAGGTGGTGGGCGCGCGGTTCACCGGTGACATCGCGGTCCTCAAGGACGGCACCCTCACCTGGGCCTACGCACCCGTCACCCCGGCCTACGGCAGCCCGCTGACCGGTGCCTCACCGACCACGACGACGCTGCGGATCGCCCGCCTCACCCCGTGACGCGCGCCGCCGTGCCCCTTTCCACGCCCAGCGCACGATGCCGACACCGACACCGGAAGCGGCTCAGCCCTGCGCGGGGTGCTCCACCTCCACGCCGGACGCCTGCCACCTGACCCGGAGGCCGGGTCCGCCGCTCCACAGCACCGTCAGCTCCCGGTCGCCCTCGGCGCGTACGGTCACCGTCCCGCCGAGCGGTGCGGCGTCCGGCGCGCCGGTGAGCCGGCTCAGCGCGACGAACAGGGTCGCGGCCTCCCCCGTGACCCCGGTCAGCGCGTCGTCGAGGCCCACGGCGGGCAGCAGTTCGGCCCGGAGACCCTCCGGTGCGGCCCAGCCGGTCACCCGCACCGGGGTTCCGGGCGGCGCCCCCGTCACCCGGAAGGCCCGCACCTCCACGGCCCCGTGCACGAGCACCGCACTGGTCACCCGGGCTCCCGCGCCGGCCGAGTGCCGCGAGGCGGCCCAGCCCTCCCCCACGCCCAGCGGCTCGATGTGCGTACGGCTCGGGTCGTCGCCGACGATCACGCTGTTGTCGTACGAGGCGGCGGGCCCGGTCACGGTCGAGTAGCCGAGGCGGGTGTAGTACGGGTCGTAGCGGACGTCCTCGCTGCCGTGGTTGTGGAGGCGGACGATTCCGTCCGAACTCGTGGACTGGAGGAGCCAGTTGGCCGGGGTGATCGGGGTGACCGCGTCGGCGCGTTCCGCGGGGGCGGGTTCCTCCGGTGCCGTCCACACCTCGTGGTCCGGTGGGAGCAGCAGGCCGAGGAAGCCCTTGCTCGCCCAGTACGGGGAGGCGGGGCCCGAATAGCCCTGCAGGACGGCGGGGTCGGGGCCGTGCCAGCCGAGGGTCAGCAGGCCCCGGTCGTCCAGGGCGTCCCGGTCGAGGAAGTACTTCAGTGCCCCGGAGGCCAGTCGCCGGGTCTCCCCGGGGGACAGGGGGGTACGGCCGGTGAGCGCGCCCAGCCACAGCGGGGCCGTGGTCGCGAAGCGGTAGGTCAGGGAGCGGCCCTGGTGCATGGGGGCGCCGTCGCCGCCGAACAGGCGGGCGTAGTCGGCGAGATGGCGTTCCAGGCGGCCGCCGTACAGGTCGAGCAGTTGCTCGTCGCCGGCCAGCCAGGCGTGCAGCACCGGGTAGAGGTGCATCGCCCAGCCGTTGTAGTAGTCGAACTTGCGGCCGTCGCCGTCCGTGTACCAGCCGTCCGAGACGTACCAGTCCTCGATCCGGGCCAGGCCGTGGTCGACCGCCTTGTGCGCGGCCTCGGGCTCGTGGCCGACCTCGGCCAGGAAGCCGCCGACCGTGACCGGGAACAGCTCCCAGTTGCAGGGCCAGGGTTCGGCGGTCAGCGCGTCGGAGAGCCAGGCCGCCGCCCGTTGCCGTACGGCGTCGTCGAGCCGGTCCCACAGCAGCGGGCGGGTCAGGCGCAGGGCGAGGGCGACCGAGGCGGCCTCGACCAGCGGCTGGCTGCGGTCCTCGATGCGCGGCCAGACGCCCGCCACGCCGGCCGCGAGTCCGTCCGCGTACCGCTGGAGCACGGTCTCGTCGCGCCGGAAGGCGGCGAGGAGCAGGGTGCGGGCATAGCCCTCCAGACCGTCGGAGAGCCGCCCCGACCAGCTCTGGTGGTCGCCGGGGAGGTGGTAGAGGGCACGGTCCGGGGTGGCGTACGGCTCCACGGCGGCGAGCAGCGTGTCGGCCGCTGTCTCCCAGTGGGCGCGGGTGTAGCCGGTGCGCGGGCTGGAACGGCGGTCCTCGGGAGGCAGCTGCATCGGGGCTCTTTCTCGCTCGTACCGCACGAAGCACTCGTACCGTTCCAGGCGCTCGTGGCGCTCCAGGCGCTCGTGGCGTTGGAACCTGGGGCGCCCCGGTTCCGGTCGGGGCGCCCCAGGGGCTCATCCCGCCCGCACGGTGCCCCGGGGCACCAGGTGCCGGGCGAGAAGCTCGTCACGCACCAGGCCCGCGTAGACGGTGGCGCCGTACGCGGAGGTGTGCGTGTTGTCCTTCTTCTCGTTGTACAGGTACAGGGCCTTGGAGCCCTCCACGCCGAGGGACTCGACCAGCGCCTTGGTCTTCGCCGTGAGGTCGATCAGCGGAACGTCCTCGGCGGCGGCGACCGAGCGGATCACCTCAGGATGATTGACGCCGAGCCCGTTGACCAGAAGCGCGATGTCGTTGTTCAGCGTGCCGTCGGCATTGAACCAGCGGCGCACGATGGGTGTGACCAGCACCGGCCGCCCGCCCTTCTCCCGTACGCCCGCCACCAGTGTCTCCAGGTTCGCGCGGTAGGTCGCCTCGTCCGTCGTCTTGTCGTTGTGCGCCAGCTGGATCAGGACCAGGTCACCCGGGCGGATCAACTGCTCGACGTTACCCCAGAGTTGGGGGTTCTGGAGATAGGTCACCGTACTTTCGCCGGAGTCCGCGTAGTTGGCGACGGCGACGCCCCTGCGCAGGAACTGCGGGAGCTGCTGGCCCCAGCCGGAGTAGGGGTCGGCGGGCTGGTCGCAGACGGTGGAGTCGCCGACCAGGAGGATCTGCCGGGTGTGCCGGGAGGCAGGGGTGACCCGGATGCCGGCGAGTGCGGGGGCGGAGCCGCCGATGGCCAGGTCCAGGCCCGGGGTTCCGTCCGGGCCCGTCGGCTCGCCCTCGGGGGTGCGGACGTTCACGGTGAAGCCGCGGGTGACGTGCCGGCCGGCGGCCGCGGCCGTCTCGGGGAGGAGGGAGCGCCGGGTCTCGCCGCTGATGCTCGTGCTGGACGCGGCGGCGCCGCCGAGCCGGACGGTCACGTCGTAGTCGCCCGGCGGCACGTCGAAGTGGCAGGCGGTGGCGGTGCAGTTCCCGATGCCGAGCGGCGGCTGCCGGTCGTGGGCCCCGGCGGCGGGAGCGGCCGTCAGGCAGGTGCCGAGGACGACCACCGCGAGCGCGGCGACGCGAACACCGTTGAAACGTCTCACCCGGGACTCCTCCGTCGCGGTGACAGGGTCTGGCGGGGACCGTACCGTCATCCACAAGCGCTTTCTAGACCTTGGACCGTTTTCACGGGATTGCCAACTCCAGGAAAGCGAAAGCCCTTTCGCGAAATCGATTCAACTGTCACTCTCACAGACACCCGCACCCCCGCCCCACCGAAGGAGGCACCCCCATGTCCGGATCCACCGGGAGACCGCTCGGACGCCGCACCTTCGTCCTCGGCAGCGCGGCCGCCGCCGGTACCGCCGCCCTCGCCGGACCGCTCGCCACCACCGCCTCGGCCGCGAGCTTCGGCTGGTCGGACGACGGCTCCAACTACGTCGTGGACACCGGAGCCAGTCTCGTCTTCAAGGTCAGCAAGACCAACGGCGACCTGACCTCGCTGGTCTACAAGGGCACCGAGTACCAGGGCTACGGCGGCAAGAACTCGCACGTCGAGTCGGGCCTCGGCACCTCCACGGTGACCATCGCCCAGTCGGGTTCGACGATCCTGGTCTCCGTCGCGTACGGCACGCTGAAGCACTACTACGCGGCCCGCAGCGGCGAGAACAACGTCTACCTGTGGACCAACAAGGCCGACTCGTCCGTCTCCGCCACCCGGTACATCGTGCGCGTGAAGGCGGGCCTGTTCCTCAACGACGAGCCGGACTCCTACACTTACGCGCCCACCGTCATCGAGTCCGCGGACGTCTTCGAGAAGTCCGACGGCCAGACCCGCGCCAAGCACTACTCGAAGCTGCGGGTGATGGACTACGGCTACATCGGCTGGACGACCGGCAGCGTCGGCCTGTGGATCGTGCGCAGCAACCACGAGAAGGCCTCCGGCGGCCCGTTCTACCGCTCGCTGCTGCGCCACCAGAGCGCCGACGGCGGCGGCCTGTACGAGATCCTGTACTACGGCGAGAACCAGACCGAGGCGGAGCGCTACGGCCTCCAGGGCCCGTACGTCATCGCCCTCACGGACGGCGGCGCACCCTCCTCGTCCCTGTACCCGGGCACCCTCACCACGTCCTGGGCGGACTCGCTGGGCATCTCCGGGTACGTGGCCGCGAGCGGACGCGGGCGGGTGGCCGGCGTCGGCATCTCGGGGCGGGACACGGCCTACGCGTACACCGTGGGGCTCGCCAACTCGGCGGCGCAGTACTGGGGTTCGGCGCGCTCCTCGGACGGCTACTTCTCGATCGCGGGGGTGCTGCCCGGGACGTACACCCTCACCGTCTTCAAGGGCGAACTGGCCGTCTACGCCGGCTCGGTGAGCGTCTCCGCCGGCGCGACCACCACCCTCAACACCATCGCCGTCCCGTCCTCCAACGATCCCGGCAACGCGTCCGCGATCTGGCGGATCAACAACTGGGACGGCACTCCCGGCGGGTTCAAGAACGCCGACCTGATGACGTACGCACACCCGTCGGACGTCCGGGCCGCGTCCTGGACCGGGAACGTGGTCATCGGGAGCGGCACCGAGACCTCGGCCTTCCCCTGCTACCTGTGGAAGGACGTCAACAGCGGGATCATCGTGTACTTCAAGCTCACGGCCGCCCAGGCCGCCGCCGCGCACACCCTCAGGATCGGCGTGACGACGGCCTACGCGAACGGCAGGCCGCAGGTCGTCGTCAACGACACCTGGACCTCCGCCGTCCCCTCCCCGCCCACCCAGCCGAGCACCCGGTCACTGACCGTGGGCTCGTACCGGGGCAACAACTACACGTTCACCTACAGCGTTCCGGCGTCCGCCTGGCTGACGGACACCAGCGCCTACAACACGCTGAAGATCTACGTGGCGAGCGGCTCGGGGACGACGTCCTTCCTCAGCGCCGGCACCTCGATCGACGCGATCGACCTGCTGGCGTGACTCGTTTCTGATTCATCCTCAGGTCCCGCGGGTCCACTGCTGGTTCGTGCCGCTGTTGCACGTGTACGTGATGATCGCGGCCGAGTTGGCGGTGGACGCGCCGTTCACGTCCAGGCATTCACCGGTCGTACGGGCCTTGATGTTGACATACGAGCCGGAGGTGACGACCGACCACTGCTGGGCGGTGGCGCCGGTGCAGTCCTCCTGGGTGACATTGGTGGAGTTCTCCTGGAGGCAGAGCGAACTGCCGCGCCCCATCAGCTCGTAGTAGCCGGTGCCGAGGTCCTTGAACCACCACTTCTGGTTGGTGCCGCTGTTGCAGGTGTACTGGCTGATCGCGACACCCTCCCAGAGGGACTGGCTCGGCACGTCGGCGCACTTGCTGCTGTGCCGGGCGATCAGGGTGTTGTAGGTGGCGCTGGTGCCGCCGACCGTGCCGGCCGCCGTGTCGATCGACACCTCCGGGTACCAGGACATCGACATCGAGGTGGTGGTCGGGAAGGTCAACGGCAGCCAGACGTAACGGGAGTCGTTGACCGTGCCGCCGAAGGAGTTGCCCCAGCGGTCGCCCATGTAGAGGTACGAGGTGCCCGAGGTGCCGGTGATCGGGAGGACGTACGCGGTCTGGGAGTTGTAGGCCGTGGAGTCGCCGACGTTGGTCCAGGAGGTCCAGGGGCCGGCGAGGGAGGTCGCGGTGGCGTACTCCTGCTGGTTGGCGCTCCAGCCGGTCGCGCCCGAGGTGAGCATGAAGTAGACGCCGTTGCGCTTGAAGAGCGCCGGGGCCTCGCGGTGGCCGCCGGCCCAGGGGTTGGCGACCAGGCTGTCGATGGCGGTGTAGTCGCTGGTGAGCTTGTAGATCTGCAGGTCGTAGTTCTCGTTGGCGGCGGAGACCATGTAGGCCGTGCCGTCGGTGTCGACGAAGGTCGTGATGTCCCGGGACATGTACTGGCCGAGCGGCTGGAAGCTGCCCTGGTAGGTGTAGTTCCCGTCGACGGTGTCGGAGACGGCGACCGCGGCCTTGGCCTCGCTGTAGTCGACGCCGTTCTCCTTGTGCATCCACATCACGAACTTGCCGGTGGAGGCGTTGTAGATGACCTTCGGGCGCTCGATGTAGGCGGTGCCGAGTTCGGAGGCGGAGGACTGGGTGAGGACGTGGTTGCGGAACTCCCAGGTCTTCAGGTCGGTGGAACGGTAGGCGTCCACGTACTTGAAGGTGTTGTCGGAGTTGCGGTCCTCGCCGAACCAGTAGTAGTAGCTGCCGACCTTGATGACCCCGCCGCCGTGGGCGTGGACGACGTTCCCCGAAGTGTCGGTGAACTGGGTGCCGTTGGTGACCGTCTGGGAGGCGGCCGCGGCCGGTCCCGCGGTGGCCAGGGCGCCGATCACCGCCAGACAGAGGGACAGCAGGATCGCGTACGCACGTCTCATCTACACACGCTCCTCGGGGGAAGGAAAGTCGTTCGACCTACCGAACTGCATCTGTCATGACGAACGTTGTGATCGCCGAAAAGGTAAGGGTGTGTTACGCGTGGGTCAACGGGTCTGACGCGACAAGGGGGAAAGCGATTTCCGGCGGATCCGTGCCGAGGGCTGTTTTTCTGTTATCGAGGGCCGTCCGCAAGCGTCTCCTCTGATGTGCGCAGCCATCTCCACACCACCGCAGCGGCCGTCGGCGCCCTCGCCGCCCTTCTGGCCTCCGCTCCCCCGGCGTCCGCCGCCGCCCCCGCCGTTGCCCCCGCCTCCGGTGCCCGGGACGTCACCGCCGACGTCCTCGCCGACCGGGACGTGACCGTCACCGGCGACACGGTCGTCACCGTGCCGGCCGGGACGACCACGTACGACGGCGTCCTCCGCGGCGAGGGCACGCTCACCGTGCGCGGCGGCGGCACCCTGATCCTCACCAGGGACAGCGACTTCACCCTGCCGAAGTCCCGGCAGCGGCAGGTCGTCCGCACCCAGGGCGGCAACCACCCGTATACGACGGTCACCAACCCGGACCCGCCCGCGATCACGGTCGAGCGCGGTACGACCCTGCAGTACGGCACGGGCGGCGGCACCGGCCTGATCGGCCACTTCCCGTACGACACCCCCGGCTATCAGCTGAACCAGCTCAACATCCGCGTGGACGGGACGCTCAGGCTCTCCCTGACCCGCACCTTCAACATCGGCACGATCAGCGGTTCGGGCCTGGTGACCCAGCCCCGCAACATGTGGGGCACGCTGGACCTGGCGGGCACCCACCCCTTCTCGGGCGTCATCGACAACGGCTCCGGCATGGCCGTCGGCCGCCCGGAGTACCCGGTGGCACTCCCCGACGCGCGCGCCGTCCTCAACCAGGGCTCCTGGATCATCGACACCCCACTGGGTCAGACGATCACCCTGCGCCAGGACTTCTACCAGCGCGAGTACGGCAGTGACGTCAACGTCCACTCGCGGCCGGGCAGCAAGGTGGTCCTCACCGGCCAGTACAGCTACAGCGACCGGGGCGGCGACACGAACCCGTCGCTGAGCGACCCGTCCCTCAACTGGACGCCGATTCCTCACCAGTTGAACAAGCGCGGCACCAACATCGAGGGTGCCGACGTGCACTGGGGCGACGGGACGACGCACCGCATCTTCATGCCGGGGACGAAGGACACCGTCTACGTCAACCTGCACGAGGCGAGCGGCCGCCGCTCCACGCTCACCTTCGACTACGACGGCCCGGTGACCCTGGGCGCCCCGATCGGCGGCGGCCGCTACCACGACACGCTGGCCGCGCCCGGCGCCGGGGACATCGTGATCGCGGGCACCCGCGGGAACGACGTGACCTTCGCGGCCGCCCAGGACTACGACGGCTCGACGACGATCCGCAACGGCGCGGTGCTGCGGCTGGGTTCGGGCAGGAAGGGTGGCGACGGCTCGCTCCTGACGGGCACCGAACGCCGGCGCGTCGACAACGACGGCACCCTGGTCGTCCGCAACACCTCCACCCCGATCCGGCTGGCACACGTCGGCGGCTCCGGGTCCCTCGTGCAGTCGGGGACGGCCACCACCACGCTCACCGGCGGCGCGGTGACGTACACGGGGACGACCACCGTCAGCCGGGGCACCCTCGCCCTGCGCTCCGGGGCGACGCTCGAGCACAGCGAGGCCGTCCGGCTCACCTCGGCCGGGGCCCGCCTGGACCCGGGCACGGCGGGGCTGCGGGTGCTGACCACGCTCTCCGGGACGGGCACCGTGCTGGGGTCGGTCACCAACGACAGCCTGGTGACCAGCGGACCGACGGTGAAGGGGGACTACACCCAGCACAGGCGGGGCGAACTGGTCCTGCGGAAGAAGCCGTTGAAGGTGGCGGGCCGTCTCGCCCTGGCCGGTGCGCTGGACCTGTCCGCCGCGGGCACCGCGCCGGCCCACCGCATCACCCTGATCGACCACACCGGCACGACCCGCACCACCGGCAGCTTCGACGGGCTGCGCGAGGGCACCGAGGTGAAGCTGGCCGACACGGTCTACCGGATCACCTACCGGGGCGGCGACGGCAACGACGTGGTCCTGAACGCGGAGGAGGCCGCCAGGGCCTCGACGAAGGCGGACACCGCCGACCCGGCGTCCGCTCCCCCGGCCGTGACCACCCGCACCGCCGCCGACTCGGCGGACTCCTTCGGCTGGTGGCCCTACGCCCTCGCCCTCGGCCTCCTCGGCGGCCTGATGGTCCCCGCGGGCCGGCGGACGCGGCGGCGCAACGACCGCCGGAAGAACAGACGGCACGCGGCCTGACCGACCGCGGCGCCGCCTGCCACACACCGCCGGTGACGGCGTTCTTCGGGTTGTGGACGACGGCGTCGAAGACGACTCCGTCCGCGCCGGGCACCTCGCTGGCCTCGGTCTCCTGGAGTGTCGTCTCAGGGATGGTCCGAGGCCGGTTCGCGGGCGATCTCCGCCGCCCCGCCCACGTGGATCCCCGGACCGTCCGTCCCCTGGCGTACGACGGCCCTGATCGTCGCCGGGGTGCCGAGCGAGTCGCCCATGTCGGCGATGACGCCCGGCAGGCCGTCCCGGGCCAGGTGGGCGGCGAGGCAGGCCGTGCTGTTGGCGTTGGCGATGTCCTCGGGGACGCCGATCGACGGGGCGAACATCCGGGCCGCCACCCGGCCGTCCGGGGCCGGGGCCGAGTAGAGGTAGCAGCCCAGCAGGGCCGACCGGTCGCAGGCGGTGCGTAGGCGGTCGAGGTCCGGGGTCACCGCGGCGACGGCGGACCGGGTGGGCAGCGGGACGAGGAGTCGCGGGCGCCCCAGGGTGGCGACGACGCAGCCGGGTGTGTCCGCGGCGACGCCGAGGGCGGTGAGGACGTCCTCGTGTTCACCGGCCTCGGGCGCGCGCAGGGCGACCGGGCCCGGCGTGAACCAGGCCTCCAGGCCGACGTTCCCGTCGTTCCCGTCGTGCCGGATCGACCGGCCCGCGAGGGTGCCGCCCCGCGTCCGCAGGGTGATCTCGCGGGTGCCGGTGCGCGCGGCCAGGACGGCCAGCGCGGCGACCGTGCCGTGGCCGCAGCCGGGCAGTTCGCCCTCGGCGGTGAAGAAGCGCAGCGCCGCCCCGCCGCCGTCCCGGTCGGCCGAGAGGAACACGGCATGGGACGTACCGGCCCGGACGGGCACCTCGCGACGCTCGTCGTCGGTGAGCGGGGCGTCGTCCAGGACCGCGGTGGGACTGCCCCCGCGGCCGTCGCGCAGGCAGGCACGGACGATGGTGACGTTCACGGCAGCGAGCGTAGGGCAGGACGGCGGCGTGCTCGCAGGGGTCTGCCCGTGGGGGTCTGCCTTCAGGGGCCTGCCCGCACCGTGGACGCGGTCGGTCGTTCCGCCGCCGGGTCGGCTAGCGTCGGAGGCATGACCAGCGACATCTCCCCCAGCCTCGCCGACGCCCTCGCCGCCGGGACGGTCGTGCTCGACGGCGGCATGTCCAACCAGCTGGCGTCCGCCGGGCACGACCTGAGCGACGAACTGTGGTCGGCGCGGCTGCTGGCCGACCGGCCCGACGCGGTGAGCGACGCGCACCTCGCGTACTTCAGGGCGGGCGCGGATGTCGCGATCACCGCCAGCTACCAGGCCACGTTCGAGGGCTTCGGCAAGCGCGGGATCTCCCACGAGGAGGCCGCCCGGCTGCTCGCGCTGAGCGTGGCTCTGGGGCGGGACGCGGCAGGGCGGGCGCGGGCCGAAGGGATCGTACGGCCGCTGTGGGTGGCCGCCTCGGTCGGACCGTACGGGGCGATGCTCGCGGACGGCTCCGAGTACCGGGGGCGGTACGGGCTGAGCGTCGACGAGCTGGAGCGGTTCCACCGGCCGCGGCTGGAGGTGCTGGCCGCGGCCGGGCCGGATGTGCTGGCGCTGGAGACCGTGCCGGACGCGGACGAGGCGGCGGCGCTGCTGCGGGCGGTGCGGGGGCTGGGGGTGCCGGCCTGGCTGTCGTACAGCGTGGCGGGTGGGCAAACCCGGGCGGGGCAGCCGCTGGAGGAGGCGTTCGCCCTGGCGGCGGGGGTGGACGAGGTGATCGCGGTGGGGGTGAACTGCTGTGCGCCGGAGGACGTGGAACGGGCGGTGGAGGTGGCGGCGCGGGTCACCGGGAAGCCGGTGGTCGTCTATCCCAACAGCGGTGAGGTGTGGGACGCGGAGGCACGGGCGTGGACGGGGCAGTCGCTGTTCGACGCCGGGCAGGTGGAGGGATGGCGGGCGGCGGGGGCCCGGTTGATCGGGGGGTGCTGTCGGGTGGGGCCGGAGGCGATTGCCGGGATTGCTCGGGTGGTGTGAGGGGCGCCTGTTCGCCGTGCGTGGTGCGGGCGGTGGGCGACTGTGGGCCCGGTGGGGGCTGGTCGCGCAGTTCCCCGCGCCCCTGAAGGGGCGCGCTGCAATCCTGTTCCCTGCATCCGTGGCAGGGCGCTAAGGTCCCCGTGGGAACCGGTTGGCGGGGGTGGGGTTGACCAAGAAGAGTGGGGAAGACGGGCGAAGCACCATTCGTGATGTCGCCGCGCGCGCCGGGGTGTCCGCGTCCACCGTGTCCCGGGTGCTGGGCGGTGACTATCCCGTCAGTGCGGCCACCCGTACCCGGGTCCTGCGGGCCGTTCGTGAGATGGACTACGTCGCCGACGCCCGGGCGAAGGCGGTCGCCGGGGTCGGTACGCCCACGCTCGCCTTCGTGCTGGAGGACATCACCGGGCCGTCCTTCGCGCACATGGCGTACGGCGTGGAGCGGGAGGCGGCGCGGCTCGGGCATCTGAGTCTCGTGTGCAGTACCGACGGGGACGTGCAGCGCGAGCTGGAGTTCATCGGGATGATGCGGGCCCAGCGGGCCGCCGCCGTGATCCTGGTGGGCGGGGCGGCGGACACGCCCGAGTACCGGGAACGGACGCGTCGGGTCGCCGACTCGCTCGCCTCCGCCGGGTCGCGGCTCGTGCTCTGCGGGCGGCCGCCGCTCGGGCCCGGCGCGCCGGTGACGGTCATCGAGTACGACAACGAGGGCGGCGCCTACGCCCTGGTCGCCCATGTCCTCGCGCAGGGGCACCGGCGGGTGCTGTTCCTGGGCGGGAAGCCGGACCACACGACGGCGCTGGGGCGGGAACGGGGATATCTCGCCGCGCACCGGGCCAGAGGTCTTGAGCCCGACCCCGCGCTGCTGCTGCACGGCGACTTCACCCGGGACTCCGGGCACCGGCTGATGCGGCAGGCCCTGGCATCGGGACTGGAGTTCAGCGCGGTGGTCGCCGCCACCGACATGGTGGCGGCGGGGGCGCTGACCGCGCTGCACGAGGCGGGTCTGACGGTGCCCGGGGACGTGTCGCTGGCCGGGTACGACGACATACCGTTCGCCCGCGATCTGCACCCGGCCCTGACCACCGTGCACGTGCCCTACGAGGAGCTGGGGCGGCTCGCCGTGCGGACCGCGCTCGGCCACGGCGGGGAGTCGGCCGACGAGCACCTGCTCCTCGGCACGCATGTGGTCGTACGGGACTCAGTGACGGCGTACCGCGGCCACTGAGCGGCGCAGCCTGCGGACCGCCAGGGCCAGTTCGGCCGTTCGTTCCGGCTGCGGCGGTGGCGCGCCCGGGTTCCAGAGGGCGAACTCCTCGTCCCGGAGGCCGGGCACGGTGTGCGGCTCGCCGTCGCCGAGGACGCGGACCGGGTGGCTGTCGTCCCAGGGCTGCCAGCCGGGGTCGCCGGTGGCGGCGAAGCGGACCCAGGCGCCGTGCGTGGCGTCGGCGAGGTCCTGCGGGGCGCCCTCGCCGGCCAGCCGGACCGCGTCGGACACCTCGCCGGTGTCGAAGACGAAGCCCAGTTCCAGGGCGTGGCAGGCGCCGAGGCCGGGGCGGTTGGAGGGCCAGGCGAACTCGTAGAGGTAGGAGGAGCCCGGGCGGGACTCGGCCAGCCGGTGCAGCGGGCGGCGGAGCAGGTGGTCGGTGACCATCTGGCCGACGATCTCGGCGGGGCCAGCCGCGGGGTGCAGGGTGCGGTAGCCGCGCGGCACCTCGTGGCCGACATGGCAGCGGGCCATGGCACCGGCGAGGGCGACCGGGCCGAGCCGGTCGATGTGGTCGACGAGGCCGCCGGGGACCAGCCAGAGCCGGTACTCGTCGCGGGTCCAGCCCATCAGGAGGTCGACGCCCTGCGCCGCCTCGCCGTCGAGGAGGGCCTGGAGCGGGTCGCGGGGGACGAGGTCGCCGTCGACCACGATTCCGAAGGCGGGGCCGCCGAGGACGGGGCTGCTGAGCCGGCCCACCTCGGCCTGGGTGCGCAGCAGCAGCTCGCGGTCCACCTCGGCGAAGGCCTGGGCGGTCGCGGGGATCCTGAGGCGGCTGGCCATCCGCCGGACCATGCGCCGTACCTTGTCCCGTTCCGAGGCCTCCGGCGGGCCGCTCTGCAGGACGGCCCGGCGGATCAGGCCCTGCGCCTGGGGTGCGGCAAGCAGGGCGCCGGCGCTGATGGCTCCGGCCGACTGGCCGCAGAGGGTGATGCGGGCCGGGTCGCCGCCGAAGGCAGCGACGGTGTCGTGGACCCAGCGCAGGGCGGCGAGTTGGTCGCGCAGGCCGGGGTTGGGCGGGGTGTCGGGGAACAGGCCGTAGCCCTCCACGCCCAGCCGGTAGTTCATCGAGACGAAGACGACCCCGTCACGGGCGAACGCATGCCCGTCGTACACCGGTACGGCCGAAGATCCCCTGGTCAGGGCGCCGCCGTGCAGCCAGACGAGGACCGGGAGCCGGGCACCGGGGCCCGGCTCCGGGGTCCACACGTTGAGGTTGAGGCAGTCGTCGCCGGGGACCACCGGGTCGGACAGATACTGCGAGAACGCCTCCGAGTACGGCGGTTTGGGCGCCGTCGGCCCGAAGGCGCCCGCGTCCCGGACGCCGTCCCAGGGCTCGGGCGGCACGGGCGGACGGAACCGGTGCGCCCCGAAGGGCGGGGCGGCATAGGGGATACCGCGGAACACGGCGACCCCGCGCTCCCACCTGCCGCGCACCGCCCCGTACGGGGTGTCGGCCACGGGCTCCGTCGGGTCCGCCGTCATCCGCCACCAGCTCCTCCCGCCGCGCGCGCCACTACGCCGGTACGACAAGAGCATCACATCTGCTCCGGGTATTCCGGCACACACGGCGGTCGGGCGGACACGGGGGCGGATACGGGCGGCTACTTGGCGTACATCAGGGTGCCGAAGCCGAGCTGGTCGTAGCCGCCGCTGTCGGAGCCGTAGTCACCTCCCCCGCCCTCGGGGGCGACCAGGTCGTAGTACATGGCGGAGATGTACTTGTCGTCGAGGTAGAGGCGCCGGTTGTAGTGGAAGTGGAGCATGGCCCAGACCGGGCGGATCTGGCCGCGGGAGCCGGCGGAGACGGCGGTCTGCGAGTTGGACGCGCAGGTGGTGCCGCTGCCCCAGGTGTAGGTGGTGTAGGGGACGTCGTCGCCGATGTTGTACTTGGCGACGTACTGGGCGGCCTTCATGAACCTCTTGTCGTCGTAGGAGTACAGGTCGTCGCCCTGGTTCCAGGCCATCTCGCAGACGGCGCCCATCTGGCCCATGCCCAGGACGGTGTGGCCCTGGTCGCGGCCGGACTCCTGCCACTGCCCGAGCGCGTAGCCGTCGGAGTCGGTGTACAGGTACGGCACCGCGTGCTCGATGGAGCCGTTGCCCGCACCCGACTTGAAGTAGGTGACGGCCTGGTCGTACTTGGCGCCGTCCTCGTTGAGGATGCCGATGGCCAGGACGGAGGCCATGTTGCACAGGTCCCAGTTGGCCCAGTAGTTGGTGATGCAGGCGTCGTTGTGGTTGGTCAGGAAGCTGTTGTTGAGCGGGTAGAAGACGTTCGCCAGCATCTCCTGGGCGGCGGCGAGGTCGAAGCCGTCGTAGTCGCGCATCAGCTCGCAGGCGTTGGCGAACTGCCAGCCGTAGAGGCCGGCCGCGAGGAACCGGTCGGCGTTCCCGGTGACCGTCGTCAGTGTGGTCGACCAGGCGTTGAGGATGTTCGCGGCGCAGACCGCGTTGGCCTCGGTGCCGCCGACCTGCCAGCGCAGGGCGTTCTGGTAGGCGGCGGCGATGTCGCCGTAGAGCAGGCTGTAGTTCTGTCCGTCGCCGCCGCGGATGATCGTGGCGGTGGCCCGGTTGGTCCAGGTCGACTGGGAGTGGGAGTTGGCGGTCAGCTTGTTCCAGCCGGACAGCCAGGGGTCGGTTCCCGCCGCGACCCTGACCTTGGCCCGGTTGATGTCACCGGCGTTGTGGAGCATGCCGGGGTGGGTGAACGTGGACGGGGCCGCGTGCGCGGTCGTGGCGACGGTGGCGCCGCCGAGGGCGAGGGCGGCGGTGAGGCCGCCGGCGGTCCTCAGCAGACCGCGGCGGCTCAACTCTGTTCTGCGGAAATGCTCGTGGGGGGAAGTGCGGCTCATCGCTGTGCATCTCCAATCCGTCTGGCTCAGGTGGGCGTGATGCTCACCTCGTCGAACTCGGTGGTGCAGCGGACCGGTTGGCTGCGCGAGCAGACGACGAGGCCCACGTGGTAGGGGGCGTCACCGAAGGCCGGGATCTCTCCGTCGGCGAGGGGGGTCCAGGTGACGCCGTCATCGGTGGACAGGGCTGCGGCGAAGGCGGTCCCGGCGCGCTTCAGCCGCAGCAGGGCGGGCAGGGTGACGGCCGCGCCGCCGGTGAAGGCGGAGGCTCCGGCCACGGTCTTGCGGAGCATGAGCTGCGCGGTGCTTCCGCCGGTCACGACGACTCCGGCGGCCTGGTCGAACGGCGACAGCGACTTCGCCATCAACAGCCCCACCCGGTCGGCGCTCACGCCGGTTCGGGAGACGAGCCGGGCGACGATCTCGCAGTCGCCGCTGACGGACTGCCGTACGAACTGCCCGGTCATCCCTTGGCCGTTGGCGTTCAGGTCGACGCCCGCGCCCCGCACGGTGAAGGTGCCGTCGGCGTACGACGTGCTGCCCGGCGTGGTGATCGCGACCACGCCCAGTGTCCCGAGGGCGCGGTCGTCGAGCACGGTGTCGCCGAGGTCCCCGTACGTCCACGGAGCGGGCGGCGCGGTGCCGACCGTGAGCGCGAGGGTGCCGGTCGTGGTCCCGGAGGCGTTGGCCGCGGTGGTGGTGACCGTGAACTCGCCCGTCGCGGTGGGGGTTCCGGAGACCAGACCGGTACGCCGGTCGAGCCGGAGCCCGTCCGGCAACCCGTCCGCCGCGAACAGCACGGGCTCGTGCGCGGCCCGCAGCAGATGCCGGAAGCCTTCGCCCCGGTTGGCGAACGCGGTGCCGGCCGAGGTGAGTCGGGGCACGGACGGGGTGGGCATCGTGGCCTGCACCGGCGCCGAACGCGGGCCGCGGCCACCGGCGTTGGTCTTCACCACCGTGTAGTGGTAGGTCGTTCCCGGCGCCCCCGTCGCGTCGCCGTGCCGGACGCGGGTGCCGAAGCCGACCGGGCCGACGCCGGTGGCGAGGGTCTTGTACGGCCCCTCGGCGCGGGTGGCGCGCAGCACGGAGTACCGGGCGGACAGGTCCGGGTCGCTCCAGGCGAGCTCGACGGCGTCGGCGCCGGTGACGGCCCGCAGGTCGGTGACGGCACGGGCGGGACGCGGCACGCACCACACCGCACCGGACGAGGAGACCACGCTGACGTTGTCGAAAGCGCCGGTTCCGGTCTCGGCATAGTCCGCGTCGACGCCGAGGCAGGAGGTGAGCGCGAGGCCCGCGTACGCGGTGCGTCCCAACTCGACGTCGGTGGCGCCGACTTCGGTCCAGTGGACGCCGTCCGGCGAGATGGCGCCCGTGCACCGCGCGCCCTTGCGGGTCACGCGCACCCAGTAGGGCGCCCGCAGCCGGTAGCCGTCGCCCGCGCCTTCGACGCAGGGCGCCTCCAGGGGTGTCGCCGACTCGGGCAGCGTGCCCAGGTTGGAGAGCGGGAAGGCCGCGTTGACCGTGATCGCCTGCTGCTGGGAGGGCGGCACGGGCGTACTGCCGGTCGCGGAGACCTCCGCACCGGCCGCGGGCCTGACCGTCCACACCCCGCTCCAGGTGTGCAGCGGCAGCCCCTGGATCAGCATGGAGGCGTGCGCCGCGGCCGCGTCGAGCGAGGCCCGGACCGTCACACCGATCTTCGAGTACTGCGAACTGAGCGGCCACACGATCCGCGCGGTGACCGTGCCGTCGCCGCGCAGCGGCAGGTGGACGAGGCGGTAGGTGTCGTCGGTGCCGCTCGCCTCCAGCACGAAGCGCTCGCCGTCGAAGGCCGCGGAG
Organism: Streptomyces sp. NPDC047061; assembly: GCF_040643955.1. Taxonomy (NCBI): domain Bacteria; kingdom Bacillati; phylum Actinomycetota; class Actinomycetes; order Kitasatosporales; family Streptomycetaceae; genus Streptomyces; species Streptomyces sp. NPDC047061. The sequence continues at coordinate 38,033 of NZ_JBEYVI010000022.1, forward strand.
CCGGGGATCTTCACCTGCCCGACGTCCTGCGCGGCCCAGGGCCCGGGGAGTCCGGCACAGGCCGCCGCCCAGGTCGAACTCCCGCTCTCGCCGAGTGAGTTGGTGGCGGCGACGGTGTAGTAGTACGTCCCTCCGGCATGCACGCGCAGGTCGGTGTACGTCGGCTCGCCGACCCCGGACGCGATCTCCTCGTACCGGCCGTCCGCGGCACACGCCCGCAGGACCGTGTAGGAGTCGGCCCAGGTCGACGGAAGCCAGGTCACGATGACGGACCGGTCCTCCCCCACCGCCGTCACACCGGCCGGTGGCGTCGGCACGCTCGGGGCGGTCGCCGTCGCGCCGGCGTAGGCGAAGGTGCCCCAGCTGGGCAGGTCGTCGTTGCTGCCCTCGACGACGCGGGCGCCGCCGGTGCCGCGGAAGACGGCGTTCTTCGTGTACGGGGTGTCGAGGCCGCGCACACCCGCGTAGTGGGCGTACGCCATCTCGTAGATCGGTGGCAGGGTGCCGCGCGAGGTGGCCGAGACGGCGAGCTTGAGGTACTTGCCGGTGCGGTCGAGGTCGGGGACGAAGGGGACGTCGCCGCCGAGGTTGTAGCGGGCGGCGTACTCGACGTTGGCGAGGATGCGGTTGCCGTCGAAGCCCCAGAGGTCGACGCCCTGGTTCCAGGCGACCTGGGCGGCGTCGGCGAGCAGGCCGACCGCGAGCTGTTCGTGGCCCTGGTCCCGGCCGCTCTCCTGGCCCTGGCCCGCGTCGGTGACGATGCGGTGCAGGACGCTGCCGTTGCCCGCGCCGGCCGCGGCGAAGCGCAGCGCGTCGTGGAAGAGGGTGGGCTCGTCGCAGAACACGCCGATGGCCAGGAGGGACTGAAGGGACGTCAGGTCCCAGTTGCCGTTGGCGTAGAGCGTGTAGCAGGACAGGGCCGGATACCAGACGCGCAGGAAGGACTCCTCGCAGCGCGCGATGTCGGCCTCGCTCCAGCCGTCGTAGCCGGTGTGGCGCAGGAGTTCGGCCGCGTTGGCGAACTTGAAAGCCTGGAGCCCGGCGCCGAGCGGGCCGTCGGCTCCGGTGACGGCGGTGAGCGAGGCGGACCAGGCGTTGAGGATGTCGCGGGCCTTGTCGGCGTGTGCGGTGTCGCCGGTGACGGACCAGACGAGGGCGTTCTGGTAGGCGGCGGCCGAGTCGGCGACGGCCTGGCTCTGGTAGTTGGCGGGGCCGCGGCCCCAGGTGGTGATCTGACCGGTGTTCTGGACGGAGTACGAGGCGGAGGAGCGGGCGTGGGCCGCGAGCGCCAGGTAGCCGTCGTAGACCGGGGATTGTCTGGCGGCGACCGCTGCCTTCATCCGGGCGAGGTCGTCTGCTGAGTGCAACAGGCCGGGGTGGGAGAAGGTCACCCCGCCCTGGGCCTGTTCCTCGGCCCCCGCCCGGCCCGGCACGAGCAGTCCGCTCACGCCCGTCGCCAGCAGCAGGGCCGCGGTGCCGCCGAGGAAACCCCGGCGGCTAAGCGGACCCGGCGTAGTCGACTGCGGTTCGGCAGCGCCCCAAAGGGGCGCGGGGAACTGCGCGACCAGCCCAGGCGGAGCCGCAGCCGACCGACAACCTCTCCCGGCCCTTCCAGCGGAGCGCTTCGTCATGACGCCGCGGCCGCCTCGGCCTCGGCGGTGGTGAGGAACTTCAGGTTGGTGACGTGCTCGTTGTAGAACCACTGGATCGCGTCAGTGGTGTAGTACCAGCTCGGCTTCTTCATGGAGTCGGCGATGACGACACCGTTGATCACCAGGTTCTCGAAGGTGACGTTGGTGATGGCGTGGTCGGCGTCGTAACCGAGGAACAGGGACGGGTTGGAGTGTGTGCCCGTGTAGCTGAGGTTCTTGACGTAGACGCCGTCGATGCCGCGGCCGACCGAGGTGTTGTACTTCGTGTTGTACATGACCTTCATGTAGATGACCTGGCCCCAGCGGAAGTCCTCGATCCGGACGTCCTCGATGCGGACGTTCCTGATCAGGTTGGAGTCGCCGGGGTTGAGGGCGATGCAGCCCTGGTAGTTCATCTGGGGTTCGCGGTGGTCGAGGATGTCGATGTTGCGGATGACCAGGTTCTCGATGGTCTCCGGGGCGTCGCTGTTGCCATGCGTGCCGATGTTGATCGGGTGGGCGACGTCGGCCCAGAGCGAGCAGTTCTGCACGGTGATGTTCCGGGTGTCGCCGTAGTAGTCCCAGCGGTGGGCGTAGATCGCGATGCAGTCGTCGGAGTTGCGCAGGAAGCAGCCGTCGACGATGACGTCGCTGGAGGAGAAGATGTCGATGCCGTCGCCGTTGCCCCTGGAGCTGAAGCCGCGGACCTTCTTGATGTGCACGTTCTGGGCCTCGCCGAGGGTGGCGATGTAGTTGCCGGGGTTCATGATGATGACGTCCTCGACCCGGATGTTCTTGCTGCCCTCGCAGAGCACGCCTTGTCCGGAGCTCGCCCAGATCGTGCCGTGGCCCTTGAGGGCGGCCTTCTCGACGTCCTTGAAGTAGACGGTGGCCTTGAGGACGGCGCCGCCGGCGAGGTAGACGGTCTTGCCGCTGGGGACGGTGAGGACTCCGCCGGTGACGGTCTGCACGCCGGGGCCGAAGTAGATGACGTCGGGGTCGTCGGCGGCCGGGGTGTGGTGCTCGATCCGGTTGGTGATGACGTGCAGGCAGTCGAAGATCTCGTCGTTGATCTGGACGACCAGGTCCTTCGGCTCGTCGAGGGTGAACCGCATCGTGTCGCCGAGGAGTTCGGGCGTGATGCCGTACGAGTCGGGTCTCACCCGGGCCTTGGTGGTGCCGCCCTTGAGGTAGGTCACCTCGACCTCGACGGAGCACTGGAAGTCGAAGTACACCATCGAGGAGTTGTAGACCTTGCCGGAGCCGGTGGTGGCGTTGATCTCCTCCAGCTGCGGCCGGTAGATGTCGAGGGTCTGCCAGTCGCCGTCGGGGGCGGTGCGGACCCGGACCTGGAAGCTGGTGTTGGTCGGTACGGCCGACGGGCGGGGGTAGGTGACCAGCTTCGGACGGGACCCGGCGCCGTCGTCGGCGTGGGCGGCGGTGGCGGTCAGGCCGCCGGAGAGGCCGGCGGCGAGCACGGTGGCCCCCGCGGCCTGCAGGGCGGTCCGGCGGGAGAAGGGCGCGGTCATGCGTGACTCCTTGCAACGGGTGTGCGGGGCGGGCTACTTGAGGCCGGACGTCGACAGGCCGGCGACGAAGCCGCGCTGGGCGACCAGGAAGACCAGCAGGATGGGGACGACGTACATCACGGAGGCGGCGGCCTGGAGGTTGGTGATGGGGGTGCCGGCCGAGGAGACGTAGGTGGTCATCACGGCGACGGCGAGGGTGGAGCGGTCGGTGGAGAGCAGGAGCTGCGGCGCGATGTAGTCGCCCCAGGTCCAGGTGAAGGCGATGACGAAGCTCGCGGAGAGCACCGGCCAGGACTGCGGCAGGAAGATCCGCCAGAACATCCCGGCGTAACCGCAGCCGTCGACGATGGCCGCTTCCTCCAGTTCGCGGGGCAGTCCGGCGAAGAACTGCCGGAAGAGGAAGACCAGGTAGGGGGCGGAGGACAGGCCCCACAGCACCCAGGGCCAGTAGGTGTCGACCATGCCGAGCTTGGCGAAGATCAGGTAGGTCGGCAGCAGGGTGATCATCTGGGGCAGCATCATCGAGCCGATGAGGATGCCGAACAGCGCCTTCTTGCCGGGTGCGGTGAGCCGGGCGAAGCCGAAGCCGACCCAGGCGGAGCTGAGGGTGACGAGGGTCGCGTAGATCGTGGCGATGATCAGGGAGTTGCGGGCGTAGCCGAGGAAGTCGATGAGGCGGTAGGCGTCGGCGAAGTTGTGCCACTGGAAGTGGGCGGGCAGCCAGTGCACGGGGGCGGCGGCCAGTTCGGCGGGAGCCTTGAGGCCGGTGAGGACCAGCCAGCCGAACGGGCCGAGGAACAGGCCGGTGACGACGACGAGGACCGTGTAGAGGACGAGGCGGTTGACGCGTATCCGCACGCGGGCCGGAGACTTGGGGTGCACGCTGGTGGCGGTCACTTCTTCGCCTCCGGGTCGACGTTGTAGAACACCACGCCGGAGGTGAATTTGAAGATGAGTCCGGTCGCGATGAGGATCAGGACGAAGAGCACCCACAGCAGTGCGGAGGCGTATCCGTAGCGGCCGAGCGCGAAGTACTCGGAGAACACGTGGATCATGTACGTGTAGTTGGACTGGGGGATCGTGGTCAGGCCGCCCGTGGTGGCGAGCGGGGCCAGCAGCATCGGCATGATGGTCTGCACCGAGGCGATCACCCCGGTCACGGTCTGGAAGAGCAGCACCGGCGACAGCAGCGGCACGGTGATGCTGCGGAAGGTCCGCCAGGCGCTCGCCCCGTCGATACGGGCCGCCTCGTGGAGTTCGCGGGGCAGGTCCTGGAGCCCCGCCAACGAGATGATCATGATGTTGCCGGCCGCCCAGAGGACCGTCATGACGAGCACGTAGCGTGCGTACGGATCCGCCAGCCAGCCGATCGCGTCGAAGCCGAAGAAGGTCAGGACGCCGTTGGCGGCACCCGAGTTCTGGTCGAAGAGGTTCTTGAAGGCGATGCCCGCGCCGACCGGCGGGACCACGGCCGGCAGGTAGAGCAGGGTGCGGAAGAGCCCGCGGCCCCTGACCGGGCGGTTGACCAGGACGGCGAGTGCGAGCCCGGCGACGATCGACAGCGGCACCGAGAGCAGCGCGAACAGACCTGCCCGGCCCAGTGCGTCCCAGGTGGTCGAATCGCCCATCAGCTCGCGGTAGTTGCCGAGGCCGACGTAGTGCCAGTTCGGGGAGATGCCGTCGTACGTCGTGAAACTCAGCCACAGCGCGTAGGCCATCGGGGTGATGGTCAGCAGCGCGAACCCGATGATCCAAGGGGAGGTGAACATGTAGAAGGCGCGGTGCCTGCGGACCGTCATCGAGGGCCCGGTGCGCTCGGCGGACCCGGCCCGGCCGGCGCCCGTGGTCGACCTCGGCCGGTCCGCGACCGAGGAGACCTGATCGACGGTCATCCCACTTGCTCCTTACCGCGTTTGAGCTGCTGGTTGATGGTCGAGTTCAGGTGTCCGGCGAGGCTGCCGACGGACATCTCGCCCTTCATCGCGGGCGTGGCGACCTGGTTGAAGAGCGCCTCGAAGGCGTCCCCCGAGATGTACGGCGACAGGGAGACCACCGAGAAGTGCCTGAGCTCGTTCTCCTGTGCCCGCAAGGTCCGTTTCTGGTAGTCCTCCTTGGCCGGCATCAGCGGCCGCAGGGACTTCAGGGTGGGGATGCCCCAGCCGCCGGCGGCGCGTGCCTTGGCCGGTGCCTCGCCGAAGAACCACTCGAAGACCCGCCACGCGGCGTCCTTGTTCTTCGCCTTCCTCGGCATCCACAGGCCGGTGCCGCCCTGGCAGGCGCTGATCCGCGGGCCGCCCGCGAAGACCGGGGCGGGAGCGAGCCGGGAGACCTGTGCCAGCTTCCTGTCGGTGCCGATCATGCCGCCCATCCAGTAGCCGGAGTTCGACATGGCCAGCCGTCCGGCCTGGTAGGTCGGCCCGTCCCAGCCGTTGGGGTCGGGCAGGACCGGGCTGGGTCCGACCCTGAGCCTGCAGTAGTCGATGTACCAGGCCAGCGCCTTGCGGGCCTCGGGGGTGGTGAAGTCGACCCTGGAGAAGTCGTCGCTGAAGAGGCTGCCGCCGGCGGAGGCGGTCATGGTCGCCATGAGGGTGAGCTTGACCAGGCCGTTGTAGCTGCCGCCGAAGACGGTGGTCTGACCCTTCGAACGCTGTGCGAGCTGCTTGGCATCGTCGAGCCACGCGTCGAAGGTGATCGGCTCGGTCTCCGACGGGTAGGCGACGTTCCTCTTGTCGAAGGCGGCGGTGTTGAACCAGAACATGGAGTCCTGGGAGAAGTCCTTCGCCATGCCGTAACGGGGGCCCCTGCCCTGGACCTTGCCGTCGTAGCGCCACAGGTCGTTGACGGGATCCAGGTCGTCGAGCCGGAGGACGCTGCTGGCGGCGAAGTAGTCGTCCAGCTCCTGCATCACGTCCCGGGCCGCGAAGTACGCCGCGTCCACGGCACCCACCCCGCGCACCAGGTCCGGCGGGCTGCCGCTGGTGAGCATCGCGATCAGCTTGGTGATGTCGTAGTCCACCCGCTCGATCGTGACGCCGGTGTCCCTCTTGGCCTGCTTGACCAGGTCGGGGCTGAGGTCGTCGGCCTTGACCATCATGGTGACGGTCTCGCCCGAGCTGCCGACCCCGGTGGACACCTGGAGCGCACAGCCGCCGAGCGACGCGGCGCCGGCCGCGGCACCCGCCGCCGACAGGGCGAGAAAACGGCGCCGGCTGACCGGGGCACGGGCGTGCGTCTGCATGAACTACCCACTCTCTGAAGGGAGGTGACCGGATGTCGGCTCGGTTGGCAACCGGTTGCTATGAGCGGTGAGGGGAGCTTCAACCCGTACGGGAGCACCGTCAAGAGGCGCGACGGACTTTCGAAAACCCTTCAGCGGCAACCGGTTGTTCTTGCGTACCGGTTGCTGCTCACGGACCGTTCGACCGACCGCACGTCGAAAGATTCCGACTCATACCCCTTGCTGGGAGCGGCCGAGCCGTCCTACTGTCCCGTGGAAACCGGTTTCTAAGGCACTGCCGAGCCGCCGCCCTCCTCGCCGAGAGCGCCCACCTCCGAAGGAACACGGTCAATGAACTCCACCAGGTTGGTCCGCGCCGCGATCGCGGGCCTCGCGCTGACAGGTCTGCTCTCCGCCTGCGGCGGATCGGACTCCGGCTCCGGCGGCTCCGATGCGGCCTCCGGCCCGGTCACGCTGCCCTTCTGGGGCTGGGCGAACGGCCAGGACGCCGTGGTGAAGGCGTTCAACGCCGCCCACAAGGACGTCCGGTTGAAGTACACGAAGGTCACCGACCAGCTGACCATGCAGAAGCAGCTCACCAACGCGGTGAAGGCCGGCAACGCGCCGTGTCTGGTGCAGAACACCGCCGAGTACGTGACGAGTTGGGTCGCCCAGGGCGCCCTCGCCGACATCACGCAGTACGTCGGATCCGCCAAGGACAAGTTCAACTCCGGTTCCTGGTCGGCCGCACAGGTGCAGGGCAAGCTGTACGGCGTCCCCACCAGCTCCGCGCCGAACTTCACCATCTACCGCACCGACGTCTTCCAGAAGTACGACCTCAAGGCCCCCACCACCTGGGACGAGTTCATCGCCGCGGGCAAGACGCTCAAGAAGCACGGCGTCAAGATCACCAACTTCGCCGGTGAGGACCCCAGCACCCTCGAAGTGCTCGCCATGCAGGCCGGCGCCCACTGGTACGCCATCAACGGCGACTCCTGGAAGGTGGACTTCCAGGACGCGGGCACCCTGAAGGCCGCCGACGTGATCCAGCAGATCATCGACAACGGCCTCGACTCCACGCTGTCCTTCGCCGACTACGCGGCCGTGCAGCGCAACTACGACAACGGCGGCACCGCGACCCGGCAGATCTCCACCTGGCAGATGGCCGGGATGGTGCAGAACTTCACCAAGTCCTTCGGCAAGTGGGCGCTGGCCCCCTGGCCGACGTTCACCGGCGAGGCCGCGAAGACCCCGGCCGGCACCAACCTCACCGGCAGCGTCACCCTCGTCACCAAGCAGTGCGCACACCAGCAGCAGGCCGCCGAGGCCGCGCTGTGGATGTCCACCGACTCCGGCGCGGTGAAGACGATGGCCAGCCCGACCACCGGCAACGGCGTGATGCCGGCCCTCGCCGACAGCAACGCCTACGTCGACGAGGCGATCTCCCAGAAGCTCCTCGGCTCGAACTACGACCCGGCGAAAAAGGTCGTCACCGACAGCCTGAACACGGTCACCACCGACTGGACCTTCGGCCCCGACTGGACCGCCATGTTCACGGAGCTGCAGAGCGGCTGGGCGAAGGTGGTCAGCAAGCAGCAGAAGGTCACCGACCTCCTCGCCCACATGCAGCAGTGGACGGTCGCCGACCTCAAGTCCCGCGGCATCAGCGTCGAGGGCTGAGGCGGGCGCCCGGATGGTCCGCTCCCAGCGCTGGAAGGGCGCCGCCTTCACGGTGCCCTTCCAGCTCGGCTTCGTCTTCCTCTACCTGATCCCGATCGGGTACGCCGGCTACGAGTCGCTGTACCGCTCCCGGTCCTCCGGCCTCGGCCTGGGCGGCACCACCGACGAGTTCTCGGGCCTGGCCAACTACCACCAGGGCCTGACGGACCCGGCGTTCCTCGACTCGGTCCTGCGCGTGCTGCTGTTCGCCTGCGCCCAGATCCCCGTGATGCTGCTGATCAGCCTGCTCCTCGCGCTCTTCCTGGACACCCTGACGTCCCGGGCGGCAAGCCGATTCCGCATCCTGCTCCTGGTCCCGTACATGATCCCGGGAGTGGTCGCCGCACTCGTCTGGATCAACCTCTACAGCCCGGACGTCGGCCCCCTCACCCCCCTGGGCAAGGCGTTCGGCCTCGACTGGAACTTCTTCGCGCCGTCGATGGTGTGGCCGTCCATCGGCAACCTGCTGACCTGGCACGGCATCGGCTACAACATGGTGATCATCTACTCGGCGCTGCAGGGCGTGCCGCGTGAACTCTTCGAGGCGGCGCGGCTGGACGGCGCCTCGGAGCGCCGTATCGCGCTGAGCATCAAAGTCCCCTACGTGCGCGGCGCGTTGGTCCTCACCGGCATGCTGTCGATCATCCAGATGCTCCAGATCTTCAACGAGCCCGCCCTGTTCCGGAACGTCACGCCCCAGACGGTGAGCGACAGCTTCACCCCGATCATGGTGATCTACAACCAGGCGTTCAACGCGGGCAACTACCACTACGCGGCCGCCCTTTCGGTCCTGCTGGCCCTGATCCTCGGCGTCGCCTCCTTCCTCTTCTACCGGCTGACCGCGAAGGAGGCCGACTGATGGCACTCACCGAGGAGCGCACCAGGACCCACTCCGTCCGCCGCATCAACAAGCCCGATCCGGCGGCCCGTTCACGAGGCGGCCAGCGCTTCCTCCTGGTCGGCCTGGCCCTGGCGAGCGCGTACAGCCTCTTCCCGGTCTGGTGGCTGGTCGTCGCCGCGACGAAGGACCGCACCGCCCTCTACCAGAGCAACGGCCTCTGGTTCTCCGGCTGGCACCTCTGGACCAACCTGCACCAGCTGTTCACCTACGAGAACGGCATCTTCCTGCGCTGGACCGCCAACTCCTTCCTCTACGCCGGAGTCGGCTCCCTCGGCGGCACGCTCATCGCCCTCGCCACCGGCTACGGTCTGGCCCGCTTCCAGTTCCCCGGCCGCGACCTGGTCTTCGCCTGCGTGGTCGGTTCCTTCCTGGTCCCGATCGCCCTGCTCACCCTCCCCCTCTATCTCCTCTTCTCGAAGATCGGCCTGGTGGACACCCCCTGGGCGATGCTGATCCCCTGCCTGATCAACCCGTTCAGCGTCTACCTGGCGAAGGTCTACACCGAGGCCACCGTCCCCTACGAGCTCCTCGAAGCCGCCCGCATCGACGGCGCGGGCGAACTGCGCATCTTCTTCTCCATCGTCCTGCGCATGATGACCACCGGCGGCGCCACGGTCTTCCTGCTGGCCTTCGTCAACACCTGGAACGCCTTCTTCCTCCCCCTCACCGTGCTCCGCGGCGAACAGAACTGGACCCTCAACCTGGGCCTGTACAACTGGTCCGGCAAACGCCTGGAATCCGGCGTCGACCTGACCGGCCTGGTCCTCACCGGCGCCCTGCTCTCCATCGTCCCGATGGCCGTCATGATGATCGCGATGCGCCGCTACTGGCGCTCCGGAGTCACCCTGGGAGCCCTGAAGTGACCGAGCTCCGCAACCCGGTGATCCGCGGCTTCGCCCCCGACCCCTCCCTGGTCCGCGCCGGCGACTGGTACTACGTCGCCAACAGCTCCTTCGAGTGGTTCCCGACGATCCCGATCCACCGCTCCCGCGACCTGGCCCACTGGGAGTACGCGGGCCACGTCGAGGGCGCGGCCCCCGGCGGCTCCCTGGCCGGCGTCCCCGACTCGGGCGGCATCTGGGCCCCGTCCCTGAGCTGGGACGGGGAACGCTTCTGGGTGACGTACTGCGTCGTCCGCTCGGTCGGCACCCCGTACTTCGACGCGGACACCTACGTCAGTACGGCCACCGAGGTGTCCGGCCCCTGGAGTCCCCCGCGCCGCGTCCCGAGCCACGGCTTCGACCCCGCGCTCCACCACGAGAACGGCCACCTCTGGCTCCTCAACCTCCAGAACGACCACCGCCCGGGCGGCCGGCGCTTCGCGGGCATCGTCGCCACGGAACTGGACCGGGAGACGCTCACACCCGTCGGCACCACCCACCTCCTCCTCCAGCACGACCGGCTGATCGAGGGCCCGAAGCTGCTGAGGCGGGACGGCTGGTACGTCCTGGTCCTGGCCGAGGGCGGCACGGGCTTCGAACACGGGGTACGGGTGGCCCGCAGCCGCGACCTCACCGGCCCGTACGACCTCGACGAACGCCCCATGCTGACGACGAGGGACAACCCGGAGTGGCCGTTACAGAAGGCGGGACACGCGGAGTTGGTGGAGACGCCGGAGGGCGAATGGTTCCTCAGCCACCTGACGGCACGCCCTCTGAAGACGTCGAAGGGCCTACGGTGCCCACTGGGCCGCGAGACGGCGATCCAGGCGGTGACCTGGGACGCAGAGGGCTGGCCGAGACTCCGGCACGGGGATCACCATCCGGCGGTCACAGTGAAGATGCCTCAGCACGAGCGCCCCTTCAGGGGCGCGGGGAACTGCGCGACCAGCCCCCACAGCCCCGCACCCGACAACGCACCCCCCTACTACACCCTCCGCTCCCCGGCAGGCCCCTCCTGGATCGACCCTGTCACTCACCCCGGCTGGCTACGCCTCCGCGGCCACCACGGCCCCGACTCCCTCTGGTCCCACCACCTCCTGGCCCGCCGCATCACCGAACACCACACCGAGGCCCAGGTCACCCTCCAGGCGACCCCGACCACCTTCGCCCAGTCCGCCGGCCTGCTCCTCTGGTACAACACCTCGGCCTACTACGCCCTGGACCTCACCTGGTCGGAACCGGAAGGCGAAACGCAGCACGGCCAGCAGTGGCAGCACACGGGCCGGACCGTGCTCGCGCTGACCGGCCGCGACGAAACCGAGACCCGGACACTGGCCGTCATGGACATCGAGACAGCCACCCCCCTCACCCTCGGCGTCACGGTGCACCGCGCCGACGCCCAGTTCTGGCACCTCACCGGCGACACCCGCTCCCCCATCGGCCCGCCCCTCGACTTCACCCGCCTCTCCGACGACCACGGCTCCCGCCTCCGCTTCACCGGCGCAATGGCGGCAATCCACGCCGTAGACCTCGTCGACGCCTCTTTCACCGCGGACTTCACAGATTTCCGAGTCATCTGCACACCCGCCTAAAACGACCACCTCTGTTCGAAGTTTCGAAAGTCCGGAACCCGCTGATCCCGTGAATTCCCAGGTCTTCACGCCGAGTTGACGCGCACCTATCGTAGGAAGCGCTTACTGCACGGCTTGCGCACAGACCGCGGAAGCAGCGTTGGTCGCAACTTTCGTTACTTTCGTTGGCCCAAGGGCGGGCCGGAGAGGCGGGTTCCCCATGGTCCGTGCCGGAGGTACGAGCGTGGCGGCGGCCGGTCCGACGCTGGCGGTGGTGGCCCGCGAGGCGGGCGTCTCCGTACCGACCGCGTCGAAGGTGGTGAACGGCAGGGACGACGTGGCCCCCGAGACCCGCCGCCGGGTCACCGAGGCCCTCGAACGGCTCGGCTACGTCCGCAGACCGCGGTTCGACGCGACGAAGGCACCCGCACTGATCGACCTGGTCGTGCAGGCGCTGGACAGCTCGTGGTCGGGGGCGGTGCTGCACGGGGTGGAGGAGGCGGCGTACGAGGCGGGTCTCGAGATCGTGGTGTCGGCGGGGCCGGCCCGGACCCGGGCGGGCCGCCCGGAGCGCGGCTGGCTGGACAAGCTCACCGCACGCGGCTCGTCCGGGGTGCTGTTCAACCTGGCCGAGCTGACCCAGGCGCAGTACGCCTGGCTGGACCACCACCGCATCCCGTACGTACTGATCGACCCGGTCCACGAGCCCCCGGCGGGCGTGGTCTCCGTCGGGGCGGCGAACTGGCAGGGCGGGGTCACCGCCACCGAGCACCTGCTGGCCCTCGGCCATGAGCGGATCGCGGTGATCGCCGGCAACCGGCGCCGGATGTGCAGCGGCGCCCGGGTGGCCGGCTACCGCTCGGCGCTCGCCTCGGCGGGGCTGCGCCATCGGGGCGAGTACGTCCGGCACGCGGCCTTCGACGAGGAGACGGCCCGGCACCGTATGCACGAACTGCTCGACCTGCCGGAGCCGCCGACCGCCGTGTTCGTCTGCTCGGACCGGATGGCGCTCGGGGTGTACGCGGCGCTGGCCGAACGCGGGCTGCGGGTGCCGGCGGACATCAGCGTGGTCGGCTTCGACGATCTGCCCGAGGCGCGCTGGGGGACCCCCGCGCTGACCACGGTCCGCCAGCCGTTGTCGGAGATGGCGGCGACGGCGCTGCGGCTGCTGGTGCGGCTGATGCACGGGGACCGTCCGGAGGGCACCCGGACGGAGCTGTCGACCAGACTGGTGGTGCGGGCCAGCACGGCGGCCCCGCCTGCCCGTTCGGACCTACGAGGGTGACCGCACCCACCTCAAGATCGTTTCCAGGGCATGAATCCCACCCTGCGCACCGCGGCGGCCTGTGCCCTGGCCGCAGCCGCCGTGACCACGGCCCTGGGCACCGCCCGGGCCACGACCCTGACCCTCGCCCCGGCCCGGCACCACGCCACGGTGGCCGTGCCGGCGGCCGACGAGCACGACCCGAAGGAGGACGTGGAACTGGACGAGAACGGCCGTCCGGACCTGAACGAGGACTGAGGCGGAACGCCCCGTCAGGGGCGCCGGGGGTCCCCCGGCCGAAGGCTGGGGGGAGGGACTGCGGGTCCAGCCACGACGGACCCGCAGTTCCCCGCCGGCAGGCCGGTCGCTCAGTCGTCGTCGTCCTGGCGCGGCTCCCCGAGCATCGCCTGGATCGCGTCCACGGCGCTGCCGTCGTGGTCGCTGCCCGCCGTGCCCCTGCCGGCCTGGATGTTCGCCGTGCGGTCCACCTCCAGGATGGAGTCCGCGTTGGAGTTGTCCAGCACGGTGATCAGGCTGCCGGCCGCGTGCGCGGGCGCCACGGCCGCGCCGAGCAGCGCCGCCGTGAGGGCCGCGGCGGTCCGCAACCGGGTCACACGCCCACGCCCTCGGGCTCGTCGAGCCGCTCGCGGGCGATGTTCCGCTCCAGCAGGGTGGTGGAGGCCTTGACGCCGACACCACTGGCCGCGTCGACCTGCGGCAGCCGGCCGTCCGCGGACTTCAGTTCGCTCAGCGCCGAGTCCATCGCCTCGTGCGCGGCGAACAGACAGGGCGTGGAGTAGATCGCGACGTCGACGCCGAGGTCGTCCAGCTCGGTGAGCGAGAGGCGGGGCGACTTGCCGCCGGCGATCTGGTTGAAGAGCAGCGGCTTGTCGCCGACGACCTTGCGGATCCGGCGGATCCACTCCTCGCTGCGCACCCCGTCGACCAGGATCACGTCGGCGGCGGTGGCGGCGAGCCGCTCCGCGCGGTGCAGGATGTCGTGCTCGTCGGTGGCGTCCGTGCGGGCCACGACGACCAGGTCCTGGCGGGTCTCCAGGACCTTCTCCAGCTTGTCCAGGTACTCCTCCAGGGGCAGCACCTGCTTGCCGTCGGCGTGCCCGCAGCGGCGCGGCCGTTTCTGGTCCTCCAGGATCACCCCGGAGGCACCGATCCGCTCCAGCCCCTCGACGACGTGGCAGGCGACCTCGGGGTCGACGTACCCGTCGTCGATGTCGACGAGGAGGTGGTGGTGCGGGAACGCGCCCCGCAGCCGCTGGACGAAGGCCACCATGTCGGGCCAGGCGATGAATCCGATGTCGGGCAGGCCGTAGTACGAGGCGGCGAAGCCGAAGCCCGATACGAACATCCCGTCGTAGTGTTTGGCCGCGATAGACGCCGAGTACATGTCGTACACGCCGATCAGCGGGGTGGTCCCCGGCCCGGCGATCTGCTCGCGCAGCTTCTTCCCGTAAGTCAAGGTCCGGCTCCTCCTGTGGGTGGGTGGCGCGGGGGCACAGCTCGGCTCCCGCGTCTCGACGCCCTTTGCCAAGACAAGAGCATCTCTAGGTACGCACGTGACTATCTCCGTGCGCGACCTTTACTCACCCCAATGGCGGATCCGGTTCACCGGAGAAACGTCACTGGACCAGCCGTGCGGCCGAGGCGACACCCCCGTACAGGTGGGCCGGGAAGCCGGAATCCCGGCGCTTCTCCCGGGCGTGACCACGGGTTGCGCAGAACACCCGTTCGGCTCACAGGCCCGGCGTCGGCACGCTGTTGTCGGGCGGGCCGCCGTCCCCGTTGGTCGGCAGGTCGCCGCGCTGCACCGGTTCGCCGTCGGTGAAGGCGGGGTCGGGGGCGGGCAGCAGGGTGTCGAGTTCGCCGGCGGTGGGGCGGTGGACGGCGCGCAGCGCCTTGCCCAGCACCGCGCCGGAGACCCCGCCCTCGCCCTCCAGCCACACCACGCAGTCCTTCTCCACCACCTCGTACTTGTGCTGCCCGGCGTAGCGCAGATGATCGGTGTAGAGGTGGATGACGGCGCCGGTCCGGTCCGTGTACGCGGCGGAGAAGCCGTCGTCGCCCTGTACGCCGACGGACTGCTGGGCGAGGGTGAAGCCCGGCGCGGCGGTGACGTAGACCAGCTCCGGGGCCATCCCCAACGCCTTGGCCTTGGCGGCCAGTTCGGCCTGGTCGGCGGGGGCGGTGCCGGCGTCCGCGGGAGCGCCGGAGTCTGCGGAGCCCGCCTTCTCGGTGCCGCAGCCGGTGAGCAGGGCGGCGGCGAGGAGCAGGGGCGGCAGGACGCGCACGGCACGGATCATGCGCTCATCGTGCCGCACAGGCGTTCCACAGGGGGACCGGTTTTCCTCCCGCCCGGAGGAGGCCGGTGCGTCCGATTCCTTCAAGACCGACGCCCGGAACCCGCCTACGGTGACGGCATGACTCCACGATTCGCCGTGATCGGCCTCGTCACCTCCGACCTGGCCGCGTCCCTCGCCTTCTACCGCCGCCTCGGCCTGGTCTTCCCGCCCGGCGCCGAGGAACAGCCGCACGTCGAGGCCGAGTTGCCGGGCGGCCTCACCCTCGCCCTGGACACGGAGGAGACGATCCGCTCCTTCCACCCGGCCTGGCACCCGCCGGCCGGCGGCGGCCGGGTGGCACTCGCCTTCCGCTGCGACTCGCCCGCCAAGGTGGACGCGCTCTACGACGACCTGGTGGGCGCCGGCCACCACGGCGAACTCAAGCCGTGGGACGCGTTCTGGGGCCAGCGGTACGCCACGGTGCACGACCCCGACGGCAACGGCGTCGACCTGTTCGCCCCGCTACCCGCCGAGTAGCCCGGTCAGCGGCAGACCCGCCAGCTCCCGTACGTCCCGGGCGAGATGAGGCTGGTCCGCGTACCCCGCCCGGACCGCGGTCTCCGCGAGCGGCACCCCGGCCCGGGCGAACGCGAGCGCCCGCTGCAGCCGCAGCACCCGGGCCAGCGTCTTGGGCCCGTAGCCGAAGGCGGCACGGCTACGGCGATGCAACTGACGTGCACCGAGGCCGAGTTCGTCGGCGACGGCGGCGACGGGGCGCCCCGCGCCCAGGGCTTCGACCAGCGGCCGCAGCGACGGGTCGCAGGGCAGCGCCCGTTCCAGGGCGATCTCCTCCAGCGCGCCGGCCGGATCACCCGCGCCCGCGACCCGGTCCCGCAGCCGCCGCACGTCGGCGACCGGCCACAGGTCACTCAGCTCGACCCGCTGATCGAGCAGCGCGTACCCCGGCACACCGAGCAGGGCGGGGGCGGTACCGGGATAGAAACGAAGGCCCACCCACACCCCCCTGGCGCCCTCGGTGAGGTAGGCCCGTGTATCGGGCCCGGCGACCAGCAGCCGCCCCTCGTTCCAGAGCAGATCCATGCACCCGTCGGGCAGCACCCGCCCGGCACCGCCCCCGTCGGGCCTGTTCACCCAGACGACCGCACCGGGAACCCGAGAAGCCCGCTCCTTGTACACATACGCCAGCGTAGACGCGTCCCTTCAGGGGCAAGGGGGGCCACGTTCGACATGCCGGCGAGATCGCGCCCCGTAAGGGGCGCGGGGAACTGCGCGAGCAACCACCCACAACCCGCACCCCGCCGAAAACCCCACCTCGACTGCGAAACCGCCTCGGCCCTCAAGCCTCCGGCTTCCGCGGCGGCGGATGGCTGCTCTTCACATGCGTACGCAGCCGCGCACTGACATCCTCCGGCGGCAGGAACCGGGACCAGCGCTCGGGGAACTCCGACGGCATGTCGGGGTCGTCGGGGTCCCCCGGGTCGGCCTCCCGCGCCGCGGCCGCGCGGGCCACGTACTCGGCGACCTGGGCCTCCCGCAGCCGCTCGTTGGCGGCGCGCGCCGCGGCCGTCGCGGCGGCCGGCCAGACCCGGTCGATCGCGGCGTTCACGGCGGCGCCGACCAGCACGGCGAAGGCCGAGACGCCGATCCACAGGAGCACCGCGACGGCCGCGGCGAGCGAGCCGTAGATCGTCGCGCCCTCGATCGTGTGGGTCAGGTAGATACGCAGCAGGAAGCTGCCGAGGACCCACATGGCCAGGGCGACCAGGGCGCCGGGGACGTCCTCGACCCACGGCGAGCGCACCGGCACGGAGACGTGGTACAGCGTGGTCAGGAAGACGACGGACAGGACGATCACGACCGGCCAGTACAGGACCTGTACGAGCGTCTCCGACCAGGGCACGACCCCGACCACCGCGTCCGGTCCGGCCACCATCAGCGGCAGCGCCACCGAGCCGATCAGCAGCGCGGCGATGAAGAGCAGGAAGGAGACGATCCGGGTCTTCACGATGCCCCGGACGCCGTCGAGGCCGTACATCACCGTGATCGTGTCGATGAAGACGTTCACCGCGCGGGAGCCCGACCACAGGGCGAACAGGAAGCCGATGGAGATGACGTCGGGGCGGCCGCCGCGTACCACGTCGTGCAGGATCGGCTCGGCGATCTCCTTCACGCCCTTGTCGGACAGGACCGTGCGGGAGGCGTCCAGGAGGTTGGCCTCCAGGCTCGCGATGGTGTGGGCACCGGTCCAGGCGTCGACGTAGCCGAGCAGTCCGATGAGGCTGAGCAGCAGCGGCGGGACCGACAGCAGGGTGAAGAAGGCGGCCTCGGCGGCCAGCCCGAGGATGCGGTACTCGATGCAGGAATTGGTGGTGTCCTTGATCAGCAGCCAGGCCGTCCTGCGCTTGGAGACGTTCCGGTAGAGGGCTCTGGCCCGGTGGAGCCGGCCGGAGGGCCGCTCGGGAGTATCGCTTGCTGGCTGCACGCCCTAACGGTATCCGCCGTCCGGGGCCGTCCTCACCTCACGGGGCCCCGGCCGGGGCGGACGCGATGGGCGGGGCCGCTGTGTCACGCTGGAGACCACCGCCGCCGCCCCGGGTAGGTTCGCAGACATGGCAGGCAACACCACGCATACCGTGAGCAACCAGCCGCCTCCGCTGGCCGGATACGACCTCTTCACCACCGACCGGGCGCTCGTCGAGGCCGTCGAGCGGCACACCGACCCCGGGCTGCTCGGCGTGGTGCGCACCGAGCTCTCGGAGATCGGCGCCTCGGCCGGTTCGGCGCAGGTGCAGGAGTGGGGGACACAGGCGAACGAGCATCCGCCGCGGCTGCGCACCCACGACCGCTACGGCCACCGGATCGACGAGGTCGAGTTCCATCCCGCCTGGCACCGGCTGCTCGGCAAGGGCGTCGGCGCGGGCCTGACCACCGGCTGGGTCCGGCCGTCCGGGCATGTCCGGCGGGCCGCCGCCTTCCTGGTCTGGACCCAGGTCGAGGCCGGCAACTGCTGCCCGCTGTCGATGACCAACGCGGCGGTGCCCGCGCTGCGCACCGACCCGGAGCTGGCCGCCGTGTGGGAGCCGCTGCTGACGTCCACGGTCTACGACCGCGAACTGCGGCCCGCGGCGCGGAAGGCCGGCGCCCTGTTCGGCATGGGCATGACGGAGAAGCAGGGCGGCAGCGACGTACGGGCGAACACGACCACCGCCGCCCCGCTCGCCGAGGCCGGGACGTACACCCTCACCGGACACAAGTGGTTCTGCTCGGCACCCATGTCGGACGGCTTCCTGGTGCTGGCCCAGGCGCCGGCCGGCCTCACCTGTCTCCTCGTGCCGCGCGTCCTGGCGGACGGTACCCGCAACGTCTTCCTCCTCCAGCGGCTCAAGGACAAGCTCGGCAACCGGTCCAACGCGTCGGGCGAGGTCGAGTTCGACGGGACCTGGGCGCGACGGGTGGGCGAGGAGGGGCGCGGGGTGCGGACCATCATCGAGATGGTCGCCGCGACCCGGCTGGACTGTGTGCTGGGCTCGGCGGGGCTGATGCGGCAGGCGGTGGCGCAGGCCGTGCACCACGCCACGCACCGCGAGGCGTTCGGCGGGCCGCTGGCCGACAAACCGCTGATGCGCAACGTGCTGGCCGACCTCGCGATCGAGTCGGAGGCGGCGACCGCCCTCGCGCTGCGGCTGGCCGCCGCCTACGACGACGGCGGCGAGTCCGAACGGGCTTTGCTCAGGCTGGCCCTGCCGGCCGCCAAGTACTGGGTGACCAAGCGCTGCGCACCGCTCGTCGTGGAGGCCGCGGAGTGCCTGGGCGGCAACGGCTACGTGGAGGAGTCGGGGCTGCCGCGGCTGGTCCGCGAGTCCCCGCTCAACTCCGTCTGGGAGGGCGCCGGCAACATCCAGGCCCTGGACGCGCTGCGCGCCCTGCACCGCGAACCGGGCGCACTGGACGCCTACCTCCAGGAGATCGGCCGGGCGCACGGCGCCGACCACCGCCTGGACCGCGCGGTCAAGGACCTCTTCTCCGAACTGGCCGACCTGGAGGGCATGGAGGCCCGAGCCAGACGCCTGGTGGAACGCCTGGCCACAGTCCTCCAGGGCTCCCTGCTGGTCCGCTTCGCACCGCCGGAGGTGGCAGACGCCTTCTGCGCATCGAGGCTGGGCAACGACTGGGGTTCAAGCTTCGGCACCCTGCCGAGCAGCCTGGACCTCACGGCGGTAGTGGACCGATCCCGGGTGACCTTCTGAGATCCGGGACTTGCCCTACCTATAGGGGCGCGGGGCTGTATCAATGTGCGGCTCCGCCGCGTGGGCGCGAGCAACCCCCCACAACCGTCAGCCGCCAACGCACCGCAAGCCGCACCCCCTGCCGCGACGGCCAAGGCGCCGCCGGCGGGGGTGGTGCTGCGCCGACACGGCACCACCCCCACCTCTTCGGCCCATGTCAGGCCTCCGACGCCGTGGCGTCGGCTCAAGTTTCGGCCACCCCCGGCCCGTTCACCAGGGTTGCAAGGGGTTGCAACATATCGGTGACTGTGTGCGGACTGTGTGCCTCCGGCACCGGAAAACGGCAGTATAAGACGCGCAGTCGGACCGGAAACCGCCGCCCGGACGGCTTGACAGCGACTCATCGATGCCTTTTTCGAGGCGTATCCGGGAGGACCTCTGTGGGGAACCCGCCGATGGACGTGGCGCGACTCGCCGCGAAGGACGCGGCGCAGGCGGCGCGGGTACTGAACGAGGTGCGCGAGGCCAGACTCGCCGGACAGCGTGGGCGGGTCTCGCCCCGGCCGGTGATCGAACAGTCCTGGGGACGGATGCTGCGCAGCGGCGTCGACCCGGACCACGACTTCCGTTCGGGGCTGCTGTCCGCCGAGGAAGTCCGGCGCAGACGCGAGGAGTCACCACTCAAGGACGTGCTGCCGGTGCTGCGCGAGGGGCTGCTTTCGGTCGCGGACGTCGCCCAGCACATCATGGTGGTGGCGGATGCCGACGGCCGGGTGCTGTGGCGGGAGGGTTCGTCGCCGGTGCTGCGCAAGGCGGACGGGCTGGGCTTCGAACTCGGCGCCGACTGGCGGGAAGACGTCGTCGGGACCAACGGGGTCGGCACCCCGGCGGTGGAGCGCAGGCCCGTACAGGTGTTCGCCGCCGAGCACTTCGTCCGCTCGCATGTCTCCTGGACGTGTTCCGGCGCCCCGATCACGGACCCCCGGGACGGCAGCCTGCTCGGTGTGGTGGACGTCAGCGGCCCGCTGGAGACGATGCATCCGGCCACCCTGGCCTGGGTGAACTCGGTGGCGAAGCTCGCCGAGGCCCGGCTGCGGGAGTTGCACCTGGACGCGCTGGAGCGGCTGCGGGCGGTCGCGGCGCCGGTGCTGGCCCGGCTCGGCGGGCGGGCGGTGGTGGTGGACGCCGACGGCTGGACCGCGGCGGTCACCGGCATGCCGTACCCGCGGCGGCTCTCCCTGCCCAAGTCGCTGTCGCCGGGCCGCCGGTGGCTGCCCGCGCTCGGACTGTGCGCGGTGGAGCCGCTGGCCGGGGGCTGGCTGCTGCGGGCGGTGGACGAGCCGGCGCCGGTGGGCGGCGGCCGGCTCGTGCTCGACCTGGCCAGGCCGCGCCGGCCCTCCATGACGGTCGGCGGCGGTGCGAGCTCGTGGTCCCGTGAACTCAGTCCCCGGCATGCCGAGTTGCTGTACCTGCTGGCGGTGCGGCGCGCCGGGCGCAGCGCGGCCGGGCTGGCCGAGGACGTCTTCGGGGACGCCTCGCGGACCGTGACCGTACGCGCCGAGATGTCCAGGATCCGGCGGTATCTCGGGGCCCTTCTCGAACACCGGCCGTACCGCTTCCGCGACGACGCCGAGATCGAGGTGCTGCTCCCCGACGATCCGCGCGACCTGCTGCCGTACTCGACCGCGCCGGTCGTGGCGGCGGGCCGGACGCCGGGCCTCCGGCCCGGATGAGTGTCCTCGCTCCCGGACTTATTTAACGCATCCGGGGCATCGGGGGAGGTATCTTCCGCATATTTGCGGGGTCTTCGAGGTACGGCGACTCCGGCTGCCGTAGCATCCCGGTACGGGCCTCCCCACCTGCTCCTTGGTCAACGCTCGGACCATGAGGCGCAGTTGGCCCGCCTCGGGAGGACACATGAAGCATCGCGGCAGACACCGACGGCGCAGACGGGGCGCGGCCCTGCGCGCAGCCCTGGCCGGGACCGCGCTGGCGCTCACCGCGACGGCCACGATCGTCAGCGCCTCGCAGGCCACGGTCGCCGAGGACCCCGGCGCGCTCAAGCCACTGACCTCCACCACCGACATCGCTCCGCTGCAGCTCCAGGAACACCTCGTACCGCGCCGCTCACTGGACCGGCTCGCCTCCGCGATGGGCGGCACGGTCGGGGTCGCCGACGTGCTGGCCGAGGCCGACCACACCCTGCGCAGGGCGGCCGACTGCGACTCCGACGACCGGGACTCGCTGCCGGTCACCCCGGCCGCCACCGAGGCGTACTGCTGGGACCCCACCGACACCCTCACCGACGACTGGCAGCCGGCCTCGGTGACCACCTCCTCGGAGGCCGACGACGACGGCCTGTGGGGCGCCAACCGGGTCGTCCTGGCCGGCTGGACGCACAGCACCAGCACCGGCCCCGCCGCCTCCCGGGGCCTGGCCAGGGTCGCGGTGATCAACGCGAACGACCCCGCCCACCCCTCCTACTCCTGGGTCCTGCTGACCGTGCCCAGCGCCGACGGCAGCACCTACCGGGGCCTGACCTCGCAGATCTCCGGGATGGCCTGGTACGAGGACAAGCTCCTGGTCACCACCGCCGAGGGCAGCGCCGACGCGCTCTACGTCTACGACCTCAACCGCATCCAGCGCACCTCGGTGCTCACCGACGCGGTCGGCCGGGTGTCCGGCGGCTGGTCGGCCGACGGCTTCCGGTACGTGATGCCCGCCGTGGGCTCGTACCGCTACTCCGCCGGGGCCTGCTCCCGGACCGGTGCGCCCTGTCCGAGCGCGCTCTCGGTGGACCGGGGGACGGCCCCGGACAGCCTGGTCCTCGGCGAGTGGACGCCCGCCGGCAGCGATCAGCACGCCCGGCTGTGGCGGTACGCGTTCGACGAGAGCCCGAAGCGCGACGGACTGCTCACCACGGACACCTTCGGCCGGGCCGACGCGGTCGAGGCGTACCGGACCGGCGCCTCGGAGATCCGGGGCGTCCTGTCGTACCGGCCGCCGGGCGCGACGGACTCCGAGTGGTACGTGGGGCATCTGCCCGGCGCCATGGACGGGCACGGCAGTCTGTGGCGGCAGGACTCCAAGGGTGCCCGTGCGGCCGGGTGCGGCTCGGACGCCTCGCACCGCTGCTGGGGCGAGGACACCGGCTCGCTCTCCTACGCACCGGACACGGGCGAGGTGTGGTCGGTCACCAACCGCATGCTGTTCTCGGTCCCGCTGCGCTCGATCGACGCGTCGCTCGGATGACGACCGCCGGCGCGTCGGCAGCCGCCGTCGGCGCGTCGCCGGACCGGCCGTCGGCGCGTCGCTCCGGCGGCGGCTGTCGACATGTCCGGGGCCGGGATGATTGCCTGGCCCCATGAGCAGCATCGTCGTGACCACCTGGTCCCTGGAGCAGACCTCCGCGGCCGGCCTCCTGCCCGCCGCCGTCCCGGGCGGCGACACGGTCGAGGTCGTCCGCTCCGAGGTCCCCTCCCCCGAGTTCAGCCGCTTCCTGTACGCCTCGGTCGGCGGTGACATCCGCTGGACCGACCGGCTGGGCTGGAGCCACGCCCGCTGGCAGCAGTACCTGGAGCGGCCGGGCGCGGAGACCTGGGTCGCATACGACCGGGGCACCCCGGCGGGCTACATCGAGCTCGACCCGCAGGACGACGGAGTCGTGGAGATCGCCTACTTCGGCCTGATACCGGCGTTCCGGGGCCGCCGCATCGGCGGTCATCTGCTTTCGTACGGCACCGCGCGGGCCTGGGACCTCGCGGAGCGGTGGGACGGGCGGCCGCCGACGAAGCGGGTATGGGTGCACACCTGCAGTCTGGACGGCGAGCACGCGATGGCGAACTATCAGCGGCGGGGGTTCCGGCTCTTCGACACGAAGAGCGCGGAGGAACCGGACGTCTCGGCGCCCGGACCGTGGCCCGGGGCGCACACCACGGCGCGGAACGGGGCGTGACCCAGAACACTCCGTCTCACTATTCAGAATAGATCCGTCCGAATCGCGGACGATGGTGGACTGCCCGGAGATCCGCGTGACACGCTTCCGTCATGTCTGGAACTGGGATTGCCTTGGTGAGTCGGCGGCACGTCGACCTCGGCCGCATGTCCAGCGCCATCTGTCCGGCGGGCTGAGAGCACAGCACCGCCGCGTTTCCCGGTCCGGACCTCCCCCTTGCGCAGTGCCGCGCAGACATGCCCTCGTGCGCCCGTAGGCGCAGTTCAGAGCCGCTTCCCCGCTGTCTGAAGGACGTATATCACCATGGCCGCCACCCCGCAGAACCCTGCTGCCTCCGCGCCCCGCCGCAAGGTGAGCCGTCACCGCGGCGAGGGTCAGTGGGCCATGGGGCACTTCACCCCGCTCAACGGCAACGAGCAGTTCAAGAAGGACGACGACGGTCTCAATGTGCGGACACGCATTGAGACGATCTACTCCAAGCGCGGCTTCGACTCGATCGACCCCAACGACCTGCGCGGACGTATGCGCTGGTGGGGCCTGTACACGCAGCGCAAGCCCGGCATCGACGGCGGCAAGACCGCCATCCTGGAGCCGGAGGAGCTGGACGACGAGTACTTCATGCTGCGGGTGCGGATCGACGGCGGCCGGCTCACCACGCAGCAGCTGCGGGTGATCGGCGAGATCTCGCAGGAGTTCGCGCGCGGCACCGCGGACCTCACCGACCGGCAGAACGTGCAGTACCACTGGATCCGGATCGAGGACGTTCCCGAGATCTGGCAGCGGCTGGAGGCCGTCGGCCTGTCCACCACCGAGGCCTGCGGTGACACGCCCCGGGTGATCCTCGGCTCACCGGTCGCCGGCATCGCCGCCGACGAGATCGTCGACGGCACCCCGGCCATCGACGAGATCCAGCGCCGGGTCATCGGCAACAAGGCCTTCTCGAACCTGCCCCGCAAGTTCAAGTCCGCGATCTCCGGCTCGCCGCTGCTCGACGTGGCGCACGAGATCAACGACATCGCGTTCGTCGGCGTGGACCACCCCGAGCACGGCCCGGGCTTCGACCTGTGGGTCGGCGGCGGCCTGTCCACCAACCCCAAGATCGGCGTCCGGCTCGGCGCCTGGGTCCCGCTGGACGAGGTGCCCGACGTCTACGAGGGCGTCATCTCGATCTTCCGCGACTACGGCTACCGGCGGCTGCGCACCCGCGCCCGGCTGAAGTTCCTGGTGGCCGACTGGGGCGCGGAGAAGTTCCGTCAGGTGCTGGAGGACGAGTACCTGAAGCGGAAGCTCGTCGACGGGCCGGCCCCGGCGCAGCCCGTCGAGCGCTGGCGCGACCACGTCGGTGCGCACCGCCAGAAGGACGGCAACTTCTACGTCGGGTTCGCCCCGCGCGTCGGCCGCGTGGACGGCGCCACCCTGGCGAAGATCGCGGACCTGGCGGAGGCGCACGGCTCCGGGCGGGTCCGTACCACCGCCGAGCAGAAGATGATCGTCCTCGATGTCACGGAGGACCAGGTCGAGTCGCTGGTCGAGGCCCTGGAGGCGCTCGACCTGACCGCCAGGCCGTCCCCGTTCCGGCGCGGCACCATGGCCTGCACCGGCATCGAGTACTGCAAGCTCGCCATCGTCGAGACCAAGGCGCGCGGCGCCTCGCTCATCGACGAGCTGGAGCGCCGTCTGCCGGACTTCGGCGAACCGCTGACCATCAACATCAACGGCTGTCCGAACGCCTGCGCCCGTATCCAGGTCGCGGACATCGGTCTCAAGGGCCAGCTGGTCCTGAACGACGCGGGCGAGCAGGTCGAGGGCTTCCAGGTGCACCTGGGCGGCGCGCTCGGCCTGGAGGCCGGGTTCGGCCGCAAGGTCCGCGGTCTCAAGGTGACCTCGGAGGAGCTGCCGGACTACGTCGAGCGGGTGCTCCGGCGCTTCCAGGCGGAGCGCGAGGACGGCGAGCGGTTCGCCGTCTGGGCGTCCCGCGCCAGTGAGGAGGCCCTCTCATGAGCGAGCGGGCCGCCCCCTTCTACTGCCCCTACTGCGGCGACGAGGACCTGCGTCCGAACGAGCAGGGCCACGGCGCCTGGGAATGCGCGGCCTGCAATCGCGCATTCCAGCTGAAGTTCCTCGGGCTGCTCGCCCGGGGGCTGAAGCACTCCGAAGCTGGAGGGGACCAGATATGACCACGGCTCAGGAAGACCGGACGACCGACGAGCTGAAGGCGCTGGCCGAGCAGGCCGGCCGCGACCTGGAGGACGCCTCCGCCCTGGAGATCCTCCAGTGGGCGGTGGACACCTTCGGCAGGGGCTTCTGCGTGACCTCCTCCATGGAGGACGCGGTGGTGGCCCATCTGGCATCCCGCGTCCAGAAGGGCGTCGACGTCGTCTTCCTCGACACCGGCTACCACTTCCCGGAGACCATCGGCACCCGGGACGCGGTCGAGGCCGTGATGGACGTCAACGTCATCACCCTCACCCCGCGCCAGACCGTCGCCGAACAGGACGCCGAGTACGGCCCCAGGCTGCACGACCGCGACCCCGACCTGTGCTGCAGGCTCCGCAAGGTCCTGCCCCTGGAGCGGGGTCTGACGAAGTACACGGCCTGGGCGACCGGGCTGCGCCGCGACGAGTCCGAGACCCGGGCGAACACCCCGGTCGTCAGCTGGGACGAGAAGCGGCAGAAGGTCAAGATCTCCCCGATCGCCCGCTGGACCCAGGACGACGTGGACGACTACGTCGCAGAACACGGTGTCCTGACCAACCCGCTGCTGATGGACGGCTACACGTCCGTCGGCTGCGCGCCCTGCACCCGCCGGGTCCTCGAGGGCGAGGACGCACGCGCCGGGCGCTGGGCGGGACGGGCCAAGACCGAGTGCGGACTGCACGGATGACGGCCAACGGGCTTTCGACGACCCAGACGCCCCACCAGACGACCCCATCGACGAACCAGGAGAACCACGTGACGACCGGAGCCACCGTCTGGCTCACGGGTCTGCCGAGTGCCGGCAAGACCACCATCGCGTACGAGCTGGCCGCCCGGCTGCGCGAGGAGGGCCACCTCGTCGAGGTGCTCGACGGCGACGAGATCCGCGAGTTCATCTCGGCGGGCCTCGGCTTCAGCCGCGAGGACCGGCACACCAACGTGCAGCGCATCGGCTTCGTCGCCGAGCTGCTGGCCCGCAACGGCGTCAAGGCGCTGGTCCCCGTGATCGCCCCGTACGCGGACAGCCGCGACGCGGTACGCAAGCGCCACGAGGAGAACGGCACCGCGTACGTCGAGGTGCACGTGGCGACCCCGGTCGAGGTGTGCTCCGTACGCGACGTGAAGGGTCTGTACGCCAAGCAGGCCGCGGGTGAGCTGAGCGGGCTGACCGGCGTCGACGACCCGTACGAGGAGCCCGAGACGCCCGATCTGCGGATCGAGTCGCAGCACCAGAGCGTGCAGGAGTCGGCGGCGTCCGTGCACGCCCTGCTGAGCGGGAAGGGACTGGCATGACGACGACCGTGGCGGCTCACGGGGAGGGCACGGGCACCCCGTACGCCC
Organism: Streptomyces sp. NPDC047061; assembly: GCF_040643955.1. Lineage (NCBI taxonomy): Bacteria > Bacillati > Actinomycetota > Actinomycetes > Kitasatosporales > Streptomycetaceae > Streptomyces > Streptomyces sp. NPDC047061. The sequence goes on from NZ_JBEYVI010000022.1 coordinate 64,782, forward strand.
TGTCCCACCTGGATGCGCTGGAGTCCGAGGCGGTCCACATCTTCCGCGAGGTGGCGGGCGAGTTCGAGCGGCCGGTGATCCTGTTCTCCGGCGGCAAGGACTCCATCGTCATGCTGCACCTGGCGCTGAAGGCCTTCGCCCCGGCCGCGATCCCGTTCTCGCTGCTGCACGTGGACACCGGACACAACTTCCCCGAGGTCCTGGAGTACCGGGACCGTGTGGTGACCGCACATGGGCTGCGCCTCCATGTGGCCTCCGTACAGGACTACATCGACCGGGGTGTGCTCAAGGAACGTCCGGACGGCGTCCGCAACCCGCTGCAGACCGTGCCGCTGACCGAGAAGATCCAGAGCGAGCGCTTCGACGCGGTCTTCGGTGGCGGCCGGCGCGACGAGGAGAAGGCCCGCGCCAAGGAGCGGGTGTTCTCGCTGCGCGACGAGTTCTCGCAGTGGGACCCGCGCCGCCAGCGCCCCGAGCTGTGGAACCTCTACAACGGACGGCACGCCCCCGGCGAGCACGTCCGCGTGTTCCCGCTCTCCAACTGGACCGAGCTGGACGTCTGGCAGTACATCGCCCGCGAGGAGATCGAACTGCCGCAGATCTACTTCGCGCACGAGCGCGAGGTGTTCCAGCGCGGTGGCATGTGGCTGACCGCAGGCGAGTGGGGCGGCCCGAAGGACGGCGAGACGGTCGAGAAGCGCCAGGTGCGCTACCGGACCGTCGGCGACATGTCCTGCACCGGCGCCGTCGACTCCGGCGCCGACTCGCTGGACGCCGTGATCGCCGAGATCGCCGCCTCCCGGCTCACCGAGCGCGGCGCCACCCGGGCCGACGACAAGCTCTCCGAGGCCGCGATGGAAGACCGCAAGCGCGAGGGGTACTTCTAAGCATGAGCACCAGCACCACGGAACTCGGCCTCACCGAGACGACCCTGCTGCGGTTCGCCACCGCCGGCTCCGTCGACGACGGCAAGTCCACCCTCGTCGGACGGCTGCTGCACGACTCCAAGTCGGTCCTCGCCGACCAGCTGGAAGCCGTCGAGCAGGCGTCCCTCAGCCGCGGCAAGGACGCCCCCGACCTCGCCCTCCTCACCGACGGCCTGCGCGCCGAGCGCGAGCAGGGCATCACCATCGACGTGGCCTACCGCTACTTCGCCACCCCCGAGCGCCGGTTCATCCTCGCCGACACGCCCGGCCACGTGCAGTACACCCGCAACATGGTGACGGGTGCCTCCACCGCCGAGCTGACCGTGATCCTGGTCGACGCCCGCAACGGCGTCGTCGAGCAGACCCGCCGGCACGCCGCGATCGCCGCCCTGCTGCGCGTCCCGCACGTCGTCCTCGCCGTCAACAAGATGGACCTGGTCGACTACCAGGAGCCGATCTTCGCGGGGATCGCCGAGGAGTTCACGGCGTACGCCACCGAGCTGGGCGTCCCCGAGGTCACCGCCATCCCGATCTCCGCGCTCGTCGGCGACAACGTCGTGGAGCCGTCCGCGAACATGGACTGGTACGGCGGCCCGACCGTCCTGGAGCACCTGGAGACCGTCCCGGTCAGCCACGACCTGGCGCACTGCCACGCCCGGCTGCCCGTGCAGTACGTGATCCGCCCGCAGACCGCCGAGCACCCGGACTACCGCGGTTACGCCGGCCAGATCGCGGCCGGCACCTTCCACGTCGGCGAGGCGGTCACGGTCCTGCCGTCCGGCCGTACGACGACGATCTCCGGCATCGACCTGCTCGGCAAGCCGGTCGACACGGCATGGACCACCCAGTCGGTGACCCTCCTGCTCGCGGACGACATCGACGTCTCGCGCGGCGACCTGATCGTGCCGACGAAGGACGCCCCGGCGACCACCCAGGACGTCGAGGCGACCGTCTGCCACGTCGCCGACCAGCCGCTGACCGTCGGCCACCGGGTGCTGCTCAAGCACGGGACCCGCACGGTCAAGGCGGTCGTCAAGGACATCCCGTCCCGGCTCACGCTCGACGACCTGTCCCTGCACCCGCACCCGGGACAGCTCGTCGCCAACGACATCGGCCGGGTGAAGATCCGTACCGCCGAGCCGCTGCCGGTCGACTCCTACGCCGACTCGCGCCGCACCGGCTCGTTCATCCTGATCGACCCCGCCGACGGCACCACGCTCACCGCGGGCATGGTCGGCGAGTCGTTCGCCTCCCCCGAGCCGGTCAAGGACGAGACCGAAGACGACGGCTGGGACTTCTGACATGACGATGACCGACGTCTACGCGACGTTCGCGAAGGAGGGCGGCCGCGTCGGCAGCGGCGACCTCGGGAGCGGGCAGGGCGGGGTGGCGCGATGTGCGTGAAGACGTACGCGCACTGCCTGCGCGCCCCGGCCCCCCACCCGACGTCCCGGATGCGACGAAGACCTGCCGACCTCCCGGCCACGACCTGAAAGACCGTGACCGCCGGGCCAACGAGAGGAAAGCCTCCCGTGCCTGCCAACCGCTCCACGCTCCTTCGCCGCGGCATAGCCGCGCTCGCCGCGCTCCCCCTGCTCACAGTCGCCGCCTGCGGGTACGGGTCGGACTCCGACAAGACCGACACCACCAAGGTCGCCGCCGGAGCCAAGAAGATCGACGGTCTCGACACCGTCAAGATCGGCTACTTCGGCAACCTGACCCACGCGACCGCACTGGTCGGCAACCAGAAGGGCTTCTTCCAGAAGGAGCTCGGCGCCACCAAGGCCAAGTACGCGATCTTCAACGCGGGCCCGTCCGAGATCGAGGCGCTCAACTCCGGCTCGATCGACATCGGCTGGATCGGCCCCTCCCCGGCGATCAACGGCTACACCAAGTCCAACGGCACCGACCTGAAGATCATCGGCGGTTCGGCGTCCGGCGGCGTGAAGCTGGTCGTCAACCCGAAGAAGATCAAGTCGCTGGCGGACGTCAAGGGCAAGAAGATCGCGACGCCTCAGCTGGGCAACACGCAGGACGTGGCGTTCCTCAACTGGGTCGCCGACCAGGGCTGGAAGGTCGACGCGCAGAGCGGCAAGGGTGACGTCACGGTCGTCCGCACCGACAACAAGATCACCCCGGACGCGTTCAAGGCCGGTTCCATCGACGGCGCCTGGGTGCCGGAGCCGACCGCGTCCAAGCTGGTCGCCGAGGGCGGCAAGGTGCTGCTCGACGAGTCCACGCTGTGGCCCGACAAGAAGTTCGTGATCACGAACATCATCGTGTCGCAGAAGTTCCTCAAGGAGCACCCGAAGGTCGTCGAGGCGGTCCTCAAGGGCTCGGTCGAGACCAACAAGTGGATCAACGCCAACCCGGACGCGGCGAAGGCCTCCGCCAACAAGCAGCTGACGGTCGACTCCGGCAAGGCGCTGCCCGACGACGTCCTGAACTCGGCCTGGTCGTCCATCCAGTTCACCGACGACCCGCTGGCCTCCACCCTCAACACCGAGGCCCAGCACGCCGTCAAGGCCGGTCTGCTCACCGACCCGCTGCTGAAGAACATCTACGACCTGACGCTCCTCAACAAGGTGCTGAAGGCCGACGGCCAGAGCGCGGTCGACGCCGCCGGTCTCGGCAGCAGCTGACCCCGGTCCCGACGAGTTCCCAGGAGGTGACGACCATGGCCACGACCACGACACTCGCCAAGGCCGACGAGTCGGTCGAGTACGCGGCACGCCTTGAGCATGTCTCGAAGTCCTTCGCGACTCCGGGCGGGCAGCAGCTCGTCCTGGACGACATCACCCTCGATGTCGCGCCGGGCGAGTTCGTCACCCTCCTGGGGGCCTCGGGCTGCGGCAAGTCCACGCTGCTGAACCTGGTGGCGGGGCTGGACCGCCCCACCGCGGGCTCCATCGCGACGGACGGGCGGCCCGCCCTGATGTTCCAGGAGCACGCTCTCTTCCCGTGGCTGACCGCGGGCAAGAACATCGAACTCGCCCTGAAGCTCAGGGGGGTTCCCAAGAACGACCGCCGTACCAGGGCCGAGGAACTGCTCGAACTGGTCCGGCTGAAGGGCGCGTACGACAAGCGCGTCCACGAGCTGTCCGGCGGTATGCGCCAGCGGGCCGCCCTGGCCCGCGCGCTCGCCCAGGAGAGCAGACTGCTGCTGATGGACGAGCCGTTCTCGGCGCTGGACGCCATCACGCGCGACGTGCTGCACGACGAGCTGACCCGGATCTGGCAGGAGACCGGCCTCTCCGTCCTGTTCGTCACGCACAACGTGCGCGAGGCGGTGCGGCTCGCCCAGCGGGTGATCCTGCTGTCGTCCCGGCCGGGCCGGATAGCCCGCGAGTGGGAGGTCGGCATACCGCAGCCGCGCCGCATCGAGGACGCGCCCGTGGCCGAACTGTCCCTTGAGATCACCGATGTACTGCGTGGGGAGATCCGCCGCCATGGCCAGCACTGAGACGACGCCGGCCAAGGACGCCGGAAGTGTCGAGGCCGGCCTCGACGCCCTGGAGACGACGGCCACCAGCCGCCCGACCCTCCGCCAGACCTTCACCGGCAAGATCCTGCCCCCGATCATCGCGCTCGCCGTGGTCCTCGTGGTCTGGACGCTCCTGGTCCCGGTCGTCGACGACCCGTCCAAGCTGCCCTCGCCGACCGCGGTGGGCGACGCGTTCAAGGACGCCTGGCTCAAGGGCGACCTGCTCGGCTACATCTGGACCAGCGTCAGCCGCGGCCTGCTCGGCTTCCTCTTCGCGCTCGTCATCGGCACCCCGCTGGGGCTGCTGGTGGCGCGGGTGAGGTTCGTGCGCGCGGCGATCGGCCCGATCCTGTCCGGCCTCCAGTCGCTGCCGTCGGTGGCGTGGGTGCCGCCGGCCGTGATCTGGCTGGGCCTGAACAACTCGATGATGTACGCCGTGATCCTGCTCGGCGCGGTCCCCTCCATCGCCAACGGCCTGGTGTCCGGCGTCGACCAGGTGCCGCCGCTGTTCCTGCGGGCCGGGCGCACGATGGGCGCGACCGGCGTCAAGGGCATCTGGCACGTCGTGCTGCCGGCGGCCATGCCCGGCTATGTGGCGGGTCTGAAGCAGGGCTGGGCGTTCTCCTGGCGCTCGCTGATGGCGGCGGAGATCATCGCGAGCTTCCCCGACCTCGGGGTGGGTCTCGGCCAGCTCCTGGAGAACGCGCGGACCGCCAGTGACATGGCGATGGTGTTCGAGGCCATCATCCTGATCCTGTTCGTCGGCATCGCGATCGACCTGCTGATCTTCAGTCCGCTGGAGCGGTGGGTGCTGCGCAGCCGCGGTCTGCTGGTGAAGAGCTGAGGTCCATGTACAGCAAGCCGGTCCGCCCCGTCCTCGTGGTGATCGCCCACGGCAGCCGTGATCCGCGGCATGCCGCGACCGTGCACGCCCTGGTGCGGCGGGTGCGGTCGCTGCGGCCCGGGCTGCGCGTGGAGACCGGCTTCCTGGACTTCAACATCCCGTCCGTGCACGGGGTGCTGGAGTCGCTGGCGGCGGAGGGCGTGCGCGACGTCGTGGCCCTCCCGCTGCTGCTCACCCGTGCCTTCCACGCGAAGGCGGACATCCCGGCCGTGCTGCGGGACGCGCCGCCCCGGCTGCGGATCCGCCAGGCCGAGGTGCTGGGCCCGTCCCCGCTGCTCCTGTCGGCCCTCGAACGGCGGCTGTACGAGGCGGGGCTGACCTCCGCCGACAAGTCCTCGACCGGGGTCGTGCTGGCCTCGGCGGGGTCCAGCGACCCGGAGGCGATCGCGGTGATCGCGGAGATCGCGCGGGAGTGGCGGCACACCGGCTGGTGCGCCGTGCGGCCCGCGTTCGCCTCCGCGTCCCTGCCCCGCACCGAGGACGCGGTACGGGAACTGCGGGAACTGGGCTGCGCCCGGGTGGCCGTGGCCCCGTACGTCCTCGCCCCCGGCTTCCTGCCCGACCGGATCGCGCGGGGCGCGGCGGAGGCGGACGTGCTGGCCGAGGTGCTCGGCCCGGCGCCCGAGGTGGCGCGGGTGCTGCTGGAGCGGTACGACGCGGCACGCACCCCGGCCCTGGCGGCCGTGGGGGCCTGAGCGACAGGCCTGGTGTTCGCGGTCCGGCGCTCCCCTGTCCGTCGGACCGCGAACAAGCCGGCCCGCGGCAGGCTCTCACGAGCGTCGCGCCGTGGCCGGCACTTACTTCTGCGTCGCGTCCGGCGAACGTGTCACACCTGGGCCTTTACCGGTCCGGATTCCCAACGACTTGGTCCCGCCCGGCAGTTGATCAGGTGGTCGCGGCCTCGTCGGCGAGCCGGGCGAGTTCCCCGACCGGCATCGAACCGGGCGCCCGGCGCTCACGTGCGTAGGCGTTGGCCAGTTGCCGGAGCAGGTCGTTGAGCGGGGTCGGCACGCCGTGCAGGCGGCCCAGCAGGGCGATCTCGCCGTTGAGGTAGTCGGCCTCGATGGTGCCGGTGCCGCGGCTGAGGGACTGCCACGAGGAACCGCCGCCGCGCGGGGCGCCTGCCAGCGGGACCAGGTCCACCTTGTGGCCCCGCAGCGCCCGCTGCTCCTCGACGCTCGCGTACGCGATCCCGGCGGCGTCGAGTACGGCCGCGCCCTCGGCCCGCACCCGCTCGAACAGGGTCATGGCCGCGTCGTCGGCGACGGGCCCGGCGACGGCCTCCAGCGCGTTGCCCAGGTTGGACAGCAGTTTGGCGTACTGCCAGCGCGCCACGTCGGGCACGACCGGCGCCTCGAAGTGCGACTTCTCCAGGTCGGCGGCGACCAGCCGGGCAGTCGCGTCGGTGCCGTGGGGGTACCGGCCCAGGTGCAGCATGCCGGTGAGCGGGGCGCCGCCGGCGGAGACGACGCCCGGTTCGACGAAGGTCGACGGCAGCCAGACGCAGACCCCGTAGACGTGCCGGAAGACGCGCAGGGCGAGGCGCTGGCCCTCCACGCCGTTCTGGGCGCAGAACAGGGGCAGCCGCTCCGCCGCCGTGCCACCGCCCGCGACCGGTGCCGGCCCCCAGCTTCCCAGGGCGGTCACGGTGTCCTGTGTCTTGACGGCGAGGACGAGTACGTCGTCCGCCCGCAGCTCGCCCAGCTCCCCGGGCCCGGTGACGGCCTGCAGCCGGTACGTGTACTCGCCGTCCGGCACCTTCAGCCGCAGCCCGCCGTCCCGCAGCGCCGTGTGGTGCGCGCCCCGTGCCACCAGGACGACGTCGTGTCCCGCGCCGGCCAGCCGGCCGCCGATCGCACCGCCGACGGCCCCTGCTCCGATGATGATGTAGCGCATGGGACGAGCCTCGCACAGGCGTCCGTCCCGCCCCTGGGGCAGGGTCCGGGGTCAGGCCTCCCGGTCCGGGGTCACGCCTCCCCGGCCGTGAGCTCCACCAGCTTGACGACGGTGTTCCAGTTCCGGGTCGTGGCGATCAGCCCCTTGTGGACCCGGGGCCGGGACAGCGCCTCGGCGAGCTTGGAGCGGCCGAGGCCGTCCGGGGCGTAGAGGTACAGCGCGCGGTCGCCCAGCCGGAACTCCTCGGGGAGGTGGGCGGCGGGGTCGATGTCCGCGTAGCGCTCCGGGGCCACCGGCTCGGAGAGGTAGGTGACGTGGAGCTGCTTGGCGGCCAGCTCGGCGGCCGGGAAGGGGCAGGCCTCGACGACCGCCTTCAGGTAGGCATGGTCGCGGACGAGCACGTCGACCGAGAAGCCGAACCGCTCCTCGATCGCCTTGGCCAGCTCCGCCGCGAGGGACTCGGCGTCCCCGTGGGCGGCGGTGAAGGCGGCCTGCCCGCTCTGCAGGTAGGTCTGGACGGAGCCGTACCCCAGGCCGGTCATCAGTGCGCGCAGTTCGGCCATCGGGAGCTTCTTGTTGCCGCCCACGTTGATCCCGCGCAGCAGTGCCGCATACGTCGTCATTCGAACACCTTAGAACGGCCGTCGTGCCCCGTGGGGGTGGGCACGACGGCCGTGCCGGGCAACCCGGGTTGCCCGAAACTCTGGCCGATCGGACCGGCCAGGAGCAACTCCTACACGCACCTGTGACTTGTTCAACAAGGTTTCGCAATCACAAAGAGGATCCCCGTCGTCGGAAGGGACAGCCCTGATCATCACCCCCGAGATGGGTGGATAGATGTAAGGGCCCGACATCCTCCTCGGCGACGAGAGGCGGCCGCCGTACTTCACCGGACAGCACGAGGAGTCGGTCTTGTCGGCCCCATACCTTCGAATCGAACGAACGAAGTCGTGAAGAGATCGTGGCGACCGGGGGGTCGTCACCGCACACGAGGGGGCATTTCCGTCATGGATCCCGTCAAGGGCAACGGAGAGACGCGGGTGCGGGGGCTGGCCGCCCGGGCCGGCGGCTGGAGCGCCCGGCACCGCTGGGCCGCCGTCGGTATATGGGTGCTGTTCGTCGTCCTGGCGATGGGGCTCGGCTCGGCGGCCGGCCGGGTCGACGTCGACGAGAGCGACCAGCTGAAGGGCGAGACCCACACCGCGGCGAAGATCATCGACGACGCGGGCATCAAGGAACCGGCGAGCGAGACGGTCCTGGTCCAATCGAAGGACCCGTCGGTGAAGGCCACGGACGCCGCCTTCAGGGCCGCCGTCACGGAGGTCATGAAGGCCGTCGACGGCACCGGCAGGGTCACGGACGTCACCTCGCCCTACACCGCCGGGACGATCTCGAAGGACGGCCGCAGCGTACTGGTCCAGTTCGACATGCGCGGCGACTCCGAGACCGCCGGCGACCGGGTCCAGCCGGTCCTGGACGCGGTGGCCGGGGTCCAGAAGACGCACGGCACGCTGCGGATCGAGGAGATCGGCGGCGCCAGCATGAACAAGCAGTACGACGACGCCTTCGGCAAGGACTTCCAGCGGGCCGAGTACTCCGCCGTGCCGGTGGCCTTCGGCATCCTGCTGATCGCCTTCGGCGCCCTGGTCGCCGCGCTGCTGCCGGTGGGGCTGGCGGTCACCGCGATCATGGCGACGATGGGTCTGATGGGCCTGGTCAGCCACCTGCAGCCGATGAGCGACACCGCCAACTCCGTGATGCTGCTGGTCGGCATGGCCGTCGGCGTCGACTACTGCCTCTTCTACCTGCGCCGGGAGCGCGAGGAACGGGAGGCCGGCCGGGACGCGGGCGCCGCGCTCCGGATCGCCGCCGCCACCAGCGGCCGGGCGATCATCGTCTCCGGTGTCACGGTGTGCGTGGCGATGGCGGGCATGCTCTTCACCGGCCTCGCCGAGTTCGAGGCGATGGGCCTGGCCTCCCTGATGGTCGTCGCGGTCGCCATGGTCGGCTCCGTGACCGTCCTGCCCGCCCTGCTCTCCCTGCTGGGCCACCGGGTCGAGAAGGGCCGCCTCCCCTTCCTGCGCCGCAAGCGGGCCCACGGGCCGTCCGAGAGCCGCTTCTGGACGGCCGTGCTGCGGGGCGTGCTCGCCAAGCCGCTGGTCTCCGTGCTCGTCGCGGTGGGCGCGCTGCTCGCGGTCACCGCGCCCGCCCTCGGCATGAAGACCTCACAGCTCACCCTGGACCAGGAGTTCGGGAACTCGCTGCCGATCGTGCAGACCTACGACCGCGTCAACCAGGCCTTCCCGGGCGGCTCCGAACCGGCCGAGGTGGTCGTCAAGGCGAAGGACATCAACGCCCCCGAGGTCCGGCAGGCGCTGACCGACTTCAAGGACCGGGCGATCAGCTCCGGCGCCTCGCGCGGCCCGGTCGACATCAAGCTGCACGACGCCCAGAACGTCGCCCTGATCACCGTGCCCCTGGTCGGCGGCTCCGACATGGACAAGGCCGGCCAGAGCCTGCAGAAGCTGCGCGACCAGGTACGGCCCGCCACCCTCGGCAAGGTCGACGGCGTGCAGGCGCCGATCACCGGAAACGTCGCGGGCAACCAGGACTTCAACGACCAGCTGCTCGGCTCGGTGGTCCCGGTCTTCGCCTTCGTCGTCGTCTTCGCCTTCCTCCTGATGCTGCTGTCGTTCCGCTCGCTGACGGTCGCGATCACCTCGATCCTGCTCAACCTGCTCTCGGTGGGCGCCGCCTACGGCATCCTCGTCGCCGTCTTCCAGCACGGCTGGGGCGCCTCGCTGGTGGGCGCCCAGGGCGTCGGCGCGATCGTCACCTGGCTGCCGCTGTTCCTCTTCGTGATCCTGTTCGGCCTGTCCATGGACTACCACGTGTTCGTGGTCTCCCGGATCCGTGAGGCCCGGCTGCGCGGCCGGTCCACCAAGGACGCGATCCAGCACGGCGTGGTCACCACGGCCGGGGTCGTCACCAGCGCCGCCGTCATCATGGTCGCCGTGTTCGCGATCTTCGGCACGCTGTCCATGCAGTCCATGAAGCAGATGGGCGTGGGCCTGGCGGCCGCGGTCCTCATCGACGCGACGATCATCCGGGGCGTGCTGCTCCCGGCGGTGATGGCCCTGCTCGGCGAGCGCAACTGGTACCTGCCGAGCTGGCTGCGGTGGCTGCCGGACCTGACGCACGACGAGTCGCCGGAGGCGGTGGCGCCGGTGACGCGGGGCGAGGAGGAGCGGCTGCGCGTCTGAACCGCGCGGTGCACCACCCTCTGACACACACAGGGTCCGTTGGTCTCCGGGGGAGCCAACGGGCCCTGCTCCGCGTGTGCGGATACTCAGCGTTGACAGCGGGCCAGCACCAGATTGCCGCCCTTCTCCAACCGGTGCCGGAGTTCGCCGAGGCCGATGGCCCCGCTGTAGTCCTCCTGGAGGGCCGGAGTGGCCACCTTGTCCTTCCACTCGGGTTGACATGCTCCTCGCTCTGAAGGGCGAGGATTCTGGCCTTCCTTGACTGGTCGCTGTGCCGCTACGCGGCACGGTTTCCGGTCGGGAATCCATGGCTTCCTGTTTCTTCACGCTGTGCCGGGATCACTCCTGGTCTTACCAGCGCTCCGCAGGCCGATACCGCCAGTCCGGCGGCCTGTTTGACGTTGAGTGCGGCATTATGGTCCCGGTCGTGGACGGTGCCGCAGGCGGTACAGGTCCACTCCCGCACGTGCAGGGGTTTGGGTCCGTCCACGGCGCCGCACGTGGAGCAGGTCTGGGAGGTCGGTGTGAACCGGCCGATCCTGACCAGGGTACGGCCGTAACGCTCTGCCTTGTACTCCAGCATGCCGATGAACGAAGACCATCCGGCGTCGTGCACGGACTTGGCCAGCTTCGTGCGGGCCAGAGCCTTCACCGACAGATCCTCCACGGCGATCCCTTGGTTCTCGGAGATCAGCCTGGTGGAGAGCTGGTGGTGGAACTCACGGCGCGCGTCGGCGACTTCGGCGTGGGCGCGGGCGACCTTCAAACGGGCCTTGGCCCGATTCTTCGATCCCTTCTCCTTGCGGGCCAGCTCCCGCTGGGCCTTCTTCAGCTTCTTCTCCGCGCGGCGCAAGAAGCGCGGGGAGTCGATCTTCGTGCCGTCGGACAGGACCGCGAAGTGGGTGAGGCCGAGTCGATGCCGATGGTGCGGTCGGTTGCGGGCATGCGCGCTTGGTCGGTGGCGGGGTCGGTGTCGATGACGAAGGAGGCGAAGTATCGTCCGGCCGCGTCCTTGATGACGGTGACGGAGGTGGGGGTGGCGGGCAGAGTGCGGGACCACTTCACCTTCACCGCGCCGATCTTCGGCAGGTTCAGGCGGCCACTGCCGGTGATGTTCCAGCGGGCGTTGGCGGTGAACCGGATCGACTGCCGGGCGTCCTTGCGGGACTTGAAGCGGGGCGAGCCCGGCTTCGGGCCCTTGCGGGTTCCCCTCTGGGAGGCGAAGAAGTTGCGGTACGCACTCTCGGCGTCCCGCAGGGACTGCTGGAGCACCACCGCGGACACCTCTCCCAGCCAGCACCGCGAGGCGGTCTTCTTCGCCTCGGTGATCAGTTTCCGGGACAGCTCGCCCGCCGTGAGGAACGCCTGTCCGGCTTTGCGGGCGTCCTCACGGGCGCGGACCGCGTCGTTGAACACGACGCGGGCGCACCCGAACGCCCTGGCCAGCGCGACCTGCTGAGCGGCATCGGGGTACAAGTCGGGTAGCCGGGATGCATTACTGCATCCCGGCCCCCTCAGAACCGTGCGTGCACCTTTCAATGCACACGGCTCAAGCTCGCCCCATGGGCCAGCGCAGTTTCACTTGGTCTGCACGCCATCTTGAGCGTGTAGCTGTCGATGGCATGCGGAGTGCACGAGACGGAGGTTGGTTCGATTGTCGGAGCCGCCGTCTCGCCGGTAAACGAAGTGATGCTTGTGCAGCATCTTCTTCGAGGCCGCGAACCAGTTGATCCACTCACGTGGACTATCCGGTTCGTACTCGGCCCCGGCGATGAGCGCCTGATTACAGAGTGGGCAGAGCCCCTTCTGTTTGTACGCCAGAGACAGACTCACCTTGTCCATCGGCGGTGGCGTCTTCTTACGGCGGCGCTCTTGCCAGTACTCGGCCAGGGCAGGGTCGTCGGGAGACGCCGCGCCCTTCACCTGTACGTGGCGGACAATCTTGGTCCAGCCGAACTTGGGGAGATAGGCGCCGCTGATACGGTCCCCGAATACCCACTTGTCGTTTCTGGATTCGTTGAACCTGCCGAAGTATCTGTTGGCTACCCAGACCCTCGACTTCCTCGGATGGCTCCTTTTCACCCACTCCCAGAGCAGCCCCCACACATAGTTGTCGAGACTTGAGAATGTTCTAGAGGAAACCGCCTTCCGGTAGTACGCCGACCATCCACGGATGAGACTCCGGCCGGGGAAGCCCCCGACGGCATCCATCAGGCGAGGATGGTCGATGCGGTCGAATGCCGCCGACAGATCAGCGTCGAGAACCCAGAGGCGTTTGGCGTTCTTGCGTGCCGTTGCCCCGAAAATGGCCTCGATCGCGTCGTGGCACCCTCTCCCCGGACGGAAACCATACGACCGGGGTTCGAAACGGGCTTCCCACTCGGGTTCCAGTGCATTCTTGACACGGGCCTGCATGGCCCGATCCCGAATCGTCGGAATACCGAGCGGGCGTTGCTTCCCGTTACTCTTCGGGATGTACACCCGCCTGACCGGCATGGCTCGCCAGGGTTTCTCGACCCGATGGACCTCTGACGCGAGATTCCACCGAGCCTTGGGCGTTACCGCCTTCTTCCTGTCGACGCCGGCCGTCTTGCGGCCAGTACTCAGCTGGGACACTCGTCGCACGCTCACCAGCGTGTTGGAGTAGCTCCGCAGCATGAGCTTTTGCAGATTCCTGACCTTGGGCCAGTCCTCTTCCTGCGCGGCCTTGAAGATCCGCTGTCTCAGTCGCCGCACTTCTCCCTCGCATTGACTCCAGTCAATCTGGTGCCACAGCGTGGAAGCGTCCTCGGGTCCGTTCGCCGGGCTGAGCGATAGAGCAGACATGTCCACCGTCCTCCCGGTGTCCAACTTGCCCCTCGGTTCAGGCTTCTTCTCAGTTCACTTCAAAGGCTCACCTGGTTCACGTCTGCTCCCTTTCGGGGACCGGCATTAGCTTCTTGAACCATCCTGTCCGGCTGAGGGATTCCGCTCTCCTTGCGGTCGGCCTACCAGATCACTCTGGACCTCAACCGGGTTTCCACGTTCCGCACCACCAAGATACGTCCGGGGAGGGTGCCCCCTATTGCCCCGCGGCCAGCGGTGTTCACGAGCCTCGGGTCAGAACCCTCAGCTCCGCTCGATGCCTCACAACATCCGGGCCGTAGCCGCCACTCCTGCTCAGCATCGGGCGGCTTACGCTGACGAGGCTTTGACAGGGGTTCACTTTCGTTCACCCTTCCGGACTGCCCCTCGGCCTGTGGCGCCAGATGCCTCGACACCCTTGGGCCTTGAGCGCTCAGCTTCACACCCCACCGTTGCCAGTGACGCATGTGAGCGTGGGGCCAGACCTCAGAACACTGGTCTGGGACAGCTCAGTTGAGGCCGAGCTGTCCGCTTGAGCGGTGCGACCTCGTGTCGCACCCTGAAGGCGTACCGGGCGTGCGCGCAGTGCAGAAGCATCTGCTCCGCCTGCGCGGGCGTCGGGTACATCCGAAAACGTGCCATGCCGCGAACCCGGCCACCGCGTTCCCCACCCGCGCACACCATCGACCAACCGCACCCAAGTGAGTGACCACTCCCGCCTACTGACCCGGCCGACCACCAGCCACCAGCCACCAGATGCTCGACTCCCTGTCACCACCTCCTCTGCGAGGCCACCCTTTGCACCATGGGCGGCGACGCCGAATCGCCCCGACGGCGATTCGGTCTCTTCTGCCCCGCTTGGCGGGAGCGGGCATTCACCCCGGCCATGAAGGACCGGGCACCCTGCCCGAGAGCAAGGTGGATGCGAGACTGGCCGCCGGACGGCGAGAAGACGACGCCGTGTGCACCCGCACAGCCGCGGGCGCGCGGGCGTCGGCGACGGACACGGAGGCGGACGATGGACGAGGCAAGGGCGCGGGACGTACTCGCCGCGGCGCATGTACTGCCCGGCGCGGCGGCCGACGCCTCGCTCCTGGCCCTGGGCGAGAACGCGGTGTTCGCCGCCGGGGACCTGGTGGTGAAGGTCGGCCGCGACGCCGAACTCCTCGACCGGGCCCGGCGCGAGCTGGAGATCGCCGGGTGGCTGGCCGAGGCGGACGTACCGGCCGTACGGGCCGCGGAGCAGAAGGCACTGCTCGTCGACGGCCACCCGGTGACCGTGTGGCACCGGCTGCCGGATCCGGTACGGCCGGCCGAGCCGCAGGATCTGGCCGAACTGCTGCGGATCGTGCACGCACTGCCGACTCCCCCCTTCACCTTGCCGCCCCGCGAACTGCTGGGCGGTGTGGAGCGCTGGCTGCGACTGGCCGGCACCGCGATCGCCCCCGCCGACGCGGCGTACCTGCGGGAGCGCCGGGACGGCTTCGCGGCGGCCGCGGCCGCGCTGACCCCGCATCTGACACCGGGACCGATCCACGGGGACGCGCTGCCCCGCAACGTGCACGTCGGCCCAAACGGGCCGGTCCTGGTCGACCTGGAGACCTTCTCCTCCGACCTCCGCGAGCACGACCTGGTGGTGATGGCACTGTCCCGGGACCGGTACGGGATGCCGGCGGACGCCTACGACTCGTTCGTCACGGCCTATGGCTGGGACGTGCGCGAGTGGGAGGGCTGCGGCGTGCTGCGCGGGGCCCGGGAAACGGCCAGCTGCGCGTGGGTGGCCCAGCACGCACCGACCAACCCGAAGGCGCTGGCCGAGTTCGAGCGACGGGTAGCGTCACTGCGGGAGGGAGACGAGTCGGTGCACTGGTATCCCTTCTGATCTGTGCCGCGGCCCCTGAGGAGCGCCCCAAAGGGGCGCGGGGAACTGCGCGGCCAGCCCCCACCGGCCCGCACTCAGACCACTTCGGCCAGCTCCCGCAGGGGCCACGCCCCGTCCACCACCGCGTCGGCCTCCCCCTTGCGCCGCAAGAACTGCTGGAAGTCCGCGGCCCACTCCGCATACCACTCCACCTGCCGCCGATGCAGCTCCGCCGGACCCAGCGCCGCGATCTTCGGATGGCGCTCGGCTATCGCGCCGGCCAGCCGCGCCGCCGCGAGGGCGTCGGCAGAGGCGTTGTGGGCGGCGGCGAGGGTGATGCCGTACTCGGCGCAGACCGCTTCCAGGTTCCGCTTGCCGCGGCGGTAGCGGTCGACCCAGCGGTCGATGGTGTACGGGTCGACGACCGGCCCGGGGGCGAGGCCGCCGAGGCGGTCGGAGAAGGACGGGAGTCCGTGCCGGCGGAGTTCCGCCGAGAGCAGGGTGAGGTCGAAGGTCGCGTTGTAGGCGACGACCGGGACGCCGGTCTTCCAGTAGCCCGTGAGGACGTCCGCGAGGGCGTCGGCGACCTGGTCGGCCGGACTGCCCTCCGCCGCCGCCCGCTCGTTGCTGATGCCGTGCACCGCGACCGCGTCGGCCGGGATCTCCACGCCCGGATCCGCCAGCCACTCGCGGCGGCCCAGCTCCTGCCCGGCCCTGACCTCGATCACGGCCCCCGTGACGATCCGTGCCTCGCGCGGATCCGTACCCGTCGTCTCCAGGTCGAAGCCGATCAGGAGCTCCTGGTGCCAGCCCATGGGCGGCCCCCCTTCTTGGTGGTGCTTTCCCCCAGTGGTCTCCACCCTCGCATGCCCCACTGACAATCAGAGGACCGCGTTCCGCTTATGCCGCCCACGCGCAGGGACAGTTCACGACACCGGGCGCGAATCCGCCCAAGCCATCTCGAACTCCTCGCGGTACGTCGGGAAGAGGCCTGTTTCCACGGCATCGTCCGACTTGACCACCTTGCCGCCGTTGCGGAGCACCAGCACCGGCGACTCCATTCCGCGCGCGCCGCGCAGATAGGACTGGACGACCGCGACGCCGTCGGCGCCGTCGCCGTCCACCAGGTAGGCGGAGAAGCGGGGGGTGTCGTCGTACACCTGGATCTCGAAGGCGCCAGGGTCGCGCAGCCGGGAGCGGACCCGGCGCATATGGAGGATGTTCATCTCGACCGAGCGGCCCAGTTCGCCCCGTTTCATCCCGAGTTCGCGTTCGCGGCGCTTGACCGCGCTGGAGGCGGGGTTGAGGAAGAGGAGCCGGACCCGGCAGCCGGTCTCGGCGAGGCGGATCAGCCGGCGGCCGGAGAAGTTCTGCACGAGCAGGTTGAGGCCGATACCGATGGCGTCCAGACGGCGGGCGCCGCCGAAGAGGTCCTCGGCCGGGAACTGGCGCATGAGGCGGACCCGGTCGGGGTGGACGGCCACGACGTCCGCGTAGCGGTCGCCGACGAGGTCCTCCACCGCGTCCACCGGCAGCCGGCGCGCCGAGGGCACGTCGCCGCCCGCGCCGAGCATCTCCAGGAGCCGGGCGGAGGCGCGCTCGGCCTGGTCGAGGACGGCCCCGGACAGCGCCCGGTTGCGGGAGACGATGTTGCGGGTCACCTCCAGCTCGTCCAGGGCGAGCTCGACGTCCCGGCGCTCGTCGAAGTACGGCTCGAAGCAGGGCCAGTGCTGCACCATCAGCTCGCGCAGCTGCGGCAGGGTGAGGAAGCTGAGCACGTTGTCGTCGGCGGGGTCCAGCAGGTACCCCTTGCGGCGGCTCACCTCGCGGACCGCGGCCGCCCGCTGGACCCACTCCTGGCCGGCCGGACCGACCGCGGCGACCACCCACTCGTCGCCGTGGACGGGTTCGTAGATGGGCCGCAGCACGGCGGCCACGACCGCGCGCATCCGCTGTTCGACGAGGTTCAGCCAGATGTAGGCCCGGCCGGCCCGCTGGGCGCGCGTACGCACCTCCAGCCAGGCGTCGGCGTCCCACTCCAGCTCCGGCCCGATGGAGCCCGTGGCGTCCATCGGCCGGGCCAGGGACACCGCGCCGGGCGGGACGTCTGTGGAGTTCCCCTCGTGACCCTCGTCACCAGGGGGCAGCTCCAGGCCTCCCGAGCCCACCCCGTGCACCGCCTTCCGCTCCCCCGAGCTCTCCCTGTGCCAACGATCAAGGAAGGGTACTCCGGGAGCGGTCGGCGGTGCAGCCGGATGCCCAGGTCGTTTCTCAACTACCGTTTCCGGGCTGTCCGTTCTGATCAGCAAGGGCGGCCGGAGTGAGCGGATTCATAGCGGTGACGTCCCGCGGGGCGATGGAGAAGCCCTGCCAGTGGACCGGCATCGGCTGCTGGTCCTCGTCGCGCGCGATGTGGTGGAAACCGACGTTCACCCAGACCACGGGGTTGGTGAGGGTCTGTCCGTTCACGAACTTGTCGACGGTCTTGGGGTGATCGCTCGCGCAGCCCGGGTTGTTGCTGGCGAACTGCTCGCACTTGTCGTACTGGGTGAAGTAGACGTCGTGCGAAGTGAACGCATGGCCCGGGTACTTGCTGCTGGCACCCCGGACGATCTCGTACGACCGGGCGTGCCCGTCCTTGTTCTTGCCGGCCGTGCTGACCACCCGCCACCAGCGCATGTTCGCGGCGTCACCGGCGAGTTCCTTGGTGACGTCGGTGCGGGTGGTCTTGTTGCTGGGCGCCTCCTGGCCGTGCACGGGGGCGCTGACCTTCGAGTCGTACTGCTCGACGCGGCTCTTGGAGGAGCCGTCGAGGTCGAAGTCCAGCTTCCAGAAGACGTTGTGGCTGTGGCTGGTGGCATAGGCGTGGGCGCCCTTGCCGATCGGCCAGCCGCGGCCGTCCCCGGCGTCGTAGTCGCCCGGCGAGAGGCTGCCGGTGGCGCCGACGTTCATGTTGATCGTGCCGTCGTCCTGGAACCGCCACTCGGTCATGTACTCGTACCAGCCGACCTTGTTGACGGTGTAGATCAACAGGTCCTTGCCCTGCTGCTGGTACACCCGGTTGCCGGTGTCGGCCTGCATCCGGTACGCGTGGCCGCGCGAACGGGTGGTGGTGCACAAGCCGTTGACGTTCGGGTGGGCCGGGTCCCAGGCGTCGGGGACCTTGACGGTCTTGATGGTGCCGCCGGGGCACTCGGCCGAGTCGAGCGGCACCAGGCCCTGGGCGAAGCCGAAGCCGGTCAGGTCGTCGTACTCGACGCTGCCGTCGTCGTAGGGGACGTCGATCTGGGCGAGACGAGCGCTGGAGAGCACCTTGATGGGGGCGGACTCGCCCTTGGGCTGGTAGGAGATGTGCTCCAGGACCAGCCCGGCCTTGCTGTCGTAGCGCCAGCACATCCGCCAGGTGGTGCCGGTGGAGAGCTTCTGTTCGATGCGGTAGGCGGCGGAGCAGTCGGCGGCGGCCGCGCCGGCCCGCTTCGGCTGGGCGACGGCGGGTCCGGCCGCGGTGGTCACGCCGGCGGCCAGCGCGGCCGCGGACAGGCCGACGGCGGCCGTCCTGCGGGCACGGCGGATTCTGTTCGGGTGCATGACGAAGTGACTCCTGGTACGGGAGATGCAGGGTGGAAGGGTGAACGAAGGAGCCGGCTCAGCCGCCGAGCTTCACGACCTTGCGTGCGCTCAGGTCGACGATGAGCGACCTGGCGTCGATCCACGGGCCGTTCTTGACCTTCGGGAAGAGCCGCACGCAGCGGTGTTCGCCGCACTTGTCGAGCGCGGCCGGCTGGGCGCCCGGAGTGGCGCGGTAGACCGCGCTGTTGAGCAGCAGCTGCTGTTCCGGGTCGGTCAGCTCGCTGCCGGTGGCGTCCTTGAAGTCCGCCTTCAGGCCGGCCCCGAGCGGGTCGGCGACCAGCAGCTTGAGCGCCTCGACGTTCTCGTCGTGACTGAGCGGCGGCTGGACGCCCGTGCGGCTGGTGGTCTGCTCGACCTTGCCGGTGTCGAGGTTGACGGTCCGGGTGACGAGGGTGTCGTCCCGGTAGTCGTAGAACGTCACGTCAGCGCGGCGCGGCGCGTTCGTGGCGTCCAGTTCGTCGGCGTCCGGCTCGGCGAGATCGACGCTGAGCCGCTCGGGACCGCGTCGGCCCTCGACGTTCTCCCCGGCGCTGAACATCTGCTTGGTCAGAGCGAGTTGTTCGACGCGCTTGGTCTCGTCGTCGGTCAGCGGGTCGCTGCCCGTGCCCTTCTTCCCCTCGGCCGGCGCCTGTTCCACCACGCCCGGCTTGACGGCGTCCTGGCCCTGGCCGCCCTGCTGGGCGGCGGCCACGCCGCTCCCGTCGCTCCCTCCCGACTCGTTCGCCCCTGCCGTACCCGGGAGGGTGATCCCGACCATCACGGCGGTCCCCGCTACCGCCAGTCCCGCACCGGCCACCACTTTGCCCAGATGGCGATGCACTATCTTGCGCACATCTTCCCCTTACTCCCCCTTGGTCACAGGGAGTACGTGTCTGCCCCACTGGTTCGGCACACATCACCACATCGGTCACTGCGTGCACTGGTCGCCGAGTAAGAGGGACGTAAGTCACAAGGGGTTCCATTACTTTCGGGCAGACTCATGACCAAGGCGCCCCCGGGCGCAGGACGCACCTGGAAGAGTCGACTTCATGCAGGTCTGGCCTGGAGAGGCATATCCGCTCGGCGCCACGTACGACGGCGCCGGGACCAACTTCGCGGTCTTCACCGAGGACGCGGACCGAGTGGAGCTGTGTCTGCTGCACGACGACGGCTCCGAGACGGCGGTGGAACTGCGGGAGAGCGACGCCTTCGTCCGGCACGCGTACCTGCCGGGCGTGATGCCGGGGCAGCGCTACGGCTTCCGGGTGCACGGCCCGTACGACCCCGGGCGCGGGCAGCGCTGCAACTCGGCGAAGCTGCTGCTCGACCCGTACGCGAAGGCAATCGGCGGTTCGGTGCACTGGGGCGAGGAGGTGTACGGCTACCACTTCGGCGACCCCGACAAGCGCAACGACCTGGACTCGGCGCCGCACACCATGACGTCGGTGGTGATCAACCCGTACTTCGACTGGGGCGACGACCGGCGGCCGCGCACCGAGTACCACCACACCGTGATCTACGAGGCCCACGTGAAGGGCCTCACCATGCGCCACCCGGGCCTGCCGGAGGAGCTGCGCGGCACCTACGCGGGCCTGGCCCACCCGGCCGTCATCGACCATCTGACGGCGCTGGGCGTCACGGCCCTGGAGCTGATGCCGGTCCACCAGTTCGTCAACGACCACCGGCTGGTCGACATGGACCTGAACAACTACTGGGGCTACAACACCATCGGCTTCTTCGCCCCGCACAACGCGTACGCCTCCTGGGGCGACCGCGGCCAGCAGGTCCTGGAGTTCAAGTCGGCGGTCCGCGCGCTGCACGAGGCCGGGATCGAGGTGATCCTCGACGTGGTCTACAACCACACCGCCGAGGGCAACCACCTCGGCCCGACCCTGTCCTTCCGCGGCCTGGACAACCAGTCGTACTACCGCCTGACGGACGACCCGCGCTACTACATGGACACCACCGGCACCGGCAACTCGCTGCTGATGCGGTCCCCGCACGTACTCCAGATGATCATGGACTCGCTGCGGTACTGGGTCACCGAGATGCATGTCGACGGCTTCCGCTTCGACCTCGCGGCGACCCTGGCCCGGCAGTTCCACGAGGTGGACCGGCTTTCGTCGTTCTTCGACCTGGTGCAGCAGGACCCGATCGTCTCCCAGGTCAAGCTGATCGCCGAGCCGTGGGACGTGGGCGAGGGCGGCTACCAGGTGGGCAACTTCCCGCCGCTGTGGACCGAGTGGAACGGCAAGTACCGGGACACCGTGCGCGACCTGTGGCGCGGCGAGCCCCGCGCACTGGCGGAGTTCGCGTCCCGGCTGACCGGCTCCTCCGACCTCTACCAGGACGACGGCCGCCGCCCGCTGGCCTCCATCAACTTCGTCACCTGCCACGACGGCTTCACGCTGCACGATCTCGTCTCGTACAACGAGAAGCACAACACGGCCAACGGCGAGGACAACCGCGACGGCGAGAGCCACAACCGCTCGTGGAACTGCGGGGTCGAGGGCCACACCGACGACCCCGGGATCCTCGAACTGCGCGAACGGCAGATGCGGAACTTCGTCGCCACGCTGATGCTGTCCCAGGGCGTGCCGATGATCAGCCACGGCGACGAGTTCGCCCGCACCCAGCAGGGCAACAACAACGCGTACTGCCAGGACAACGAGGTGTCCTGGGTGGACTGGCCGTCCCCCGACGACGACAGCGACCTGCTGGCCTTCACGCGTGCGATGGCGCGGCTGCGCAAGGAGCACCCGGTCTTCCGGCGCCGCCGCTTCTTCCACGGCCGCCCGGTGGAGGGCACCCACGACGAGCTCTCCGACATCGCCTGGTTCACCCCCGAGGGCCACGAGATGGCCCAGCGGGACTGGGACTCGGCCCAGGCGTCGGCCCTCACGGTCTTCCTCAACGGCAACGCGATCTCGGAACCGGGCACCAGGGGACAGCGGATCGCCGACGACTCCTTCCTGCTGATGTTCAACGCGTCACCGGGCCCCCTGGAGTTCCTGGTACCGGTGAACCACGGCCGGCAGTGGGAGGTGGTGGTCGACACGGCGCGGGCAGAACCGGTGCCACCTGGGGTGAAGGTGGACGGGGGAGAGCGTCTGACGTTGCTGGGACGAAGCCTGACTGTGTTGAAGAGGCCGGCATAGACGCGCCCCTTTAGGGGCGCGGGGAACTGCGCGATCAACCCCCACCGGGCCCGCACTGTGACACAAAACCCAACCAGACGGGTACATACGTCCGCATGACAGCCGAGCGAATCACCCCCACCGTCCCGACGGCCACCTACCGACTACAGCTCCAGCCCAGCTTCCCTTTCTCGGCGGCCTCCTCGGCCGTGCCGTACCTGGCCTCGCTCGGCGTCTCCCACCTCCACCTCTCCCCCGTGCTGGAAGCCGTCCCCGGCTCCACCCACGGATACGACGTCGTCGACCACGCGCGCGTGCGCGAGGAACTCGGCGGCGAGGACGGGCTCCGCGCACTCGCGGCCACCGCGCGGTCGCACGGTCTCGGCCTCGTCGTCGACATCGTGCCGAACCACATGGCCATGTCCCCCCGCCACAACCACGCCCTGTGGGAGGTGCTGCGCGAGGGTCCGAAGTCGCCGTACGCGCGCTGGTTCGACGTCGACTGGGAGGCGCAGGGCGGCCGGCTGCTGGTGCCGGTGCTGGGCGGGCCGGTCGGCGAGGTGCTCGGGGAGCTGGTGGTCGACGGGGACGTACTGCGCTACCACGAGCACGCCTTCCCGCTCCGCGACGGCACCGCGGACCTGCCGCTGCCGGAGTTGCTGGACGCCCAGTGGTACCGCCCGGTGTGGTGGCGGCTGGCCCGTACCGAGCTGAACTACCGGCGGTTCTTCAGCATCTCGGAGCTGATCGGGGTGCGGGTGGAGGACCCGGAGGTGTTCGAGGCCACCCACGGCAAGATCCTCCAGCTGCTGCACGAGGGCGTGCTGGACGGGCTGCGCGTGGACCATCCCGACGGGCTCGCCGACCCCGACGGCTATCTCGCGCGGCTGCACGAGGCGACCGGCGGGCGCTGGACGGTCGTGGAGAAGATCCTGGCCGACGGCGAGCAGCTGCCGGCCGGCTGGCCGGTCGCGGGGACCACCGGGTACGACGCCCTGCGGCACGTGGACGGCCTGTTCACGGATCCCGCGGGCGCCGGTGAACTGCTGGGCCAGTACCGGAGGTTCGCGGCCCCGCAGACGGACCGGGGCGGCGACTGGGCGGCCACGGTGCGGCGGGCGGCCTACAAGGTGGTCACGCACGAGCTGGCGGCCGAGACGGACCGGCTGACGAGGGTCGCCACGCGCGTGTGCGCGACCTCGCCGGATCCCGCCCTGCGCGACCGGGCGCCCTGGGCGCTGCGCACCGCGCTGCAGGAGCTCCTGGTGCGGATGCGGGTGTACCGGCCGTACGCCTCCGGTGACGTGTCCGCCGTGGTCACCGAGGAGGCCGCCGAGGAGGCCCGGCGGGCCTTCGTGGTGCCCGCCGAGGGCGGGGCCGTGGACGTGGTGCGCGGGCTGCTGGTGGCGGGGGACGGGCCGGGGTTCGCGGAGTTCCGGACGCGGTTCGCGCAGACCGCCTCGGCGCTGCGGGCCAAGTCCGTGGAGGACACGGCGTTCTACCGCTATGTGCCGCTGCTGTCGGCGACCGAGGTGGGCGGGGACCCGGGCAGCCCGGGCGTCTCCCCCGACGCCTTTCACGCGTACTGCGCGCGCGTGCAGCGCGACTGGCCGCTGACCGGGACGGTGGTGACGACGCACGACACCAAGCGCAGCGCCGATGTGCGGGCGGCGCTGGCGGTGCTGACGGAGTGTCCGGAGCGCTGGGCGGACGTGCTCACCGAGGTGACCCTGGACGGGGAGGGGGTGCCGGACGCGCAGCTGGCCTGGGCGGCCTGGCAGACGGTGTTCGGGCTCGGTCCGGCGGCCCCGGAGCGGGTGCGGGGGGCGCTGGTGAAGCACGTGCGGGAGGCGGGCCTGTACACGAGCTGGACGGAGCAGGAGCCGCCGTACGAGGAGGCGGTGGTCTCGTTCGTCGGGGCGGGGCCGTGCGGGGCGCCAGGAGAGCGCGTGGCGGCCTTCCGGGCCTCGCTGGAGCCGCACGTCCGGGCGAACGTGCTGGGCACGGCCCTGGTCCACCTGACAATGCCCGGGGTGCCGGACGTCTACCAGGGCACGGAGGGCGAGTACCGGGCGCTGGTGGACCCGGACAACCGGCGGCCGGTCTCCTTCCCGCCGGAACACCCGGGCGAGAAGGACGCGGTGACGGCGGCGGCGCTCCGGCTGCGGACCCGGCGCCCGGACGTCTTCGGGGACACGGCGACGTACGCGCCGCTGACCGCCGAGGGGCCGGCCGCCGCGCACTGTCTCGCGTTCTCGCGTTCCGGGGCGGTGGTCACGGCGGTGACCCGGCTGTCGCTGCGGCTGGCCGCGGCGGGCGGCTGGCGGGACACGGTCCTGCCGCTGCCGCCGGGGCGGTGGGCCGACGCGCTGGCGCCGGGGCGGGAGTTCACGGGTCACGCACGCGTGGGCGAGCTCTTCGGCAGGCTGCCGGTGGCGCTGCTGGAGCGGGTGGGAGACGGGAACTGACCGGCCATTGGCGACAAAATTCACTCGTACGAGTGAATATGCGGCCGATCCGCCGGTTTGCTGAAACTCGCCGGGCGCGCACCGCGTCGGTTATCGGCGCGCGGAGCCGTTCCGCGCCCCGTAATGGCTTCGCACCCCCGACCGGCGCCAACCGTCCCGTCGGCCGTCCGCACACGCCTCCGGGCGCCCCCTGGAGCCTCCCCCGGGAGGTTCTTGACAGTTCACCTATGCCGTGCGGGACTGGGGAATGCGAAGCCGGGCGGACAAGTCGGGGGTGAGTCTCCTGCCGGAGCTGCGTTACCCCAGTGTTCCCGAACTCGTCGCAACCGCCCGGGCGTTGGCCGCTCACCGGCCCGGCCTGTGCACGTTGCGGCAGATCGGCCTCTCCCGCGCGGGCAGACCGCTGCACCTGCTGTCCGTCGGGCACGCCCGGCGGGCGGTCCTGGTGGTCGCGGGAGCCCACGCCAACGAACCGACGGGGGGCGGCACCCTCCAGCTACTGGCCGAACGGGTGCTGCACGAGCGGGACCTGCGGGCCGAGAACTCCTGGCACTTCCTGCTCTGCGCGGACCCGGACGGGGCGAGCCTGCACGTCACCCCGGCCCCGCGCAGCCTGCTCGACTACCACCTCGGCTTCTACCGGCCGGCGGGCCCGGAGCAGCCGGAGTGGTCGCCGTCGGTGCTGCCGCCGGACCGGCTGCCGCCCGAGACCGTGGCCCTGCTCGGGGTGATCGACGAGCTGCGCCCCTACCTCCAGGTGACGCTGCACGGCACCGACCTGGGCGGCAGCTGGGTGCAGTTGACCAGGGACGTGCCGGGGCTCGCCGAGCCGTTCGCCAAGTCCGCGGCGGAGCTCCACATCCCGGTGGAGACGGGTGCCTCGGACGCCGCGGGCTGGCCGGCCTCGGGGCCCGGGGTGCGGGTGATGCCCGGTCCGGAGACGGGGGTGGCGTACCCGAGCATGCCGGACGACGCGCGGCACAGCACCTGGTACCACGCGCACCGCTACGGCGGTCTGACGGCCGTGGTCGAGGTGCCGATGTGGGCGAGCGACCTGGTCGACGACCCGGCGCCGCATCCGGCGCCGGCGGCGGCGATGCGCCGGCTGGCGCGCCGGCTGCTGCGGGACTCGCGGGAGGTGGAGCGGGTGCTGGCCGAGGTGCTGCCCCGGCTGGAAGGCCTGAGCGGCCTGGACGGGCCGCTGCTGCGGGCGGCCCGCTGGGCGCTGGGGCTGATCCCCGGGCTGGCCGAGGACTGGATCCAGCGGCCGCCGGTCGACACCACGATGGCGTACGTCGGCAGCGTGGACGCCTTCGGGCGACGGCTGCCGCTGCGGGCCGCGTCGATGCTGCTGCGGGTGCTGCGGGAGGCGGACGACCGCGCGGCGCCACGGCTGGAGGAGCTGGTGGCCTCCTGGTGCGAGGCCTACGGCGAGCGTTTCCGGGCCCGCTGGGTGCCGTTGGAGCGCCAGGTGGAGCACCAGTCCCGGACGGTGCTGGCGGCCGCGCAGCACGCGCGCGAGCAGGCGGCGTGAGGCGCAGGGCCCGGCCCCGGGCGTGCGGCCCCGCGGGCCGCACGCCGCCCGCGGGGCCGGCCGGTCAGCCGTCGAGGGCGAAGACCGGGCCCGTCCGGGCGGCCAGCTGGCAGGAGTTCGAGAACGTCTCCCGGTACTCGATGGGCCGGCCGCTCCACTGCCCGCGCGCCTGGGCGGTCACCGGGGCGTAGACCATCGGGCACATCGCGTCCTTGGCCGGGGTGACGTGCGCGATGTCACCGCCCACCGCGTCGAGTTCGGCGCAGGCCTCGGCCGCGCGGGAGTGCCCCTGGGGCGGGTCGCACAGCAGCAGCGTGCCGCGCGTGTCGCTGGAGTGGCTGTCGCCCTTGGTGACGGTCAGGTACAGGTAGTCGCCGTCACGCGCCGCGCCGCCCGGCGCGGCCTGGGCCGGTCCGGCGGCGAGAAGGGCGGCGGCCGCCAGCAGGGCACCGCCGGCCGCTGTCGCTTTGCTGAGATACGTCATTCCCCGTGCATCGGCACGGCGGGCTCGGTCCCCCAGCCCGGCTCACCCGATCGGGCAAGCCCGCGCGTGTGGCGATGCGCCAGCTCGAAGGCGCTCAGGACCACGCGTGTCTGGTACTCGGCCTGGCGTGCGACCGGGATCCAGCGCGCGCCGAGGCTGTCGTGGTAGTCCGCGCACCAGGTGTCGATCAGCCGGTCCAGGTCGGGCAGGGCGGCGGCGGGGTCGTGGCCGGTGCTGCGCAGGAGCTGGTGCAGCAGCCCGGCGGTGCGCAGGGCGAGCCGGCGCCCGGCGATGCGCAGGGCGGCCAGGTGGGCGGAGCTGAGCGGGGGCAGCGGGCGGGCGCTGCCGGTGTCCGTGTCGGGGTCCCAGGCGTCGGCGAGGCCGGGGCAGACCAGCAGGTAGTCGTCGACCGGCGCGAGCAGCCGGGCCGCGTCCGGCGCCGCGGACAGCTGGGTCCTGACCCGGGCCAGGACGCCGTCCAGGAGGCCCGTGTCACGCCGCAGGGTCCGGCTGACGGCGCGCAGCGCCGCGTCCCGGTCGGCGGGCGGCGTGCCGTCCTGGACGGCGGCCACTCCCCACATGGGCGCCTCGACGATGGCGGTGACGGTGCCGTGCCGGTACGGGTGGAACCAGGTGGACTCGACGGCGGCCTCGGTGAGGGCGGCGGCCAGGTCGCCCCGGCGGGGCGGCGGGACGCGGTAGACGGCCGGGCCCAGGGTGGGCCAGTACAAGGTGTCGTAGGCGCCGAGTTCGCGGGGGATGCCGAGCCGGGTCGCGGTGTGCGCGAGGCGCCGGTGGAGGCCCGGCAGGTCGCGGGTCAGCTCGACGAAGCCGCCGCCGACGTCGACGCCGTGCAGCGAGCACTGCAGGAAGGGCCGCAGCTCGTCCTGGACGTCGAGCAGCGCCCGGGTCTCGGGCAGCGCGGCGGCGTCCGCCCCGTCGGGCAGCCACTCGGGCTGCTCCAGGAAGCCGGGCCGGAAGAAGTTCCGGAAGTAGTGACCCAGGGTGTACGGCCCGGCCAGCCAGCCCTCGTTGCGACGTGAGCCGTCGGGGTCCAGGCACAGCAGCAGGTTCCAGGTGACGTCGGCGTCCTCGGTCAGCCTCGGGTCGGCGAGGACCCGGTCGGCGAGGCGCAGCACGGTGGCACCGCCGACGGGTTCGTTGGCGTGCGGGCCTGCGACGACGAGGACGTGCCGGGCGCCGTGACCGATCGAAAGCAGCCATATCGGGGTACCCGCGCGGGAGACACCCGCCCTGCGCAGCCGGGCGTCCCGGGGGCGGTCGGCGACCAGTGCGGCCGCCCGCGAGGCGAGCTCGTCCACGGACGGATAGCGGAGGAGGGGCGGCAGGTCACACCTCCACAATGCGGTGCCGACGATGCACATGGTGTGCATGGCGTACGCACAGTCAGTCACGACTTGGGGGGTACGTCAACACCGCGACGGACAAACACTTTTCGGCCATCGCCCAGGACAGTCCAGGTGACGGGGCCCGGCACGGGGCTCAGGTGACGGAGGCCCAGCCCGGGGCTCAGTCGCTCGAGAGCCGGAAGGCCATCCGGCCGAAGCCGACCTGGTCGCCCTCGCGGACGACGGCGGCACCGGTCACCCGGCGGCCGTTCACGGTCGTGCCGTTGGTGGAGCCGAGGTCCCGCAGGATCCACAGGCCGCCCTGGTGGCGGAGTTCGGCGTGCACCCGGGAGACGGTCTCGTGGTTGAGCCGCAGCCCGTTGGCGGGGTCGCGGCCGATGCGCAGCGGATGACCGTTGCCCGGGTGCGGCAGCAGCAGTTTGGGCAGCCGCTCGGCCTGCCAGGCCCGGCGCAGCCGTACGGTGAAGCCGGAGACGGCCTCGACGGTGCCGAAGAGCACGCGCGCGAACCGGCTCTCCTGGGGCAGGTCGGCGGTGAGCGCGGCGAGTTCGTCGGCGCGGCGGGCGGCGAGCGCCAGCTCCATGCGGCGCACGAACGTGTCGTGCGACAGCCGTCCCATGGCGACGCCGTCACGCAGCACGCTCAGCGCCTTGTCGCGCTCCGCGTCGGACAGCCGCGCGGGGTAGGTGTGGAACTCGAAGGACGACGTCACGCTGCCGATTCTGAGTCAGTGAACCCCGGGTGTCCAGAAAACGGGGAAACGGCCGTCACGCGCGCGTACGTATGGCGACACCCGTTCCGCAAAGCCGGGATTCAAAGCGGATTGATCTCTTTTCACGGCACGATGGACGGGCTACCTCACGATGAGCCAGACGAAGGGGACCGTCCGTGCAGTTCGAGGTGTGGGCACCGCAGGCAGACCGTGTGACGCTCCATTGCGACGGCACCACGCGCGCGTTGGAGCGCGACCGGGAGCGGCCCGGCTGGTGGGCCGGGGAGGCGGACGCCGAGGACGGCACCCGGTACGGGTTCGCCCTGGACGACGGCCCCGTGCTGCCCGACCCGCGCTCGCGCCGCCAGCCGGACGGCCCGGACGGCCTCAGCGCGGTCGTCGACCACGGGCGCCACGAGTGGCGTACCGCGTGGCAGGGGCGGACGCTGCCGGGCGCGGTGCTCTACGAGCTGCACGTGGGCACGTACACCCCGGAGGGCACCCTGGACGCGGCCGCCGCCCGCCTCGACCACCTGCGGGAACTGGGCATCACCCATGTGGAGTTGATGCCGCTGTGCCCGTTCCCCGGCCGGCACGGCTGGGGGTACGAGGGGGTGTCGCTGTGGGCGGTGCACGAGCCGTACGGCGGCCCCGAGTCGCTGAAACGGTTTGTCGACCGGGCCCATGAACTCGGCCTGGGCGTCGTCCTGGACGTCGTGCACAACCACCTCGGCCCGTCCGGCAACTACCTGCCCGCGTTCGGGCCGTACTTCACGGAGACGCACCAGACGCCCTGGGGCTCCGCGGTGAACCTGGACGCGCCCGGGTCGGACGAGGTGCGCGCGTACCTGCTGGGCAGCGCGCTGGCCTGGCTGCGGGACTACCGGATCGACGGGCTGCGCCTGGACGCGGTGCACACGTTGCGGGACACGCGCGCGTGCCACTTCCTGGAGGAACTGTCGGCGGCCGTGGCCGCGCTGGCCGCCGAGTCGGGCCGGCCGCTGTTCCTGGTCGGCGAGTCCGACCTGAACGACCCGCGGGTCATCACCCCGCGCGCGGAGCACGGGTTCGGCCTGGACGCGCAGTGGAACGACGACTTCCACCACGCCCTGCACGCCGCGCTGACCGGCGAGTCCCAGGGCTACTACGCCGACTTCGCCCGCGCCCCGTTCGCCGCCCTCGCCAAGACGCTCACCGGCGGCTACTTCCACGACGGCACGTACTCCAGCTTCCGCGGCCGCCGACACGGCCGCCCGCTGGACCGCGCGCGGGTGGCCGGGCACCGGCTGCTCGGCTACACCCAGACCCACGACCAGATCGGCAACCGCGCCCAGGGCGACCGGCTTTCGGCGACCCTCTCCCCCGGCCTGCTGGCCTGCGCCGCCACCCTGGCCCTGACCGCGCCCTTCACACCGATGCTGTTCATGGGCGAGGAGTGGGCGGCCGGCTCCCCCTGGCAGTTCTTCACCGACCACACGGACCCGGATCTGGCGGAGGCCGTACGGCGCGGCAGGCGGCGGGAGTTCGCGGCGCACGGGTGGGCCGAGGAGGACGTGCCCGATCCGCAGGACCCGGCGACCCGGGAGCGGTCCTGTCTGGACTGGTCGGAACCGGAACGCGAGCCGCACGCGCGCGTGCTGGCCTGGTACCGGCGCCTGATCGCGCTGCGCCACGAGCAGCCGGACCTCACCGATCCCGATCTCGCCGACACCAAGGTGGCCTACGACGAGACGGCACGCTGGCTGGCGTTCCGGCGCGGGGACCTGCGGGTGGCGGTGAACCTGGGCGGCGAACCGGCCGCGATCCCGCTCGGCACCGGGAAGGTGGAGGTCCTGGCCGCGTGGGACAGCGTGGCGGCACCGGACGCGGACGGGGTGCTGCGGGTGCCGGGCGAGTCGTGCGTGGTCCTGACCCAGGCCTGAGCACCGGCCGCCCCGCCACAGCTCGTTGTCGGCGGGCTGCCGCACGGCTCCTTCCGGCGGGCCACCGCCCCGCTAGAGCTCCTCGTCGTCCTCGGTGTCCTCGCGCAGTTCCGTCACCCGCTCCAGCAGGATCGCCTCCCAGGCGCGCCGGAGCCGGGTGCGCAGCAGTGGCAGAGGGCTGTCGTCACGGCCTTCGAGGCGGTCAGCGAGGCGGATGACGGTGTCGCAGCGGGCCAGCCACAGGCCGCGCAGGCAGGGGCGGGCGCCGTAGCCGGCGAGGGTGGCCGCGCGGACGGCCGCGCCGGAGCCGACCGCGAGGGCGAGCCCGGCGATGTCCTCGGCGGGGTCTCCCACCGCCGCGCCGGTCCAGTCGAGGACGCCCCGCACCCTGCCGTCGGCGCTGACCACCAGGTGCTCGCCCAGGAGGTCGTGGTGGGCCAGCACGGCGGTACCGGGCTGGGCGGCGAGCTGGGCGGCGCCCGGCGGGGTCAGCTGGAGCAGCCGGGCGGGGTCGAACTCGTCGGCGGCGGCGAGGCGTTCGGCGGCGGCCACGGCCATGCGGCGCAGCGCCTCCAGGGACCGCGGCGGGGTGCGCGGCACGCCGAGCGTCTCGGCCTGCCGTACCGGCACCTCGCGCAGCCCGGTGAGCAGCCCGGCCAGATCCGCCTCGCCGACCGCGGAGACGTCGTGCTCCTCGGCCGTACCCCCAGGGATCACGGTGTCCAGCGTGTATGTCAGCCCCGGGGCCCACTCGCCGTGCGCGACGCCGGCCGGGACGGCGACGGGCAGGTGCGGCCGGACCAGGTCGCGCAGGCGCAGTTCGCGGCGCTGGCGGGCGGCGGCGTCCCGGTCGGGGGCGAGGCGCAGCACATGGCGGGTGCCTACCCACCAGGTGGAGTGCGCACCGCCTGCCGCGACGGGCCGGACGTCGAGGCCCGAGGTGCCGCCCGCGCCCTCCTTGAGCAGCGAACGGACCAGTCGGCGGACGGTGTCCGCGGTGGGATTCGGTGCCTGGGTCATGGATCGCGCCGTTGCCGTTCGGGTGGGGTAGGGGCGAACTGGTGGTTCCGGGCCGGGTCGGTCAGCCCACGACGACCATCTCGCGGGTGGTGTTGTTGAAACGACGGCCACCGTCCTCGGTCACCGTCACGATGTCCTCGATCCGCACCCCGAAGCGGCCGGGCAGATAGATGCCGGGCTCCACGGAGAAGCACATCCCGGGCACGAGCGGCTGCTCCTCGCCCTCGATCATGTACGGCGGCTCGTGCGTGGTGACGCCGATGCCGTGGCCGGTGCGGTGGATGAAGAACTCGCCGTACCCGGCGTCGGCGATGACCGCGCGGGCGGCCCGGTCGACCTCCTGGCAGGCCACGCCGGGTCGGACGGCCCGGAAGCCGGCTTCCTGGGCGGCGCGCACGATGTCGTGCACCTCGCGCTCCTCCGCGGTCGGCGGGCCCACGTGCACGGTGCGGGTGGTGTCGGAGCCGTAGCCGTCCTTGAGGCCGCCGAAGTCGAGGACGACCATGTCGCCGTCCTGGACGACCCGGTCGCCGACCTCGTGGTGCGGGTTGGCGCCGTTGGGTCCGGAGCCGACGATGGTGAAGTCGACCTGCTCGTGGCCGAAGCGGCGCAGCAGGTCGGCCAGGTCGTGGCCGACGTCGGACTCGCGGCGGCCGGCGAAGGGAACCTTGCGGATCTCCTCGAACGTTGCATCGGCAGCCGCTCCGGCGGCCGCGAGGAGTTCGAGCTCGGCCGCGTCCTTCACGGCGCGGAGCATGGGCAGCGCGTCGGTGAGGGAGGCGTAGGACGTGTCGGGGAGTGTCTTCTGCAGGCCCAGCAGGTGCATGGCCCACGCGTTGTCGCTGATACCGAAGCGGCCGGACTTGTCGAGCAGGTCGGCGGTCACCGCGTAGGGGTCGGTGCCGTCGGTCCAGTCCCGCAGGGACAGCACGGCCGCGCCGTCGGCCTTCTCGGCGTCGGGGGCCTCGAGGGTCGGGACGATCAGGACGGGGTCCCTGCCGGGGGCCAGGACGAGGAGGGTGAGCCGTTCGGTGACCGCGGTGGGGGTGTAGCCGGTGAGCCACACCATGTCGGGGCCGGGGGCGATCAGGAGGCCGGCGAGGCCGGCGTCCGCCGCGGTGTGCGCTGCGCGCGTCATGCGGGACTTGTAGTCGGCGGCGGTGAAGGGGGCGGCGGTGCCGGTCATCCAGGGCCTCCTTGCGCGGGTGAGGCGGCTGTACGGGCCTCGGCATGCATCCTGCCGGGTGCGGCGTGGCCGCGCGAGCCGGTTTGGGCACAGACGCCGTCATGGGTTGCGGTTGTGGCGCCGGTGCGGGGTACGTGGGGGCTGGTCGCGCAGTTCCCCGCGCCCCTTTCAGGGGCGCTTCCCATGGGCCTTCTCTCAGGTCACCACACCCGGCACCACAGTCAGCTGCTGGTACCCCCCGCTCGCGTGCCGGACCGTGAGCTTGGCCTCCTTTCCCGGTCGGGCGTCGGCCACGGCCCGGACCAGGTCGGCCGCGCTATCGATGCGCCGGTCGCCGAGCTGGAGCAGTACGTCGCCCCTGACCAGCCCCGCCGTGTAGCCCGGCCCCGGCAGATGGACGCCCACCACCAGTGCGCCCACCTTGTCTGCGTCCACCGCCTCCACGCCCAGGGTTGCGGCTGCCTTCGGTGAGGGGGTGGGGCTGATGGACGGGACGGGTCCCGCGGGCGTCGGCGGGGCCTGTTGCCGCAGTTCGGCCAGCTTGCTCATGCCGATCACCGTGGCGCCCACCGTGCCGATTCCGACCCCGGACAGCACCAGGACCGTACCGACGAACGATCCGAACAGCAGGGTTCTGATCCGGCGGCCGCGGCGGCGCGCCGCGTGCGGGCGCCGGGCCGGATCGGGTGGGGGGCTGTCCCCGCGTTCCTGACCGGGAATCGGCTTGGGACGCAATGCGGTCTGTTCCATGGTTCGCCTCCACCCCGAGCACTACCCGGCGCACGCGGGCGCGACGAGACACGAACGAGTGAGACTGACCCTGGGTCAACCGCGGGAAGCCTCAGTCCCGGGCACCGTGGCGAAGGCTTGCGACCAGGTCCGCCGCCGCTCCCGTGGGTGTCCCGCCGTACACCAGTTCCACCCGGTGGACGAGGCGTGGCGCAGTGACGGGGACGGCGACCGTGCCGGGGACACCGGTGGCCGTGCGCAGGGGCAGCAGGGTGAGGCCATGGCCGGCGGCGGTGAGGGCGGTGAGGGTACGGACGTCGGAGCCGTCGTAGCGCAGGGCCGGGCGGAAGGCGCCGCCGCCGGTCGCGGTGCGCAGCTGGGTGAGGGGTGCGGCGGCGTCGGGGGCGTCGAGCCAGCGCGCGTCCGCGAGGTCGGCGAGGCGCAGGCCGGGGCGGCGGGCGAGGGGGTGGCCGGCGGGGAGCAGCACGGCCACGGGCTCCTCGCCCACGCCGTGCGTGCTCAGGGGGGCCACGTCGGGCAGCCGCAGGGGGTCGCTGGGGGCGGCGAGGCCGTCGATCAGGCCGAGGTCGGCGGTGCCGGTGGCCACGGCGGCCGGGATCCCGTCGCGGGGCAGGACCCGCAGGGTGACGTCGGCGGCGGGGAGCGCGGCGAGGACGGCGGGTCCGAGTGCGGTCGGGGTGGCGGCAAGGATCAGGCCCGGCACGGGCGCGGCGGCCATCCGGACGACGTCCGCGCGGGCCGCGTCCAGGCGCAGCAGCAGCGGGGCGGCGTGTTCCAGCAGCCGTTCACCGGCGGCCGTCGGGGCCACCGGACGCCGGGTGAGCAGGGGCGCGCCGAGGTCCTGTTCGAGGGCGGCGATGTGCTGGGAGACCGCGGACTGGGTGTAGCCCAGCCGGCGCGCGGCCTCGGAGAAGGAGGCGAGGCGGGCCACGGTGACGTACGTGCGCAGGAGGTGCGGGTCCATGCCGCACAGGATGACATCAGTGATGCTTATCGAGAGTCCTTTAATCATCGTTGGACGTGAACCGGAGCGGGCGCCCAGGATGAACCCCATGACGAACTCCGCAGCTGGGACCGCCACGCTCGCCCTGGTCGGGGACCGCTCCCCCAACGTCGTGTCGCACACCCGGATCCCGCTCCTGCTGGACGCGCTCGCCCGGCGCGACCGGCTGGTGCTCGACGCCTACTGGATCCCCTCCGAGGACGCCGAGGACGCGGACGCGGTGCGGGGCTTCGACGCGGTGTGGGTGCTGCCGGGCAGCCCGTACCGCAGCGAGGCGGGCGTGCTGCGGGCGATCCGCACCGCCCGTGAGGAGGGCATCCCCTTCCTGGGCACCTGCGGGGGTTTCCAGCACGCGCTCCTGGAGTACGCCCGCAACGTGTGCGGCCTGACCCGGGTCGCGCACGCCGAGAACGACCCCGCCGCCGAGGACCTCCTCATCGAGCCGCTGGCCTGTTCGCTGGTGGGTCACGAGGCCGCGGTGCACGTCGAGCCAGAAACGCTGGCCGAGTCGGCGATCGGCTCGGGACGCACGGTGGAACGCTATTTCTGCTCCTACGGCCCCACCCGCCACCTCGACACCCTGCGCGCGCACGGGCTGCGGCTGTCGGGACACGACGAGGACGGCCATGTCCGCGTCGCCGAACTGCCCGGCCATCCCTTCTTCCTGGCCACGCTCTTCCAGCCGGAGCTGTCCGGTGACGGCTCGCGTCCGCATCCGGTGGTCCGGGCGCTGGCCCGGGCGGCGGTCGCCCATGCCGCGGAGCGGGTGCGCACGTCGGTGTGAGGCCGGGGCCGCACGGTTCCCCGCCCGGGGCCGGAGGCCGTTGTCAGTGGCGGCTGTTACGTTCTGTGACATGACCGATGACTGCCTGCGGCTGCTCCGGCAGCACCGCCGCCTGGCCGAACTGGCGGCGTTCCCTTTCAACTTCGACCTGGCCCGGGCCGCCGACGGCCATGTCGAGCCGGTCCGTCTCGCCTCCGGAGGCTCTCTGGAGGCGGTGGCGGGCTCCGACACCGGCGGCACCTATTTCGTGTGCGCGGACGGCTCGTTGCTGTACGCGGACTCGGAGGGCTCGGCCGGGATCATAGGCTCGTCCGTGGACGAGGCGCTGGAGGTCCTGATCGGCCTGCCGGGCTGGCGTGACCATCTGTCCCTGTCGCCGGCGGACGGCGAGGAGAAGATCCTCGCGAGCGTGGCCGAGATCGAGGACGAGATGCGGGAGTACCACGGCATCGACGCCGAGCGCGCCGAACTCCGCGCCGCCCTGGGCCTGCCCGAGCGCTCCCCCGTGGCACTGCTCGGCATGCTGCACACGGCCCTGCTCCGTACCGAGCCCGACTTCCTCCTGCTGAACGCGGACGAGGGCTGCGCCTACGACCTGCTCGACCCGCACCCCAGGCCGCCCCTGTGGGAATCGGTACGGCACGAGGTGCCCGGCGACCCGGCCGCCGAGCCGCTGTCCACCTGGACCCGGCTGGCGGCCGAGCAGGGCATGACCGAACTCGCCCGGGTGGCGCTGATCCGTCGCCTCGACGACATAGTCATGGACCAGAGCCTGCTGCTGCGGCCCGGCAGCAGAAGGGAGCTCGACCTGTCCCCGCTGCTGTGGCTGGCCGTGGAGTTCGAGCGGCTGGGCGACCTGCCGCAGGCCGAGCGGGCCCGGGGCCTGCACGCCTCCCTCCGGTAGGGACCCGCGCGAGGGGCGCCGTCAGCCGACCGGCAGCGACGGGGCGAGCGGAGGTCGGTCCGGGAGGAAGCCGTGGGCCCGGCGGGCGAGGTGGTCCGCCTTGTAGCGGTCGACACGCCGATGCCAGTTCAGGATGCCGGCCATCCAGTTCTGCAGGTCGCGGACGTAGGCGTCCACGGCCTGGCGCGCCTCGGCAGACAGCTCGAAGTCGTCGTACACGACCGGGAGTTCGTTTGCGACGACGTGTTCGAACTGCTGCATCCGCTGGGTCGTCAGGTCGTGCACGACGTGCAGCGCGGTCGGGTAGTCGACGCCGAAGAAGTTCTGGACGACGAGGATCGCGTTGTGCAGCTCGCCCTCGTACTGGATCTCCTTCTGGTAGGAGAAGACGTCGTTGACGAGCATGCCGTAGTCGATGGCGGCGTTCTCCAGGGAGCGCACCGGGCCGCTGCGGTACACCTCCGCGGGGATCGCGGGGCCGTGGCCGCGGCGGGCCAGGCTCAGGGTGAGGTCGGAGCCGAAGGTGGCCCGGCGCATCTCCAGGTAGTCGATCGGGTCGGGGATGCGGTGCTGGAGCTGGTTGGACATCTCCCAGAGCCAGCTCTCGGTCATGCTGTCGACGGACTCCCTGAGGGCGAGCCGGTCCTCGGGGTTCATCCCGGCGGTCGTGCGGGCCCACAGGTCGATCAGGCCGCGTTCCATGCCGGTGGCCGGGAGAGGCACCGGCTCGTCGGCGAGGGGCATGCAGGCCGAGAGGCGGGCCGTGGCGAGCCGGGCGCCCGCCAGGTCGCGTCGGGTGCCGAAGCAGAGGGGGTAGTAGTCGTCGGCATAGGTGCCCCAGGCCAGCCACCGGGCGCTGAGGTCGAGTTCCTCGGGGGTGGCGTCGGGGTCGAGGCCGGCGGAGCAGAGCACGAGGTCGGAGGCGGCGAGCCGGTCCTCGTCCCAGACGCCCTCGGAGAGCATGCCGGTGCCGTGCATCCAGGCGGTCAGGCGGGGCCGGGCGGCATCGAGGTTCGGGTTGACCTCGACCTCGTACGGCATGTGGAAGTCGGGCAGGAGAGAGGGACCGACCTGCTGGAAGGGCACATGGGAGTAGGCGCGCAGGCGCTCCGCGGCGGCCGCGGCCAGTAACGCACCGACGTCCGCGGCGGAGGTGCCGGGGCCGGTGAGGTGCTGCCAGGGGGAGGACGGTAGGGCGCCCTGGTTCATGTAGCGGCTGGAGCGCAGGTGCCATTCGTGGCCGCCGGACTGCCAGTCCTGCAGGCCCTTGGTGTAGGCGGCGACCGCCGCGGTCTGGTCGGGGGTGAGGCCCTTCTCGACGGCGAGGGCGGGGACTTCGGTGAGGGCGGTGTGCTCGAACTGGTGCAGGCGGGAGGTGAGGATGTCGTTGACCGCGTCGGCGGCCTCCTGGGGGGTGCAGTCGAAGAAGGTCTCCAGGACCAGCACGCCGTTGCTGTTCTCGCCCTCGTCCTCGACCTCGCGCTGGTAGGAGAACAGGTCGTTGCGCAGGTGGACGGCGTCCGCGAAGGTCTCCATCAGCACCCTGAGCGGCCGCGAGCCGGCGGCGACCGCGGGCACCTCGGCCGTCGCGTACTCGACGAGCCCCGCGGACCAGGGGGCGCCGCCCACCTTGCGGCGCATCTCGATGTACTCGACGGGGTTGGCGATCCGCCCCTCGTTGATGTTGGACAGCTCCCACATCGACTCGTTCAGCAGGTGCTCGGTGGCGACCGAGAAGCGGCGGCGCCAGTCGACGGACATCGACGGCACCGTACGCGCCCACAGGTCGGCGAGGCCCGCCTCGACCGGGTTCTCCGGCTCCGGCACGGGCGTCGCGAGGTCGAGCGGCATGAACAGCGGGAGCCGGTCGAGATGGGCCTTGCCGGCCGCGCGGTCCTGGGTGCGCTTGTACATGTCGAGGAAGTGGTCGTCGAAGAAGAACACCCACACGTACCAGTCGGTGATCAGCGACAGGGCCGGGCCGTCGCAGTCGGGGTGGGTGTAGCTGCACAGCAGGCCGTAGTCGTGTGCCTCCAGGTCCGCCTGGGTCCAGATCCCGGAGCCCTCCAGCATGCCCGTCTCGCGGGCCCACTCGGTGGAATGGGCCCGGGCCTCCTCCAGATGCGGGTTGAGCCGCGCGGGATACGGCATGTAGAAGTGCGGGAGTTCGAACGGCTGCGTCATGGCCCGGGCTCTACCCGCGCGCCACAGAGGCCATCCGCCCCGCGGCACATGATCACACCATCGCGTGAACCGCGGCGGAATCCCGGAACTCCGGCCGCCGGCTGTGGCGTTGGAGGGGCATCCTCCCCCGATGCATTCACACAACATCCATTAGGCTGCCGCCGTTGGTCGACTCGTCGGATCAACAGATTCAGGGGGCGGGGGCCGATGAACAACGCGACCGAGGTGTTCCAGCCGTTGCAGGCGGACGATCCGCCCGGAGTGGCCGGATACCGCCTCGCCGCACGACTCGGTGCCGGGGGCATGGGCCGGGTCTATCTGTCGCACACCCGGGGCGGCCGACCGGTGGCGATCAAGGTGGTGCGGCCGGAGCTGGCCGACGACCCGGAGTTCCGGCGCCGGTTCCGCCGGGAGATCACGGCCGCCCGGCGGGTCCGGGGCGCGTACACCGCCGAGTTGATCGACGCCGACGCGGACGGCGTACCGCCGTGGCTGGCCACCCTGTACGTGCCCGGGCCCGCCCTCTCCGAGGTCGTCGCCCGGCGCGGCCCGCTGCCGGTGCCGGCGGTGCTGTGGCTGATGGCGGGGGTCGCCGAGGCGCTGCAGGCCATCCACGGCGCGGGCATCGTGCACCGGGACCTGAAGCCGTCGAACGTGCTGCTGGCCTCGGACGGTCCGCGGGTGATCGACTTCGGTATCTCGCTGGCCGCCGACGCCACCTCGCACACCGCGACGGGCACCGCCATCGGCACCCCCTCGTTCATGGCTCCCGAGCAGGCCTCGGGAGGCGAGGTCACCCCGGCGACCGACGTGTTCGCGCTCGGCCAGACGGCGGCGTTCGCGGCCCTGGGCGTGCCGCTGTACGGCGACGGTCCCGCCGTCAATGTGCTGTACCGGATCGTGCACTCCGAACCCGACCTCTCCCCGCTGCCCGAGGAGGTGCGGCCGCTGATCGCCCGCTGTCTGGCCGCCGATCCGGAGCAGCGGGCCACCCTGGCGGAGGTCGTCGACCGGTGCCGGCGGCGACTGGGCCCGGACGCCGACGCGGGCGCCGGACCGGCCGTGTGGCAGGAGATCACCGGACCCGAGGTACCGGTACCCGCCCCCGCGCCGACTCCCGCTCCCGCTCCCGCCCCCGCGCCGACTCAGGCTCCCGCTCCCGCCCCGCTCACCATGGCGGCCCCGGTCACCGTCACGTCCGCCGCCCCCGCCCCGGTCGGGCCTCTCCTGCCGCCGACCTATCCGTTCGCCCCGCCACCGGGGCAGGCGGAGCCGCGTCCCGGCCGCCGCAGACGTGCCGTGCTGCTCGGGATCGCCACCGTGACCTGGGTCGCCGGCATGGTGACGGTCATGGCGCTGGTGTTGCCGGAGACCGCCGACTGGGTCCGCCGGCAGGCCGGGACCCGGTCCTCGGGTACCCCGGATCCGACGGCCCACGGCCGGTCGGCGGGTTCCTCCTCGACGAAGTCGCCGGACACCGTCGCCACCACCCCGGCATCCACCACGGCCACCGCCCCCGCGGCCACGGACCCCACGGCCACGGCCCCGCGGCCTGAGGCGTACCCCCAGGTCTGGGTGGACGAGAAGAGCTCCCTGAGCTTCAAGGAGCCGGTCGAACGGAAGAACCGCAAGGGGGACGTGCGCTTCGACTGCAAGAAGATCGGCTGCGCACTGGAGAGCGACACCAGCGTCATCGAGAACGTGTGGGACAACAAGGCCCAGGGCACCCTCGACACCTGCCGTGACGCCGTCACCGCCTCCAAGAGCCACAGCCTCACACTGAACGTGGCCGCGGCCGGCAGCCTGATCTGCGTCAAGTCCCGCTCCGGGGACATCGCGCTGCTCGTCGTCAAGGTGAAGTCGACCGCGCTCTGGGACCATCCCGGGATCAGCTTCATGACCGCGGACATGACGATCTGGCGCAAGGCGGCCTGATCTCCGCGGTCTTGCCGGACCCGGACCCCCGGGCCACGGTGGTGCCATGACCTCCTCCGCGCACCCCGGCGAGGCACCGCCCGTCCCCGACGTCTTCGACCCGCGCCGGTACGCGGCCGCCGTGCCGTACGCCGACTACCGCGTCCTTCGCGACCACCATCCCGTGGCCTGGCAGCGGGAGCCGGAGGTGCTGGGGTGGCCGGCCGGGCCGGGGTTCTGGGCGGTGGCCCGGCATGCGGACGTGGTGCGGGTGCTCAGGGATCCGGGGACGTACTCCTCGCAGCTCGGCGCGACCCAGATCCGGGATCCGGACCCGGCGGATCTGCCGTTCATCCGGCGCATGATGCTCAACCAGGATCCGCCGGACCACGGGCGGTTGCGGCGCACGGTGAGCCGGGCCTTCACGCCGGGACGGATCGAGCGGTTCGAGGCGGTGGTACGGGAGCGGGCGCGGACCCTGTTCGCCCGGGCGCTGGAGTCGGCCCGGGCGGGGGGCGGCACGGTGGACCTGGTCGCCGCCGTCACCGACGAGTACGCGCTGCTCAACCTCGCCGACCTGCTGGGTGTCCCGGAGAGCGACCGGGGGCTGCTGCTGCACTGGACGCGGCGGGTGATCGGCTACCAGGACCCGGACGAGGCCGGACCCGAGGTGCGCGACGGCACGGGCCGGCCGGTGAACCCACGGTCGCCCGCGATGCTGCGGGACATGTTCGAGTACGCCCGGCAACTCGCCGCGCACAAACGCCGTGACCCGGCCGACGACGTCATGACGTCCCTCGCCCACGACCCCGAACTCGCCGACGGCGAGCTGGAGATGTTCTTCTTCCTGCTGACGGTCGCGGGCAACGACACCGTGCGCTCGGCCGCCCCCGGCGGGCTGCTGGCGCTGGCCGAAGACCCGGAGTCGTACCGCCTGTTGCGCGCCGGGAAGGCCGGAGCGGACCGTGCGGTGGAGGAGTTGCTGCGCTGGCATCCCCCGGTGTTGACCTTCCGCCGCACCGCCGCGCGGGACACCGAGCTGGGCGGGCGGCGCATCAGGAAGGGCGACAAGGTGGTCGTCCTGCACGCCTCCGCCAACCGTGACGAGCGGGCCTTCGCCGAGCCCGGCCGGCTCGACCTCACCCGTGCGCCGAACCCGCACGTCTCCTTCGGGGACGGCCCGCACGTCTGCCTGGGCGCCCACTTCGCCCGGCTCCAGCTGCGCGCTCTCTACGCGCAGGCGCCACCGGTCCTGAAGCCCGCCGGTCCGCCCGAGCGCCTCGTCTCGAACTTCATCAACGGGCTCAAGTCGCTGCCGGTGTACCTGGGTTGACCTGGATCAGGGCATGGGTGCCGGCCGTGCGCCAGCGCTCTGCCCCGGCCTCGTCCAGGGCCCGCTCGGTGTCCGCGGAGAGCCCGGTGATCACATCGGACTTGAGGGTGCGCAGCGCGGCCACCGGGCCCGGGAACCAGGCGGTCACGTCGGCGAAGGGGGTGGTCGGCGGCCAGAGCCGATCGCCCACCAGACGGCGGTAGTTGAGGTCGCCCTTGAAGATCGTCAGGTCGGCGGCGGCGAACTCGGCGCGCAGGTCGCCGGGCATCTCGGCATACGGCAGCGGGGCGCAGGAGAAGGGGTGGGCTCGCACGGTGAGGCGGCCGTCGGCCATCGCCGACCAGAGGGTGGTGCCGTATCCGGCGGCGGCGCCCGGGGCGGCGGTGAGCCTGCGCAGGGCGTCGAGCACGTCGGCGGTCGTGGCGTCGGAGACGTAGTACGGGTGGGGCTTGATGTGCAGGACCGCGTGTGCGATGCGGCCGGTGTCCAGGAGGTGGGCGATCAGCAGCAGGTCGGGGACGAGTTCGCGGCCCGCGTTGTCGGCGACGAGGCACAGGGTGCCGCCGCGCAGCAGCGGCCACAGGGCGGCGCTGTCGTCGGCGACCAGGGCGGCGACGGCCTCGCCGGACCCGGCGGCGGAGAGCCGGAAGCCGAGGTCGGCGCGGTTGCCCCAGAGCGAGCCGTGCAGCAGGGCCAGGTCCGGATCGCCGTCGAGGTCGTCGAGTGCGGCCAGTTCCTCGTCGGTCTCCTTGGCGTCGAGTTCGGCGAGCTTGAACGGGCGGAACGGGTCGATGCCCTGCCAGGGGCCGGGGCCGAAGTAGCCGACGGCGTCCAGGAGCCGGCGGTAGAAGTAGCTCTCGGACCACAGCCACGGCACGTCGAACCAGGAGTGGCCGGTGTAGGTGTCCAGGCCCCAGTCGCGCCAGCCGCTCGCGCCGTCGGGCAGGGGTTCGATCACGCCCTCGGTGCAGTTGTGGAGCAGCGCGTCGAGGGCGCGGTGCTGGGCGGGGCCGTACGGGAAGGCGTCCCGCACCTGGCGGATGATCGCGGGGTGCCGTTCGGCCAGCACGCTGTGCGGGAACGGGCCGGTGGTGCCGAGGATCACGGGCGCGGCGGCGGAGTCGGGCATGGCCGCCACGCTATCGCGCGGGCCGCCCGGCTCCGCCGAACCGCGGGAGACCGGTCACGCCGCCGGTCGCGTCGCCTGTCACGCCGTTCTGATCTCGCGCTCCAGCTGGGTGGCGAGGGTGAGGTAACGGGCCCGCCGGTGCACCGGGACCAGGCCACGGATCATCAGGTACCACATCTCGGCGACCCTGCGCGGCAGTCGCCCCACCGGCTCCAGGTTGCGGCCGGCGACCCGGGTGCCGACGAAGAAGCAGACCAGGGAGTGCGCGACCGCGCCGACGTCTATGTCCGGGTGTACGTCGGACTCCTTGACGGCGCCCAGGAGTTTACGCGTGGCGAACTCCAGCCATTCGGTGAACGGATGCCTGAGCGGTGGCCGTACGGTGACGTCCGCGGTGGCGAGGCGCAGGCCGGCGCGCGGGATCGGGCCGTCGACGGAGAGCCGGGCGATCGCGAACGTGGTGCGCATCAGGGCTTCCAGCGAGGAGTAGCCGCGGCTGTCCATCTCCCTCACCAACTGGCTGGAGGTACGGGACTGGAGCTCCATGATGGCGTGTGCCAGGTCCTCCTTGGCGGCGAAGTGGAAGTAGAGCGCTCCCTTGGTGACCTTCGCGTGCTCCACGATCTCGCTGAGGCTGGTGGATTCATAGCCGTGCCGGTCGAAAAGGTCGGCGGCGGCCGTGATGATCGTGGCACGGGTCTGCTCCGCGCGTAACTGCCTCGCCATCGACTCGACGCTCCTTCACGGCTCCACGACTGCGTTTCCGGGCTTCACACTTCCCAAACCGACGGGGCATGCGGTTTGTTTTTTACCCCGTGCACACGATAGCTCACCGTGCGGCAGCGGGAGGCAACTGTGCGGACCCGGCGACGTACATGGGCAAGTCGCGCGTGCGACCATGCGAACGGGGG
Organism: Streptomyces sp. NPDC047061; assembly: GCF_040643955.1. Taxonomy (NCBI): domain Bacteria; kingdom Bacillati; phylum Actinomycetota; class Actinomycetes; order Kitasatosporales; family Streptomycetaceae; genus Streptomyces; species Streptomyces sp. NPDC047061. The sequence continues at coordinate 108,314 of NZ_JBEYVI010000022.1, forward strand.
TCCGCAGTGCACAAACGGACGAGATCAGAACGCGCCCCTCCCTCGTGTTCGCACCGGTATCCGGAAGCGATGCGGGCGGCCGGGCGGCCATCGGTGATCGCCACGATACGAGCCGGGCGGTTGGTTCTCAATGGCGCCTGGAAAGTCGGCAAAACGGACGATCCGGTCGGTGCGCCACACTTCGGCCGGCCCGGAGACCGAGCGCGCTGAACAGTGCGGCCCCGATTCCCGTACTCACCTCAACAGACCACGTACCCGCGCCCGCCGAGGAGACGTCCCGGATGACCCGGACGACCGCCCGCCTGAGAATCATGGGAGCCGCCGCCGCGGCCCCGCTTCTGCTCCTGTCGTGGGCGGCAGGATCCGCCCGGGCGCACGGCGCGCCCACCTATCCCGTCAGCCGGGCCTACGCCTGCTCCCCCAGCGGCGGCAGCGCCGCCACGGCGGCCTGCAGGGCGGCGATCGCGGCGAGCGGGCAGAACTTCGTCGCATGGGACGACGTGCGGGTGGCGGGCGTCGCCGGTCGTGACCGGCAGGTGATTCCGGACGGAAAGTTGTGCAGCGGCAGTCTGCCGGCGTACAAGGGGCTCGACCTGGCGCGCGCGGACTGGCCCGCGACCGAACTGACGCCGGGCGCCCGGATGACGATGACGTATGCGTCGACGATCGCGCACTCCGGCACGTTCAAGCTGTATCTGACGAAGCAGGGTTACGACCCGGCGAAGCCGCTGACCTGGTCCGAGCTGGCCGCGCAGCCCTTCGCGGAGGTCAAGGACCCGCCGCTGACGAACGGGGCGTACCACTTCAGCGCGACGCTGCCCGCCGACCGGACGGGCCGTCAGGTGCTGTACACCGTCTGGCAGACCAGCAGCACGCCGGACACCTACTACTCGTGCTCCGACGTGGTGTTCACAGCGAAGAAGGCCGCGAACAAGGACGCGGACAAGACAGGGGAGAAAGCCGCGACGAAGGGCGGCGGGGCGACGGCGAGCGCAAAACCGCAGCCGAGTGCGACGCCCGCCGCCGGCGCCTCGAAGAGCGCTGCCGCCCGGGCACAGCAGACGGCGGCCGCGACCCCGGCCTCCCCAACGACCGGAACCACCGCCGCCGACAGCACTCCCGTGGCCTCCGACACGGACCCCGGTTCGGGCCCGTCGGCGCCACTGGTGGCGGGCGGCGCCGCCGCGGTGCTGGTACTCACCGGCGGCGCCGCCCTGGCGTTGCGTCTGCGTCGACGCTAACGGCCTTTGTAACAAGGTCAGTTGACGAAGACGGCGGCGCCGTTGTCGCTGACCGGGGCGTACTTGGCGGTGAAGTAGCCGGCGGAGGGGCAGAGGATCGAGCCGGACGACTTCGCGAACGCCTGGTTGCTGAAGGCGAGGCTGTTGTCGGTGTTGGAGCTCGTGCCGGACAGGCTGGCGGCCTGGTAGACGCAGGTGATGCTGCCCAGCAGGGTGGTCAGCTTGACCGTGGTCTGGATGTTCGCGCCGCTCGCCGAGGTGACCGAGACCGTACCGTCCGAGTTGACCGCGGTGGTGTACGGCAGGTTGTCGACCGTGATGCTGGAGACGCCGGTCACGCCGACCACGTTGCTGGTGCAGCTGCTGAAGGTCTGCGCGGTGGCCGACTCGACGGCGGTGCCGGAGGCGGCCGGGTTGTCGGTGACCGTCGCGGTGAAGGTCGAGGCCGCGCAGGTGATGCCGCTGGTGCTGGTCGAGCTGGAGTAGAGGGTGGCGGTGGTGCCGCTGGCCAGCGACGCGGTGAGGGTGTCGCCGACCGCGACGGCGGTGCCGCCGGCGCTGCCGGTGGTCAGCACGGCGCCGTCGGCGGAGGCGGGAACGGTGGCCGCGACCGAGAGGGCGACGACGGTACCGGCGAGGGCGAGAAGGGATCGCGTACGCATGCGGGTTGCCTCTTTCCTTGGGGGACTTGCGTGAGGTGAGGTGGGGGGTTCTGGGGGCGCGGATGCAGCGCCGGCCGTTGCCGGCTCGTCACGCCTTCTCCGTACGTGACGGGCCGGCAACGGCGGTCAGGCCGGACACCGGCCGAAAGCCTGGGGGGGTTAGGCCTCCGACCGGGCCGGTCAAGGGCGTTCGGGCACGGTCCCTGGGGGGAAGCGACCGTGCCGACGCCGCGAGCGGAGCGGTGATCGAAGAGGCCGGGAAGCGGTCGATGCCGCTCGGCGGATCCGGCGCCACGGATCCGAAACAAACCAGGGAGAGTTGTAGACCTGATCACCCGTCAACGTCAAGGCCTATCAAGGGAGTTGGGCAATCGATCAAGGGAATGCATGGTCGGAACATAATTGACGCGAATTCAACACCCTTTTTTCACAACTGTCTTGACCCTGAAAAGTAACCGCCGGTAACTTGCGGCTTGGCTACTGCTGCGTAACGAGAAAGCCCTTGCACCCGCCGGGAGTTGCGAGGAGGCGTGCGCGGCAGCCGCTGTCCGCGCCAGGACAACGTGCCACTGAAGCCCAACCCGCGTGACTAATGCATGGGAGCAGACATGGCCGAGTCCCCGGACGTTCCGTCCGCCGACAACACGCCTGAGAACCCGGGAAGCGGTTCTCTTTCCGCAACACCAGACACCACCGGGGAGACCGGAGGGGCACCGAGACGCGGACGGGTCCGGGCACGCCGGGCCGCCGTGATGGCCGTACCGGCCACCCTGGGCCTCGCCGGCCTCGCGGTCCTGACCGCCCAGGGAGCGCTGGGGGTGTCGTTCTCCATCTCCGGCATGCCCTTCACGGTCACCGCCAAGTCGCTGGACGGCACCGGCTTCGAGCAGTTCGGCGCGCTCGACAGCATGGCCGACGGCAGCCCGAACGCCGGTGACACCGGCGGCCAGGTGCTGGTCGTCACCTCCGCGATCAAGAGCGCGACCCTGGACAGCCTGTGCCAGAGCGTCGACCTCGGCGGTACCAACCTGCTCATCAAGGCGGGCAGCGGCTCGTCGAAGGTGCAGGCGACCAACCTGACCACCGACTCGACCGAGCTGTCGGGCGACGCGTCCTTCAACAACATCGAGATCGGCAACGACGCGAGCACCCTCACCAAGGCCGGAGTCAAGGGGCCCATCGGCGTCTTCAGCCAGCAGGCCGACACCGTGCACATCGACAACCTGCGGCAGACCAACTACGCGACGACCGCTGCGGTGTTCAAGCTGCCCGGCCTGAAACTCAGCTTCAGCAGCTCGGGTTGCTGATGTCCGGCACAGACACTCCACATGAGGGGTGGCGGCCCGCCTTCCGCGGTTGGCGGGCCCGTCGGCCGTTCGTGGGCGGGCTGCTGCTGACCCTGGGCGGCACGTGGATCCTGCTCACCGAGAAGGCCTCGCTGAAGGTCGTCATACACATCGGCATGCAGGGCCTGGTGGGCTATCTGCTGCCGGTGGTCATGGTGCTGTGCGGCCTGCTGACCCTCTTCAGCCCTTCGCAGCGCCTCTTCTACTCCATCCTCGGCATCCTCTGCTCACTGGGCACCTGGGTCACCTCCAACCTGGGCGGCTTCTTCGTCGGCCTCGCCCTCGGGGCCGTCGGCAGCTGCATGATCTTCGGCTGGCTGCCGGACCAGGAGCCGCGGGTGAGCCGACGGCAACGCAAGAAGCAGGCGCGGGCGACGGACATCGTCCAGGCGCAGTGAACGTGTGAACGACGGCCTCCGCACCCTCTCCGCCGGTCGGCGCAGAGGGTGCGGAGGCCTCTTTTCCGAGGGCAGGACGGCGTAGGTCGAGGCCGACCCGCCTCACGGGCCGAGCAGGACCACGGACGCGGCCGGTCCGAGTACGCCGTCCGGCAGCTCGGCTCTCTCCGCCGTCCCGTCGACCACCCCGACCAGGAACGTGAGCATGCCGCCCGCGCACTCCCACCAGGCGCCGTTGCGCCCGCCGGCGACCACCGGCCACTGCCGCGGATCCCGGCCGGCCGTACGCCAGTAGAAGACGTCGCCTTCCAGCGACTCGCCCCACGGCAGCAGTCCTCCCGGCTCCGGATAGGGCGTGTAGTCCTCGGTGTCGCCGGACTCCCTCAGGTCCCCCAGGATGTCGAGGCCGTAGCGCACCCCTTCGACGTACTCCTCCTCCCGTCCGGGCGCCGGACTCCAGATCCGGAGGAACTCGTCGATCTCGACAGGGGGGTAGGCCTCGGCGAACTCCTTGAAGTCCGCCGGCAGACCGACCCCCAGTGAGCGCTCCAGGGCGGGCCAGTCGACCCGGCGGGCCGCGGCCGGACGCACCGCCCGCAGCCCCTGCATCGTGCGTTCGAGGTCCGAAAGGTTCAGCATGTGTCCTGCCGGGCCGAGGTGTTCTCCACTGCCACGTCGGACAGCGGCCCGGCCTCGGTGGTGGCCGTCATGTGCATTCCGGTCATCGTCCTGTCGGCACGAGGGTGTGTCGCTCCGGCGAGGCCGGCAACCAGTCCACCGCGATCCGTCCGGTGAGTGCCTGCCGCAGCCATTCCAGCAGCGTCAGATCCGACTCGTACCAGTCCGCCCAGTTGCGCCGGAAGGCCGCGACGGTCCACCGGCCGTCTCCCCGGTCGACCAGGAACAGCTGGTCGCCCTCGACGGTGTTCCCCCACAGCAGCATGCCGCCCTTCGTGGGGAGCGCCTCCCCCGGCACGAAGGGGTTGCGCTCCATTCTCGGCCCCGTCATCGCGACGTACGACTGGAGCGTCCGGGGACCGCAGACGAAGAGGAAGTCCGAGATCGTCGCGTCCCCGTAGGCACGGCCGAAGTCCACGTACTCCTCGGGAAACGTCATCCCCCAGGACATCCGCGGCTGACACGGCAGTGGCCTTTCCCTGTACGTCTCACGACGCGGCCCTCGGACCGTCGCCCCGGGGAGCCCGAGCATCCCTCCGACGCCACCGGCCCGGGACACCCCGGACCGGTCACACCCCAGGAGTTCAGCGACCAGCGGCGTACAGGATGAGAGAGCGTCAGCTCGTGGTGGCGGTCGGCTCGGCGACCGTCTTCGGCTCCGGCTGCGCGGGGGCCGCGGCCGGCTCCGCCGCCATCTGCACCGACGTCGGCTCCACCGGCGCCGCCGCGGCCGTGTCGTCGGTCTTCATGGCCTTCGCCTCGCTCTTCAGGATGCGCATCGACTTGCCCAGGGCCCGGGCGGTGTCGGGCAGCTTCCGGGAACCGAAGAGCACGATGAAGACGATCGCGACGATCAGCAGGTGCCAGGGTTCCAGTCCGTTGCGGAGCATGACCGCCCCCTCCCTTTCTCACGTTCTTTCGTGCCGGCGGAGGGTGCTTCACGGGCCTCGGCCGGGCAGCGACGATTGCTACATTGCGCAACTGTACAACCCGGGGCGGGAAACGCCCCCCGGACCCGGCCCCGGGATCGCTAACGCCGGTGGTGGCGTGCCCGCACGGCCCGCAGTGCCAGCGCGTACAGCGCGAGGACGGCGGCGAGCAGTACGTGGTAGGCGGGCGGCAGCCCGGTCATGCCCAGCGCCCCGCCCAGGGGTCCGGGCGGGAGCAGCAGGCCGACGGCGGCGAGAGCGGCGGCGGCCCGGCCGACGGGCCCGCGGCGGGAGCCGCCACGCAGCAGGAGCATCACCAGGGCCTGGGTGAGCAGGTTCTCGGTGAACCAGGCGGAGTGGAAGACGGCCTGGTCGTCGAGGGCGTCGGGGCCGCGCAGGGCGAGCGCGAGGACGCCGAAGGTGGCGAGGTCGGCGATCGCGTTGAGCACGCCGAAGCCGGTGATGAACCGCAGGAAGGCCCGGGGCCGCAGCACGGTCGGGCGGCGCAGTGCCGCGGGCGCGGGGCGGTCGTACGCGAAGGCGAGCTGGGCGGCGTCGAAGCAGAGGTTCTGGGCGAGCACCTGGACCGGGAGCATCGGCAGGAAGGGGAGGAGCAGGCCCGCGGAGAGCATCGCGATGACGTTGCCGAGGTTGGAGGAGAGCGTGACCCGGAGGTAGGAGGCGATGTTGGCGCTGCTGCGCCGGCCGGCGGTGACGGCGTGCCCGACGGCGCCGAGGTCCTTCTCGGCGAGGACCACGTCGGCGGTCTCGCGGGCGAGGTCCACGGCGGTGCGGGGCGCGATCCCGACGTCGGCCGCGCGCAGGGCGTAGACGTCGTTGACCCCGTCCCCGAGGAACCCGACGGTGTGCCCGGCGGCGCGCAGTCCGGCCACGATCCGGACCTTGTCCGCGGGGGTGCAGCGGGCGACGACGACGGGTCCGGCGGACGGCCCGGCGGACGGCCCGGCGATCGACCCGGCGGTCAGCCCGGCGATCGACCCGGCGGACGGCCCGGCAGCCTCCGCCGGACGCGGTACGTCCGCCGCCACCCCCACCTCGACCGCTCCCAGCCCCAGGTCCCGGCAGGCCCGCGCGGCGGTGGCCGGATGGTCGCCGGTCAGGATCCGGATCGTGATGCCGAGGTCGGCGAGGCCGCGCAGGGCCTCGGCGGCGCCGGGGGCGAGGGCGTCGCGGAAGGTGACCAGGCCGCGGAAGGCGAGGCCGTGTTCGTCGGCGGCCGTGTAGGGCCGGGTGCGGGCCGGCACCCGGGCGGTGGCCACGGCCAGGACGCGCAGCCCGGCGCCGGCCTCGCGGGCGGCGAGGCCGAGGAGGCGCTCGCGTTCGGCGGGGTCGAGGACGCAGCGGCCCAGTACGTCCTCGGCAGCGCCCTTGGTGACGAGGACATGGGTGCCGAGGGTGCCGGCGACGACGGCGGTGGCCGTGCGGCGCTCGGGGGCGAAGGGGACGGCGCCGATGCCGTCGTACTCCTCCCCCACCGGTCCGGCCGCCGTGAGCAGGGCCTCGTCGAGGGCGTCGGGGGCGGGCAGTTCGGCGAGCTGCAGGGTCCACCAGGCGCCGACGGCCGCCCAGCGCAGCACCTCGGGGTCGTCGTCGCCGTCGGGGCCGAGGGCGCGTTCGACGACGGGCCGGTCCTGGGTGAGGGTGCCGGTCTTGTCGATGCAGAGCACGTCGACCGCGCCCAGGTCGTGCAGCGCGGGCAGCCTTCGTACGACGACCCGGTGGGCGCGGGCCAGCAGTGCCGCGCCCCGGGCCAGGCAGGTGGTGACGATCACCGGGAGCATCTCGGGGGTGAGTCCGACGGCGACCGCCACCGCGAAGGGCAGTGTCTCCAGTCCGCGGCCGCGCAGGGCGGCGTTGGCCATGAGGACCAGCGGCGGGGTCAGCAGCATGAACCGGACGAGCACCCAGGAGATGCCGTGCACGGACCGGTCGAAGGCGCTCGCCCCGCGCGGCGCGGCTCCGTCCTGCGCGACGGCGAACCGGGTCCGCGCCCCCGTCGCCACGACCACCGCCGTGGCACTGCCCGAGGCGACCCCGCTCCCCTGGAAACAGAGGTACGGCTCCTGGAAGGGCCCCGCAGCACCAGGTGCGGCAGGGACGTCGACGGCGGCCTTGGCGACGGGCGCCGACTCGCCGGTGAGCACGGCCTGGTGCACGGTCAGCCCGCGGGAGCGCAGCAGCCGCACGTCGGCCGGGACCAGGTCGCCCGGGCCGAGCCGGACGACGTCCCCCGGGACCAGTTCGGCGACCGGGACCTCTCGCGCCCGCGGCTCGGTGTCGGCGCCGGAGCGGCGCAGCACGGTGGCGGTGCCGGCGACGAGTGCGCGCAGGGCGGCCATCGAGCGGTCGGCACGGCGTTCACCGGCGGCCCGCAGTCCGCAGCTGACCGCGACCAGGGCGAGGATCACCACGGCCGTGCCCCAGGAGGCGACCAGCGCGGAGACCAGGCCGAGGGTGAGGAGGACGGCGGTGAAGGGGTCGCGCAGGGCACGGGCGCAGCGCACCGGCCAGGAGTCGGTGTGCGGGCGGGGCGGGGTGTTCTCGCCGAGGCCGGCGAGCCGGGCCGCGGCCTCGGCCTCGGTCAGCCCCCGCGGTCCCGTGTCCAGTCGGCGCAGCACCTGCAGCGAGGTGGCGGCCTCGTCCTCAGAGACCACGGAGCCGCCGGGGGGCGGGGAGTTCGGCGCCGGTGGTGCGGGCGGTGAGGCGGCCGACGAGCAGGCGTACGACGTCGACGACGTCGGGGTCGTCGACCAGGTACACCTGGCGGCGGCCCTCCCGGCGGGAGCGGACGAGGCCGGCGAGCTTCAGCTTGGTGAGGTGCTGGCTGACGGCGGGCAGCGCGCCGCCGACCCGCTCGGCGAGGCCCGTGACATCGCTCTCGTCCTGGGCCAGCGCCCAGAGGATGTGCAGCCGGGCGGGCGAGGCGAGCAGCCCGAAGGCCGCGGCCGCCTCCGCGAGCACGTCCGCGGTGGGGTCCTCGTAGCCGCTGCCGGGCACCGTCGCCACCGTCGTGGTCCTCCTGTCCGCCGGGTCGGAGGGACAGTTTAGGACGCGGGAACTTATCGGCCGCCGCGCAAGTTTCTACGGTGTTGTAGAAGTAATTTCTTGGCAAGAAGGTCTCTTACCGACCGAGGAGTGAGTGCGCATGGCCCTGTGGGACCGCATCAAGGATTCCGCGACGCAGATGCAGACCCAGCTCGTGGCGAAGAAGAACGACCTGAAGAGCGGTGCGTTCCGGGACGCGAGCATGGCGATGTGCGCGCTCGTGGCCGCCGCCGACGGCACCATCGACCCGGCCGAGCGGCAGCGGGTCGCCCAGCTCATCTCGACCAACGAGGTGCTGCAGAACTTCCCGGCGGACGACCTGCGCCGCCGCTTCGAGGAGAACCTCGACAAACTGACCGCCGACTTCGCCTTCGGCAAGGTGAGCGTGCTCCAGGAGGTCGCCAAGGCGAAGAAGAAGCCGGCCGAGGCACGTGCCGTCATCCAGATCGGCATCGTGATCGGCGGCGCCGACGGCGACTTCGACAAGACCGAGCAGGCCGTGGTCCGCGAGGCGTGCTACACCCTCGACCTGCCGCCGCACGAGTTCGACCTCTGACCGGCGCCCACCGGCCGCGAGCGGCTCACATCCGCCGGCTCGCGGCCCAGCAGAGGAGCGTGAGGGCCACGGCCACGGCGCAGGCGGCCACAGCCGAGCCGTCCAGATAGGCACTGCCCAGGACCGCCACTCCCAGCGTCGCCCCCAGTTGCTGTACGGCGTTCAGCGCACCCGCCGCCGAGCCGACCTCCTGGGGGCGCAGCGGCCGCAGGGCCAGCGTGAAGAAGGCGGGGGTGAACAGGCCCGCGCCCAGGCCGACCAGGGCCAGCGCGGGCAGGAGCGGCCAAGGGTAGTGGGCCGGGGCGGTGGCAGTAGCAGTAGCAGTAGCAGTGGTGGCGTACACGGCCGCGGCGGCCGTCAGGCCCAGGAGCACCAGGGCCAGGCCGTACGGCATCATGCGGCGCCGGGCACCGCGGCGGCCCGACAGCCAGGACGACACCGCCAGGCCGACCGACCACGGCGTGAGGCTCAGTCCTGCCGCCAGTACGCCCTGGCCCGCCTGCAGTTGGAGCTGGAGGAGCACCACGGTCAGCAGGCCGTTGGTCACCGCGAAGAACGTCGTCGAGGTGGCGAGGGCGGGCAGGAAGCCCCGGTGGGTGAAGAGGCTGGGTTCCAGGAGGGGCGTGGTCGTGCGGCGCTGGTGCAGGGCGAAGGCGGCCAGGGCCAGCAGACCGAGCGCGAGCAACGCCCAGTCGTGCGGCGGGAGTTCGGTGAGGTTCGTGCCGATCAGGGGATAGACCAGCAGGCCCGTGCCGGTCGCCGCGAGTGCCGTTCCGGGCCCGTCGAGGGCGGGGCGGTGCGGGGCACGGTTCTCCAGGAGTTTCGGGGACAGGGCGAGGACGACCAGGGCCACGGGGACGTTCACCAGGAAGGCGGCCCGCCAGGAGGAGCCGAACAGGTCGGCATGGGTGAGGACACCGCCGAGGACCGGGCCGCAGACGGCCGCGAGGCCCATCACCGGACCGATGCTGCCCAGCGCCCGGGACAGCTCGTCGCCCTCGAACATCGCCTTGATGAGTCCGATGGTCTGCGGAATGATCACGGCCGCCGCCGCGCCCTGCACCGCGCGAAAGGCGATCAGCAGGCCCGCCGTCGGTGCGAGTGCGCAGGCGACGGAGGCCGCGGTGAAGAGCGTGACGCCGAGGACGAAGAGCCGGCGGCGGCCCGCGATGTCGCCGAGCCGTCCACCGGTGATGAGCAGGACCGCGAACGGCAGGGTGTACGCCGTGCTGAACCACTGGACGTCGGAGACGGAGCCGCCGAGGCCGGCGTGCACGGCGGGGGCGGCGACCTGGACGATCGTGGCGTCCAGGAGGTTCATCGCCTCGGCGAGGAGGAGCGCGGTGAGGGCGGGCCAGCGCCAAGGGTAGGGGGCCGGAGCGGTGGGGGCGGGTGTGGATGTGGTTGTCATGGGGGCAGCGTGCGGGGCGCTGTGCGGGTGCCGACGGTTTCGGTCGGGAGACGGTTGCTTTCTTCCGTCGAACCCGGTGTTTGTGACGGAATCCCACACGTTGAGTTTTGGCCGCGGGTGGGTGGGGGTTGATCGCGCAGTTCCCCGCGCCCCCAAGAAGGTTGGCTGCTCAGACGTCGGCCAGCAGTGGGAGCAGCTCCGTCGCCGTCGTCACGTCTCCCGTCAGCGCGCGGTCCTCCATGTCCGCCGGCAGGGCTGCCGCGGCCAGCCTGAAGGCGGGCACCGACGGCTCCACCGGGCCCAGTCGCAACGCCCGTACCGCCGCCACCAGTTCGCAGGCCAGTACCACCCGGTACGCCTCCGCCGCCCGTTCGGCCTGTTTCGCCGCCTGGCCCGCGAAGCCGGCCGCCTCCTCCAGGCCGTGGGAGAGGACGGTGTGGCCGGCCGTGGCCGGGGCCGCGCTCGAACGGAGCTCTGCCAGGGCCGAGTTGGCGGTGTACTCCAGGATCATCGTGCCGGAGCTGCTCGGCGGGCCCGCGGCCAGGAAGGCGGGCAGGCCCGTGAGGTCGGCGCGGGTCAGGGCCTGGAGGCGGGCGGCGGAGAGCTGGGCGGTCTGGAGGAGTGCCAGGTCGAGGCCGTCCAGGGCCAGGGCGAGCGGGGCCGCGAAGAAGCCGCCGTGGTGGTAGACGTTGCCGTCGGGGGCCAGTACGGGGTTCTCCGTGGGGCAGTTGAGCTCCGTCTCGATGATGTGGCGGAGTCTGTCGGCCGCCTCCAGGGCCGCGCCGTGGACCTGGGGGAAGGCACGGAAGCCGTACGGGTCCTGGATGCGGCGGCCGGTGGTGAGCGGGCGGTCGGGGATCGCGAGGATGCGTCGTACCTCCGCCGCTGCCCTGGCCGGGCCGGGGTACGGGCGCAGGGCGTGCACCTCGGGGGCGTAGGCCTCCGGGGAACCGGAGACGGCGGCCAGCGAGAGGGCGGCCACCGCGTGGGTGGCCCGCAGCAGTACGTCCAGGTCGTGGCAGGCCAGGGCGGCCCGGCCCAGGCGAGGGCGTTGCTGCTCAGGAGGGCGAGCGAGTCGCCGGGGCGGAGGGCGACCGGGGCGGGCAGTTCGGCGTCGGGGGACGCCGTGAGCCAGGGGCGTTCGCCGATCAGGGTGAGGCCGGTCTGGGCCAGGGCCGTCAGGTCGCCGGTGCCCACACCGCCGTACTCGTTGATCGCGGGGTGCACGCCGAGGCGCAGGGCCTCGGTCAGTGCCGTGACGAAGGAGGGGTGGATGCCGGAGCCGGCGGCCAGCAGCTGGTTGGCCCGGACGGCCATCAGCGCGCGGGCCTGACGGGCCGGCAGCACCGGGCCGGCGCCGCCGGCGTGGCTGCGCAGCAGGCGCAGGGCGTGGCCGACCGCGTCGGAGGGGTCGACGGCGACGGAGCGGTGGGCGCCCACGCCGGTGCCGCGGCCGTACCACTGCCCCTGTGCGGCGAGCCGGTCGGCGCTCTCGTGGGCCCGGCGGACCCGGTCGAGCTCCCCGGGCGGTACGACGGGGCCGGCAACGGCGTCGGCGAGCCGGACGAGTCCGGTCAGGCCGAGGCCGTTGCCGTCGAGCACCACACGGTCCAAGGAAGGCCCGGGGAGGATCCGTGGCAGGTCGGACACGGGTCAGCTGGTGAGGCCGACCTTCTTCAGCCAGGCCTGGGCGACGTCCAGCGGGTCCTTGTTGTCCGACTGCACCTGGGTGTCCAGGTCCAGCAGGGCCGCGGTGTCGAGCTTGGCGGAGACCGCGTTGAGGGCGTCGGTGGCCGTCTGGTTCAGGGCGCTCTTGTAGACCAGGGGCTGGACGTTCTCGAAGCCGAAGAGGTTCTCCGGGTCCTGGAGGACGACGAACTTCTCCTTGGTGATGGTCGGGTCCGTGCTGAAGATGTCGCCGGCCTGCACCGCGTTCTTCTTCAGGGCGGCCTCGGTGAGCGGGCCGCCCGCGTCCAGGGCCTTGAAGGACTTGAACTCCAGGCCGTACACCGACTTCAGGCCGACCAGGCCCTGCTGGCGGGTCTGGAACTCCGGCGAGGCGCCGATGACCAGGTCCTTGGCGATGTTCTTGAGGTCGGCTATGGAGGACTTCTCGGTGAGGCTGTACTTGGCGGCGGTGGTCGCGTTGAGCGTCACCGTGTCCTTGTCCTGCGCGTCCGCCGGGTCGAGCAGCGTCAGCTTGGAGTCCAGCTTCGCCTCGATCGCCGAGGTGGTCTCCTCGACGGTCTTCGGGGCCGCCTTGGGGTCGAGGTAGGCGAGCAGGGCACCGTTGTACTCGGGCAGGACCGAGATCGAACCGTTCTTGAGCAGACCGTAGGTGGTCTCGCGGCTGCCGATGTTCGACTTGTAAGTGACCTTGACGCCCTTGGCCTTGAGTGCTTCGCCGTAGATGTCGGCGATCAGGATGCTCTCGGCGAAGTTGTTGGAGCCGACGACGACGGTGTCCCCGCTCGCCTTGCTGTCCGACAGCGGGTCGGACTTGCTGTCGTCGGAAGAGGAACAGCCCGCCAGCAGGGCCGTCGTCGCGGCGAGCGCGACGGCCGCCACGCCTCGGTATGTCCGGATTGACCTGCTGGGAAGGGTGTTGGAAGTCACGGTTGCCGTTCCGGGAGCTGTGGGAAGGGTGGGGGTGTTGCGAACCACGCGCGGCCTGTTGCGTGCCACGGGGCTGATGCGAACCACTCCCGACGATCCAATCCAGCCGGTTCTCGGTGAGTCAAGTGTCTCCGGGTCACCGATTGGCTTCGATCCGTGGCCAGTTGTGGACGGAGAGCGGTCTCTTTGTAACGGATTCTTGATAAACAGCAAGCGGAATGGCGCTTCAAGAACGCTGTAGTCTCACGGCAGTTGATATCGGTCACAGCGGTGCACGGGGCCCGCTACTCGGTGTCGTTCCGCAGCAGCTCGGGGTGAAGACGCCCCCCAGACCAGACACCCTCATGAAGGAGGCCCGGTGTCCACGAACCAGGTGGACGCGCCCGTCCTGCCCGCCCAGGCGCGGGGCGGGATCAGGGGTTTCGCCGACCGTTGGCCCTTCCGGCGCAAGCTCAACCTGCTGGTCGGTGTACCGCTCGCCGTCATCGCGGTACTGCTGGCCTACGTCTTCACCGACCTGGTGGAGCAGTCCACCAGCGCGGAGGACGCGGCGCAGACCGTCCGGGACAGCACGCAGGTGGCACGTCTCGTGGACAAGGTCGAGGCGGAGCACCAGCAGGCGATCCTGCTCTCCGCGCGCTACGAGTCCGGCTACTCCACCCCCTCGGCGGCCGCCTATCGCGCGGCCCAGGAGTCGGTGAACTCCCAGGTCGCGAAGGTCCGCGACGCCTTCGGCGACCGGCTGCCGGACACCGAGGCGGACGCCCTGCGGCAGGTCGAGGGCCTGTCCAGCCTGCGGGACTCCGTCGAGCAGTCCTATCTGCCCGCCGACAACATCGACCCGGCCTACACCAACGCGTCCAACGACCTGATCGACGGGCTCGGTCTGGACCGTGACGCCAACCTCGCCTCCACCTTCACCGGCAACCTGCTGGACTCGCTGCTGCGCGCGGACGCCGCCCACGGCGCCTTCGAGACCAACGTGCTCGCGGCGACCACCGGGGACACCAACGCCCTGATCGAGTTCACCAACGCGGTCGGCGCCTACGACCTCTACCAGCACCAGGCCGACCGCTTCACCCGGTTCGCCACCGAGGGACAGGCCCGGCAGCTGGCCGACGTCGAGCACACCAAGGCCCAGACGACCATCGCCCAGTCCTTCGCCGAGCTGCAGATCGACCCGGCGCAGCTGGAGTCCGGGAACCAGGAGCAGATCCGGCAGGCCGTCAAGGACGCGCTCTCCGACTACCCGGCCTACCTCCAGCAGGCCACCGCCCGGCTGACGATCACCACCTCGCTCATCGGCCAGATCGCCGACCGGGCCGACGCCGCCGCCGAGTCGGCCAAGTGGCACGCGATCTACCTGCTGAACGGCGCGCTGCTCGGCTTCATCCTCTGGATCACCCTCGCGGCGCTGGTCCGCCGCTCGGTGATCCGCCCGGTGCAGGCCCTGACCGGGGTCGCGCACGAGGTCGCCGAGGTGGCGGGCCGTGAACTCGCCCGCGTCGCCGACGACGACGCCGAGGACTCCGGTCCGCCCCGGCTGCGGGACATGCCGGTCACCGCCCGCGACGAGATCGGCGACCTGGCCGAGGCGTTCAACCAGGTGCAGGGCACGGCCGCGGCCCTGCTCGAACGCCAGGTGCTCAGCCGCCGCAACACCGCCGAGATGTTCGGCAACGTGGGCCGCCGTGTCAGCAACCTGACCACCCGCCAGCTCGCCTTCATCGACGCGGTGGAGCGGGCCGAGACCGATCCGGCCCTGCTCGAACGCCTCTACTCCATCGACCACATCGCCGTCCGTCTGCGCCGCAACGCCGACAGCCTGATGCTGCTGGCCGGCATCCGGGAGACGGTGCTGGCCTCGGGCCCGACCCCGGTGTCCAACGTCGTCCGGGCCGCGCTCGGCCAGATCGAGGGCTACCAGCGGGTACGGCTGTACGCCGGCACGGACGCCATGATCGAGCCGGACATCATCGGCGACCTCACGCTGATGGTGGCCGAACTCCTGGAGAACGCGGTGTCGTTCTCGCCGGCGGGCAGCCCCGTCGAGGTGACCGTCCGCTCCAGCGACGCGGGCGCGCACATCGTTGTCACCGACCACGGCCTCGGCATGAGCGCCGAGCGGCTGGCCGAGGAGAACATGCGGCTGATCCGCCGTGAGCGGCTCGACCTGGTGCCGACCAAGGTGCTCGGCCTCTTCGTGGTGGGTGCGCTGGCCCGGCGCTGGGAGATCGGCGTCGAGCTGACCCGGACCCCGGGCGGTGGCGTCACCGCCGAAGTGACGCTGCCCTCCCGGCTGTTGCTGACGATGAGCGCGGTGGCGGACACGTCCGGCACCCCGTTCGCCGCAGAACCGACGCAGCCGATACGGCCGACGCAGCCGGCTGAGCCGGCGGCACCGGCCGCACTGACGAAGCCGGCGGCACCGGTGGCGTCGGCCGAGGCGACCGGCCCGACCGCCGCCGTCACGGTGCCGTCCTGGGCCGAGCCGGAGAACCCGCTCCCCCGCCGGCAGCCGCGCCGCGAACCGGCCGCCGAGCCCGCCGAGCCGCAGGCCCCGCTGATCCCGGCCGCGCGCTCCGGCGAACCTCCGGCCAACGCCGGCGACGACTCCGCCGACGGGAACCGCCCGCTGCGCCGCCGGGTACGCGGCGCGACCCTCCGCACCACCGTCGGCGCCGCCCAGAGTCTCGCCCAGGCGCCGCGCACCCGCGACGCCGAGGCCGAGCGGGACGCGCTGGACGAGTTCGAGGCGGCGGTGGAGCGCGCCCGGCGCGAGAGCGACACCGGAAGCCACGAGCGGCCGCTGCCGCACATCGACCCCACGCACCCCCCGCAGGACCAGAACCACCTTCCGGAAGGAGCCGAGCAGTGAGCACGTCGACAGGTGACACCCCGACGGGCGGCATCACGCCGACCGACCTGCAGGCGGCCGCAGCCGACTTCACCTGGCTGCTGAACCGCTTCGCCACCGAGACCGCAGGCGTGGTCGACGCGATCGCCGTGTCCTCCGACGGTCTGCTGATCGCGGTCTCGGAACTGCGCGAGCGCGCACATTCCGAGCGACTGGCCGCGATCGTCTCCGGCATCACCAGCCTGGCCGCCGGTGCGTCCGGCAACTACGGCCTGGGCGGCCTCAACAAGGTCATCATCGACCTGGAGGGCGGCCATGTCATCGTCTCCGCGATCGGCAGCGGCGCCGTACTCGGCGTGGTCGCCGACAAGGAGGCCAAGCTCGGCAACATCGCCTACGAGATGACGCTGTTCGCCAACCGCGCGGGTTCGGCGCTCAGTCCGCAGCTCGTCCTGGAGCTGAAGAACAGCGTCGGCGTCCCACAGACGCGCTGACCGGCACCGCCGGTCGAGTTGCCGAGAAGGCCGAGAGAGGAAGACACAGCCATGGCGGACCCGCCTCCGGGCCCGGACCCGGTCGGCCCCGCCCCCGCCGTACGGCCGTTCCTGGTCACCGCGGGCCGGGTGGCGGACAGCGCCTCCGGACCGGCGATGCCCGTCGAGACCCAGGTGGTGGCCACCGTCGCCGGGCTCGCGGTGCTCGACCGGCTCTCCTTCGAGCAGCACGACATCGTCGCCGCGTGCCGGATTCCGCAGTCGCTCGCGGAACTGGCGGCCCGGCTGCGGCTGCACCTGAACGTGGTCCGGGTGCTGGCCGAGGACCTGCGCGAGGCCGGGCAGCTGACGGTCCACGTGCCCGACTTCGAGGCCACCCACGACTCGTCCGTCCTGCGCAGGGTTATCGATGGCCTGCGGGCCATCCCCGACTCCCGAGGGGTACTCCGTGACACCGACTGACTCGCTGACCCGGGGCACCGGGCGTACGGCCGTACGGCCGCCGCTGCCGGTGAAGATGGTCATCGCGGGCGGTTTCGGCGTGGGCAAGACCACCGCCGTCGGCTCGATCTCGGAGATCGAGCCCCTGACCACCGAGGCGTCGATCACCGAGGTCGCGGCGGGTGTGGACGACCTCTCGCTCACCCCGCGCAAGACGACCACGACCGTGGCGATGGACTTCGGCTGCATCACCATCGACCCGACCCTGAAGCTGTACCTGTTCGGCACGCCCGGGCAGGAACGGTTCGGCTTCATGTGGGACGACATCGTCGAAGGGGCGCTCGGCGGGCTGGTCATCGTTGACACGCGTCGCCTGGACGACTGCTACGCCGCGGTCGACTACTTCGAGCACAAGGGGATTCCGTTCGCCGTCGCGATCAACGCGTTCGACGGCCGCGTCGAGCACACGCTGGACGAGGTGCGGTGGGCGCTGGACGTCGCCGAGGGGACGCCGCTGGTCGTCTTCGACGCGCGTGAACGGGGTTCTGTGCGGGATGCGCTGCTTGTTGTCCTGGAGCTGGCGCTGGCGCGTAGTGGGGGGTAGTGCGGTGGGTGGGGAACTGTCCGCCGCGTGGGGCTGGTCGCGCCCACGCGGCGGAGCCGCATATTGATACAGTCCCGCGCCCCTGAAGAATGGGGCGTCAGCTCCTCCGCACTCCGGGAGACACCGTCAGTCGCTGTACCGCCCAGAAGATGCCCAGCGTCGCCAGGGCCATTGCCGCCACCAGGGTGGCGCCGCCCACGACCTTCTCGTAGTTCTTCTGGTAGAGGCCGTCGATGATGTAGCGGCCGAGGCCGCCCAGGCTGACGTAGGCCGCGATCGTCGCCGTCGAGACGATCTGGATGGCCGCCGAGCGCAGGCCGCTGAGGATCAGCGGGAGGGCGACGGGGAGTTCGACCTGGAAGAGGACGCGTGCCTCCGGCATTCCCATGCCCCGCGCCGCGTCCACCGGGGACGGGTCGACCGAGCGCATCGCCTCGTACGTCGTCACCAGGATCGGCGGCACGGCGAGGATCACCAGCGGGATCATCACCGGCAGCATGCCGAAGCCGAGCCAGATGAACATCAGGACCAGCAGGCCGAAGCTGGGCAGCGCCCGGCCGGCCGTGGCGATCAGGGCGAGGGTGTTGCCGCCGCGGCCGTAGTGGCCGGTGATCAGGCCGATCGGCAGGCCGATGCCCGCCGCGTAGGCCAGCGCCTCCAGGGAGTACTGGATGTGTTCCCAGAGGCGGGTGGGGATGCCGTCGTAGCCGTGCCAGTGGGAGCTGTCGCTGAAGAAGGCGTGGACGTAGTTGAGGACGTTCACCGGGTGCTCTCCTTCGGCATCCAGGGCGTCAGCACACGGCGTACGAGGACGAGGACGGCGTCGGCCAGGATGGCCAGCACCGCTGTGGTCACCACCGAGTTCACCGCCAGTTCGGGGCGGTGGTAGATGTTCGCGTCGTTGAGCAGGTTGCCGAGGGCGCCCTGGTTGCCGATCAGCATGCCGACGCTGACGAGGGAGATGCTGGAGACGGTGGCGACGCGCAGGCCCGCGATGATCGCGGGGACCGCGATCGGCAACTGGACCTGGAAGTAACGGCGTACCGGGCCGAGGCCCATCGCGGTCGCCGCGGCCAGGGTCTCGGCCGGGACCGAGCGGACGCCGTCCACGATGGCCGGGACCAGGACCACCAGGCTGTACACCGCAAGCGGGATCATCACGGTCGTCTCGGTCTGGCCCGTGTAGTCGATGAGGACGACGAAGAAGGCCAGCGAGGGGATGGCGTACAGGATCGTGGTCACGCCCAGCACCGGCGGGTACAGCCAGCGGAAGCGCACGCAGAGCTGGGCGATGGGCAGGGACACCAGCAGACCGGCCAGGACCGGGATGAGGGCCTCGCGCAGGTGGAGGCCGATCAGCCCGAAGTAGGTGTTCTGGAGGTCGCTCGGGATGTCGAAGAAGCCGCTCATCCCCCGACCTTCGCGTCGTCGCGGCCCTCGGCGTGCGCGGTGCGGATCGCGGCGCCGATGACCTGCTGGGAGACGACGCCGACCGCGCGTCCCTCGCCGTCCACGGCCACGGCCCAGCCCGTCGGCGAGAGGACGGAACCGTCGAGCGCGGCACGCAGCGAGTCCCGGCCGGGCATGAAGGGCCGTCCGTACGAGACCAGTTGCTCCGGGCGGATCGAGCCGGCCGTGAGGGCCCTCGGCTCGCCCCAGCCGAGCGGCCTGCCGTCCAGGTCCGTCACGAGGAGGTAGGGGGCGTCGGCCGTGCCGCGGGCGCCGAGCCGGGCGGCGTCGGCGTCGATCGCGACGACCGGCGCGGTCTGCAGTTCGAGGTCCGCGGACGGGAAGAAGGAGAGCCGCCGGATGCCCCGGTCGGCGCCGAGGAAGTCCTCGACGAAGGCGTCCGCGGGGTCGGTGAGCAGTTCGGCGGGCGGGGCGTACTGGGCGAGGTGGCCGCCGGTGCGCATCACGGCGACCATCGTGCCGAGCTTGATCGCCTCGTCGATGTCATGGGTGACGAAGACGATGGTCTTGCCCAACTCGTCCTGGATGCGCAGCAGTTCGTCCTGGAGCCCCTTGCGGACCACCGGGTCGACGGCGGAGAACGGCTCGTCCATCAGCAGCACCGGCGGGTCGGCGGCGAGCGCCCGGGCCACACCGACGCGCTGCTGCTGGCCGCCGGAGAGCTGGTACGGGTAGCGCTTGGCGAGCGCGGAGTCGAGACCGACCCGCTCCATCAGCTCGGCGGACCGGGACCGTGCCCTCTGCTTGCTCCAGCCGAGCAGCCGGGGCACGGTGGCGATGTTGTCGATGATGGTGCGGTGCTGGAAGAGACCGGCGTTCTGGATGACGTAACCCATCGACCGACGCAGGGTGTTGACCGGCTGGGCGTGGATGTCGGCGCCATCGAGGAGGATGCGGCCCTCGCTGGGCTCCACCATCCGGTTGATCATCCGAAGGGTCGTCGTCTTGCCGCAGCCCGAAGGACCGACGAAGACGGTGATCGAGCGATCCGGTATCTCCAGGGAGAGCCGGTCGACGGCGACCGTACCGTCCGGGTACCGCTTGGTGACTGAATCTATCCGTATCAAAACGCCGAATGCCCTTCGGGTTTGGCAGAAAGTGCCCAGTTATCGACCACGGTCGCCGTAGCGCAGGCCGTTGCGGAGAGAGTCTAGACCGGAAGTGTTTCAGCACTTTGGCGGCTGACTGATCCTCTTCAGTTTGTGATCTAACCGGCCGGTCCTCAGCCTCGCCGGCCGGTGGCCAGGGCACGCCAGCGGGCCCGGGTGACGTCCTCGCCGTCCACCCAACGCACCCCGCTCGCGGCCGGACAGGGCGGTTCGATGCCCGCCATGAAGCACACCACGTCGCCGTAGTACGCGTAGTCCGGGCCGGGGCCGAGATCCCGCAGTCGTGCGACGACCGCCTGAGCCTGCGACCGGTCGTCCAGGACCGCGTGGTGGAACCCGAGAGCGAGTTCCAGGGTGAACCGGGCGGCGGTGACGCCGGCGACCGCGGCCTCGGCGCGCAGTACATCGGCGCGGTCGGCCACCTCGGCGCCCGGCGTTCCTGCGTCCCGGACCAGGGCGGCGATGCACGCGGTGAGCCGGGTGGTGCGCAGGACGAGACCGTCGAGCAGTAGCTGGGCCAGATCCAGTTCGTCCGCGGCGGCGGTCGGGTCGACGAAGGCCAGGACGAAGGCGCGCTGGGTCTGGGCAATGGCGTACTCACCGGCCACGGCGTGCCGCTCGGCCTCGTCCCGCGCCGCCGCGTATGCCTCGGCGGCCCGCGTCATCTCCCCCTGCACCCACCAGACGTCACCGAGCACGCGGTGCCGGCGCCCGGCCCAGCCCAGGGTGGCGGCGGCGCTCAGCGCGGTCGGGAAGTCACCGGCCAGCCGGGCCAGATGGGCCAGGCCCCGCCGGGCCGCCGGGGCGAGCCGTCCGCCGCCCTCGGCGACGGCCCGCATACCGCCACGCGACTCCTGCGAACGGCCCAGATCGCGCTGCGCCTTGGCCCGGTAGTACACCGCCATGTCCCGCAACTCCGGTGGCAGCAGCCCCGAGTCGACCACAGCCGTGAGCCGGGCCACCGTGCGCTCCCGATGCTCGTGCTGGCGGCGGGCGAGGGCGCTGAGGGTCTCCACCAGGGCGTCGGCCGGTGTCCTCAGCACGGCCGACTCGCCGTCTGCCGGGGCAGGCGGGGCAAGGGGCTCCCAGACGGAGTCGCCGACGTAGCTCCAGGCGGCGTCGGCGAGCCAGCCGGGTTCGAGGGCGAAATCGCGCGCGAGGCGCAGGCCCTGGCGCAGACAGGCGACGAGGTGGGCCCGGTCCCGGACCGGCGCCCCGGTCCACCGCTCGCCGATCGCGTCGAAGGCCCGCCGCGCCGCCCGCTCCCAGTCGGTGCGCGACCAGCGGTCGTCGGCCCGGTCCTCGGTGGTGCGCAGCGTCGTCCGGATGACGGCATGCAGGTGGAACGGCCAGTCGGCGGCCGGGTCCGTCCGCACGAACGGCCGCTCCACCAGGCGCAGGGCCGCCGACTCGTGGGGCAGTCCGGCGGCCCTGGTGGCCAGCGCCACGTCGAAGTTGTCGAGGAGCGACACCGAGCGCAGCACATGCCGTTCGTCGGGGGTCAGATCACTGAGCGTACGACTGATCAGCGCCGGGAAACCGAGGTCGAAGTCGGTCGGGCGCGGGGTGCGGCCGGTCCGGCGGATCGCCAGGAACCGCTGCACGGCCAGGTCCAGGTGGAGCGGCAGCCCGTGCGAGCAGTCGGTGATCACCGCGCGGACATCCGCGTCGATGACGGGCCGGCCGTCCCGGGTCAGCCGACGGGTGAGGTAGTCGTCGCAGTCCTCGGCCGAGAAGTCACCGATCAGCACCTGCCGTTCGCCGCCCGGGGCACCCTGGGCCGGGCCCGGCGGGGCCGCCAGGCCCGGCCAGGATTCCGGTCCGGTCCAGTCGAGCTGGCCGGCCAGGCCCTCGTCGGCCCACTGCAGCATGCTGCGGCCGGTGACGACGAAGAACGCGTTGGGCATCAGCCACACCAGGCGCTGCACCAGCCGTTCCAGGTCCCGGTGCACCCGGTCGCCGACGTCCTCGAAGGTGTCCAGCAGGATCACCGGGACCACGGCCCGCCCGGCGGGCTGCCGGGCGAGTTCCCAGGCGAGCAGATGCGGATAGTAGGAGAGCGCGTCCGGACCGGGCTCGGCCTCCAGCAGGTCGGCCAGGCGGGAGCAGCCGGCGAGCGCGCGTACCGCGGCCCGGTGTTCACGCAGGGCGCGGACCAGGGCGCCGGTGACCTGGCCCACCACCGCGCCCACCGTGCCGGGCAGCAGCAGGGCCTGGGCGACGTCGCTCAGCGCCGACTGCATCTGCTGCGGGAGAGCCTTCCCGAACCGCCTGCCCAGGCCGCCGCGGCGCAGGAACTCCTCCAGCGGCTCGCCGGGGTGGACGTGGTCCCAGTACCGGCGCAGCGCCAGATCGAAGGCGGGCAGCGGTCGGCCGAGGTCGGCGAGCGCGAGCCGGACCATGAGGACGGCCCGTTCGAAGTCGGTGTTCGCGGAACGGGCGAGGTCGATGCGCACGGGCAGGACACGGGCCCCGCTGTTCCCCCATACGGGCTCGCCCCACTGGGCGGGGCGGTGCTCGGCGGCGGCCAGCGCCGCCTCCACCTTCCGGGACAGCGTGGATTTTCCGATGCCGCCGACGCCGTGGAAGACGAGGACGTTGTCGCGCGGGGTTTCCAGGTCCTCGACGTCGAATCCGGGCCGGCCGACGGCCCTCAGATGGTCGGCGAGCGCGGAGGTGACGACCGTCCACTGCTCCGCCCTGTTGGTGAAGGGCTCCTGGACCGCCAACCGGTCATTCGAACTGAACAGCGACCGCAGATCCCGTCCACCCACGCCACCCCCAGGATTCAGAAGCAGCTTATCCCCTGGCACGAGCGGACTTTCACGGAGAATTCGGCCAACCATCATTCGCTCCCGAGATCGCGGCCCGGTACCCCGCCACAAGGGTGCACTCGGGCCACGGAACTCGCACGGCAGCCAACCCTCCACCCCGGACCTCCTCCGATCTCCCGTGACCCTTCTGTCCGATTTCGCTGCGGGCCTTCACGACCTGTGGAACACTCTCTGCTACGCATGAGAAATGGGAACGACCGCCGAACCAGTCGGGCACATCCGAACCCGTCGACGCCAGACTTGTCCACCCGACGAGAAATTCCTCGCGTACGACACAGCCCGAGGCAGGCCAGCCTTCGAGGTGACCCAGGTGTCCGATCCGAAGAGCCGACAGCAACAGTCACCCGATCCGTCGGACGAGACATCTCCCACCCCATTCATCGGATACGCGGCGGCACTTGAACGCATTCGTCTGGTGACCGCCTGGTATTCCGAAGCCATCGGCCAGGAGGAGCAGTCGGAGTCTCCCGATGTGACCCGACTGGCCGCACTGCGCGCCGAACGGCGCAGCTGCACGGCCGACGAACGAGCACTGGCGGACGCCGACGCAGCCGAGATCACCCGCACCGCCACCGCCTACGCCCGGCGCTACCGCGGCTTGCGCACACCGGACTGAGGGCGCATGTCGGACGGCAACAGAGGCCACGCCAGCGCGGCGATCTCGTCCAGTTCGGGGCGCTCCTCCGGCAGGTCCCGGTCCAGTTCCTGCTGGACCCGGCAGAACTCCACCGCCTCCGGCGGGCTGTACGGTCGCAGCCGCTCGGCTTCCAGAGCGGATACGGCGCCCGATCCCAGCCGCCCGTCAGGATGCCGTTCCGCACGGTAGAGCTCGGTCTGGTCGCGTCGCACGACGGTGAGCACATCGACCGCCGCCGACCGCTCCACCGCCGACAGCGCCCCGGGAAGGGACGTGTAGCACGCGTCGTGCCCGTCGGCCGGGGTGAGACGGCAGGGAAGTTCACCCCCTTGGCTCCCCACGGCGTACCGGTGGAGGATGCCCTGCCGGCTGTCCGCCCGGCGCACGGCCAACGCCACGAGCGTCAGGTGGTAGCCCCTTTCCCGGTAGGCCGCCGCGCTCGCCAGAAGCCCTTTCGGAGAACCCGGGGCGATCTCGACGACGACGTCCGCGGGAATCGTCCGAACATATTCCTCCGCCATCTCCTGCCACAGCTGGTAGTCCGGACGAATGAGTTTGCCGGCCGTGCGCGGATCCCGAATCAGGAGCCGCTGATGGTGCGGGTGGTAGCTCTTGAAGCGGTCGCCGCTGATCCGTACCGGACTTCGGCCCGGGATCAGCGGACGCCATCGGTGCCCGCTCTCCGTCTTGCCGCTGCCCGGCTGGCCCACGACCAGGACAGCCCGGGGATCCGAGCTGCGCGGAAGGCCGGACAGGTGATCGTGCCGGATGTCCCGGAAGGCCGACTGCAATTCCTTCGCGGAAAGGCGGGTGTCCGTCCCGTCACCGCGGCCAGTCTCCAAGGGAACCTCGATCCTTGAGTCACAGAGTCACTGGCCCCCCATGTGTCTCAAGAGAATCTTGCGACGCCGCGCCCGCGCACTTCAATCGGCTCCGGAGCACCCACTCCTTTTGAGTGGTCCCGGCCACCGGACCAGGCACACCGAAACAGCCTCGAATACCCGGCCACGGAAACCCGGTAACCCCCCGCCGAGGCGTTTCCTGGGTACAAGGGGCGAGTCCACTGTGCGAAAGCTGTGAGTTCCCTGATTCTCATCCGTCGCTCAGTGAAGCCTCAGAGCCGCCCCAGACAGCGGTCCGATCGTCAGTGTCATGAACGAAACGAACGCGGGAGGCGTCCGGCGCCGGTCGGTCGAGATCGTGGTGCCGGTGTACAACGAGGCACACGTCCTCGCCGGCAGCATCGGCCGTCTCCACGCATACCTCGAAGACTCCTTCCCGTTCCCGTTCCGCATCACCATCGCGGACAACGCGAGCACGGACGCCACCTGGACGGTGGCGACCGACCTGACCCTGCGCCTGCCGCACGTCCACGCACAGCGGCTGGAGCAGAAGGGCCGGGGCCGCGCCCTGAAGCACGTGTGGAGCCGGTCCACCGCCGACGTCGTCGCCTATATGGACGTCGATCTGTCGACGGGGCTCGACGGCTTCCTGCCCCTGGTCGCCCCACTCCTCTCCGGGCACAGCGACCTCGCCATCGGCAGCCGGCTGCACCGGCAGTCGGCCGTGGTGCGCGGCCCGAAGCGGGAGTTCATCTCGCGCTCCTACAACCTGCTCCTCAAGGCAGGCCTCGGCGCCCGCTTCTCGGACGCGCAGTGCGGCTTCAAGGCCGTGCGCACCGAGGTGTTCCGCGCCCTCGCCCCGCACATCGAGGACACCGCCTGGTTCTTCGACACCGAACTCCTCGTGCTCGCCCAGCGCAACGGGCTGCGCGTGCACGAGGTCCCGGTCGACTGGGTCGACGACCCCGACAGCCGGGTCGACATCGTCCGCACCGCCGCCGACGACCTCAGGGGCATGGCCCGCATGTTCCGGGCCACCGTCACCGGCCGCACCCGCGTCCACGCCGTACCCCGCCGCACCACCGTCCCCCAGAACGTCACGGCCCTGCCCACCGGGGCAGCCACCGCCGTCGAGCCCTTGGAGTACGCGTCATGACGACCCTCGCCCCGCCGCCCACCCCGGTCCAGGACGGCCGGCACCGGGCCGCCACCCCGCCGGTCTCCCGTGCCAGAAGGCTGTTCCTGGGCGCCCCCGAGGACCCGCGCTGGGCCCGCCCGGCGCTGTGGGCGATCCTGCTCCTGGCCACCGCCCTGTACGCCTGGAACCTCACCTCGATCACCGGCAACACCTTCTACGACGCGGCGGTCTACTCCGGCACCAAGAGCTGGAAGGCGTTCTTCTTCGGCGCCCTCGACGCCGGCAGCTTCATCACCGTCGACAAGCCCCCCTTCGCCCTCTGGGTGATGGGCCTGTCCGCCCGCGTCTTCGGGTACGGCACCTGGCAGTTGATGCTGCCGATGGTCGCCGTCGGCGTCGGCTCCGTGGCCCTGCTCTACCGGCTGGTGAAGCGGGACTTCGGGGTCGTGGCGGGCACGATCGCCGCCCTCGTCCTGACCCTCACGCCGATCACCGTCGCCATCAACCGGGACACCAACCCCGACCCGGTCCTGGTCTTCCTGATGCTGCTCGGCGCGGCCGCGCTGCTGAAGGCCGTGCGCACGGGCAGGCTCATGCCGCTGGTCTGGTCGGCGGTCGCGATCGGGTTCGCCTTCAACACCAAGATGATGCAGGCGTACGTGGTGCTGCCCGCGTTCTTCGTCGTCTATCTCTGGGCCACGAACCTGTCGCTGGGCAAGCGCATCCGCAACCTCGCCGTCGCCACGGTCGCGTTGGTCGTGAGCAGCGCCTGGTGGATGGTGGTCGTCGACCTGATCCCGGCCTCCTCGCGGCCCTACATCGGCGGCTCCACCGACAACACCGTGTGGGACCTGGTCATCGGCTACAACGGCTTCGGCCGGATCTTCGGGGCGAGTTCCTCGGTGGGCTCGCAGGGCAACGGCGCGAGCTTCGGCGGCAGTTCGGGCCTGTACCGGATGTTCAACGACATCATGGGCGGCCAGATCTCCTGGCTGATCCCGTTCGCCGCGATCGCCCTCGTCGGCGGCCTGGTGCTGCGCGGCCGGGCACCGCGCACCGACGCCAGGCGGGCGGCCCTCATGCTCTGGGGCGGCTGGTTCGTCCTGCACTTCCTGACCTTCTCCCTCGCCGAGGGCACCTTCCACCCGTACTACGTCACCGCCATGGCGCCGGGGATCGCCGCCCTGGCCGGTGCGGGCGGGGTCATGCTGTACAAGGCGTTCAAGGAGGGCTCGGTCGCGAAGTGGGGCTGGGTGCTTCCGGCGGCCGTCGCCGCCACCACCGTCTGGGCGGTCGTGCTGCTCCAGCGGGTCTCCGGCTCCGGCACGGTGTACACGGTCGCCGAGGCGGTGGCCGCGCTGGGCGGTGCGCTGGCGGTGGCCGGGCTGCTGGCCGGGCGGTTCATGCGGCGGCAGAAGCTGATGGGCCTCGCGGCGGTGGCGGCGGTCGTCGCCCTGCTGGCCGGCCCGGCCGCCTACTCCGTCTCGGCGGCCACGACCGCGAGCACCAACGGCACCAACCCGACGGCGGGGCCGAACACCGGTGGCGGCATGGGCGGTATGGGCGGCGGCGGCCAGCGCCCGAGCGGCAGCGCGCCGAGCGGGACCGCCCCCAGCGGTTCCGGCAGTTCCACCGGCTCCAGCAGCTCCAGCGGGCAGTCCATGGGACAGCCGCCGACCGGCACGGGAAGCACTGGCACCGACTCCAGCTCCAGCAGCCAGTCGGAGTCCGGTCGTACCGCCGGAGGCATGGGCGGTGGCACCCAGGTCAGCTCCGCGATGATCACGTACCTGAAGAAGCACCAGGACGGCGCCACCTGGCTGGTCGCGGTGGCCACCGACCAGACCGCGTCCTCGATCATCCTGGAGTCCGGTCAGCCCGTCATCTCCATGGGCGGCTGGTCCGGCAGCGACGACGCGATGACCCTCGCCAAGCTCAAGAGCCTGGTGAAGGCCGGCAAGCTGCACTACATCGTGGTCAGCAGCGACGGTGGCCAGGGCACCAACTCGGACATCGCGACCTGGGTGAAGAAGCACGGCACGGCGGTCAGCGCGTACAGCGGTCTGTACCGCCTGGACGCGTCCGACGTCGGCTGACCCGCTCCGCCCCGTCGCCTTCTTCGCGGTCCTGCCGAGAAGGCCGCCGGCCTCGGGCCCGGCATGACACACCCCGGAAGGTGGTGTGTCATGCCGGGCCCGAGGTGTTCTCCGTCGTACCCGCGAAAGATAGCAACGCATATTGACTATCTCCTAGACTAAGAGCATGGTGATGCTTCCGGAATCCCGGCGGCGCACGGCCGGCGGGAGGGTCCGGGACCGTCATCGACCGGAAGGGAGCTGCCTTGTCCTTCAGTTCCGGCTTCACGCCCCCCGAGCGCTTCACGCGGCGACTGGGGCAACTGGTAGGCATCGAGACGCCGTCGGGTGCGGACCGAGGGCTGAACGACGCCTACGACCTGCTCGAAAGCTGGGCGGGCAGCGCGCTGGGCCGCCCGCGACGGGTCGCCTCCGACGGGGTGCCGCATCTGTACTGGCGCGGCGCCGATCCCGCCGTACCGAAAAGCCGTCGGGTCCTGCTGCTCGGGCACGCCGACACGGTGTGGCCGCTCGGCACCCTGGCGGAGATCCCGTTCGCCGTGACGGGAACGCGCGCGACCGGCCCCGGCGTCTTCGACATGAAGGCCGGTCTCGTCCTCGCCTTCGAGGCACTCGCGCAGGCGGGGGACGTCTCCCACGTCAGCATGGTGGTGTCCGGTGACGAGGAGCGCGGGTCGGCCACCTCGCGCGCCCTCGTCGAGGAGGCCGCCGCGGCCTGCGGCGCCGTCCTGGTGCTCGAACCCGGCGAGGGCGGCGCGCTCAAGACCGCACGCAAGGGCGTCGCGCAGTACCGCCTCGGCGTCAGCGGCCGGGCCGCGCACGCCGGCCTCGAACCGCACAACGGCGTCAACGCGCTGATCGAGCTGGCCCATCAGGTGCTGACGATCAGCGATCTGGCCGACCGGGACCGCGGAACCACCGTCACGCCCACGGTGGGCAGCGCCGGCACCACCACCAACACCGTTCCCGAGCGGGCGTTCCTGGACGTCGACGTGCGCGCCTGGGAGCGCACGGAACTGGAACGGGTGGAACGGGAACTACGGGCGCTGCGGCCGCGGGAGCCCGGCGCGGAACTCGCCTGCCAGGGCAGCGTCAACCGCGGCCCGCTGGAACGCGCGATGTCCGCCGGGCTGCTGGACTCCGCCCGGGCGGTCGCCGAGCGGCTGGGGCTCGCCCCGGTCACCGAGACCGGCGTCGGCGGCGGCTCGGACGGCAACATCACCGCGAGTCTGGGGGTGCCCACCCTGGACGGCCTCGGCCCGGACGGCGGTGGCGCACACGCCCGCCACGAGTGGGTGGACCTGACCTCCGTCCGGGACCGTACGTCCCTCGTCGCCGGCCTGCTCGCCGATCGGGCGCCCTGAGACCGGGGCGCCGGTCACGCCCCCGTCGCCCTGTCCCGCACCCGGGTCTCCACCGAGTCCAGCAGCATGTCGATCGCGTTGTCGAAGATCCCGGGATCGCCGATCGCCGTCAGCGGGGCCGTCAGACCGGCGATCCGCGGGTAGGTGTCCGCCGGGAGGCGGCGGTATTCCAGCTCCCAGGCCAGCGTGTCCCGGTCGCGGGAGTCGGGGTCGAGGGCCTGGAGCCCGGCCTCCATGGCGGACAGCGAGCGGACGACATTCCCGAAGACCCGGACGAACGCCACCGCCTCCTCGTCGTCGAGACCGGCCCGGTGCAGGCAGTCGAGGGCGAACTCCACGTTGGCGAACTCGGTCGGCCGGCGCGTCGTACGCGCCGCCATCTGCCAGGCGAACACGGGATACCGCAGGTAGTGCTCGTGGATGTACCGGGCCTGCGTGCGCAGGTCCTCGCGCCAGGAGTCGGTGGCCTTCAGCTGTCCGCCGTAGGAACGCGCCCGCAGGTCGTCGATGAGCTCCAGGACCAGCTCGTCCTTGTCGCGGAAGTGCCGGTAGAGCGAGGTCGGGTGGGCGTGCAGCTCCTTGGCCAGGGCCTGGAAGGTGAACGACTCCAGCCCGTCCCGGGAGGCGACCTTCTCCGCCGCGTCCAGGATCACCCGCCGGCTGAGCGTGTCCCGCGCCAGCCGCCGCCGTCCCCCGGTCCCACCCGCCGCGGCTCCCTTGCCGTCGCCCGCGCGCGCACCACTCATGCTCTTCCCTTCCCTCGGCTCCCTCGGCGTTCCGGGCCGCCGTCGCGACCCTATCGCCTGCACGCCTGCACCAAAACGTTATTCACACACCTGGGCAATACAGACGCATAGTTACTAGCCTATCTGCATTGCTAAGTCTTGTGGGGCTCCCTACGATGAGCCCACGGCTTCGCCACGGAAGGTTTCCAGCCATGCCTCAACCGCTCACGGCGACCGTTCAGGGCCGGTTCCCGGCCAGACTCCCGGCGGCCGGCGCACTCCTCACCGCACTCACGCTGACCGCCACCGCATGCACCTCCGGGGCTGCCTCCCCCCAGTCGGACTCCGGCACGAACCTGCCGGTCAGGCAGGGCGGCAGCCTCGTCATCGGAGCCGAGCAGGAACCCGACTGCGCCGACTGGATCGGCACCTGCGGCGCCTCCGTCTGGGGCACCTACCTGATGCAGACCGAGACCGTCCCACAGGTCTTCGACGTCCGCCTCAAGGGCGGGAACTGGACACCGGTCGCCTCGAACCTGATGGCGTCCGAGCCGACCACGAAACTGGTCGGGAAGCAGCAGCAGATCACCTACCGGCTCAACCCGAAGGCCGTGTGGTCCGACGGAAAGCCGATCACCTCCGCCGACCTGAAGTACACCGCCCTCCAGGTCCGCGACGGCAAGGCGATCTTCGACAAGAGCGGCTACGACCGCATCACGTCGATCGCCACCCCCGACGCCACCACCGCCGTCGTCACCCTCAAGTCCCCCTACGGCAACTGGAAACAGCTCTTCGGCGCCGGCTACGGGGTGCTGCCCTCCCACCTCCTCCAGGGCAAGGACCGGGACGCCGTCATGAAGGACGGCTACACCTTCGGCGGCGGCCCCTGGAAGATCGCTTCCTGGAAGAAGGGAGTCTCCGTCACCCTCGTCCCCAACGCCCGCTACTGGGGCCCCAAGCCGCACCTGGACAAGGTCACCTTCCAGTTCGCCTCGGACACCTCGGCGGCGATCCAGGCCTTCGCCGGCGGAACCTTCGACGCCCTCTACCCCACCCCGCAGCTCACCACGGTCGACCAGATCAGGACCCTGGGCAGCGCGGCCCGCATGCAGGTGCAGTCGCAGACCGGCAACCTCCAGGCCCTGTGGCTCAACAACGCCAAGTTCCCCTTCGACTCGGCGGCGGTGCGCAAGGCCTTCGCCTACTCGGTCGACCGCGAGGCCATCGTCAGGCGCCTGTTCGGCTCCTACGGCGTCACCGCCCCCGCCCAGAGCTTCCTCTCGCCCCTGGTCTCCCGTTACGCGTCCACCGACTTCTCCGGCTACCGGCCCGACGCGGCCGAGGCGGCGCAGCTGATGAAGGCGGACGGGTGGACGAAGAACGGGAGCGGGTACTGGGCGAAGAACGGAAAGGAGGCCGCGTTCACCGTCACCTCCCTCGCCGGCAACCAGAGCCGCGAGCTGACCGAGCAGATACTCCAGGCCCAGCTCGCCAAGGCCGGGTTCCGGGTGACGATCAAGAACTCCACGCCCGCGGAGCTCTTCGGCAAGCTCGCCCCCGCCGGTGACTTCCAGCTGGGCCTGTGGAACCTCACCGACGCGTTCCCCAACCCGACCCTCGCCGCCAGCTTCAGCAGCACGGCCATCCCGAGCGCCGCCAACGGCCGGTCCGGCATCAACTTCATGCGCATCCGCATCCCCGGTCTGGACCCGGTGCTGGAGCAGGTGGAGACCGAACTGGACGACACCGCCCGGATCACGGAGTCGCGCAGGGCGGAGAAGCTCATCGCCGACGACGTCCCCTCGCTGCCGCTGGCCGCCGTCCCGAACATCCTGGTCACCGGTGCGCGCGTCGGCGGACCGCTCTCCATCAACCCGGTGGAAGGCCCCTGGTGGAACCTCGAGGAATGGGGCCTGACGAAATGACACCGGTCCGCTCACCCCGCAGGGGCCTGCCATGACCCGGTACGCCCTGCGCCGCCTGCTCGCCTCCGTGCCCGTGGTCTGCGTCGCCTCGTTCATCCTGTTCTGGGCGGTGCGGGCGACCTTCGACCCGCTGGCGAAACTGCGCCAGTCGGTCGACCCCACCGCCCTGCACCGGGAGACGGTCCGCCTCGGGCTCGACCGGAGCCGTCGTCCTCTTCAACCTGCTGGCCGACCTGTCCTACGCCCTCCTCGATCCCCGGGTGGCCCTGCGATGACCCAGCCCACCGCCCTCCCGGCGCCCCCGCCGCCCGTGCCCGGACCGCCGGCCACGTCCGGCGACCCGCGGACCTCCCGGGTCGTCCTGTCCCGCTTCCTGCGCCACCGGCTCGCGGTCGCCTCGCTGGTCGTACTGCTCCTGCTGGCGGTCTGCTGCTTCGGCGCCGCCTGGATCGCGCCCTTCCCGCGCAACGCGCAGAACCTCCTCGCGGCCTCCGAGCCGCCGTCCGGCACCCACTGGCTGGGCACCGACTCCCTCAGCCGCGACTACCTCAGCGAGATGCTCTACGCGGGGCAGCTCTCCCTGGCGATCGGCCTGGGCGTCGCTCTGCTGGCCACCCTGGTGGGGACGGCCGCAGGGGCCGTCGCCGGGTACCTCGGCGGCTGGCCCGACGAGGTGATCATGCGGGTGGCCGACCTGTTCCTGATCGTGCCCCCGGTCGCCGTCCTCGCGGTGTCCCTGCAGGGCCTCGGTCCCTCCCCGCTGACCATCGTCGTGGTGCTGAGCGGCCTGGGCTGGACCCTGATCGCCCGGGTCGTCCGGTCCCGGGTGATCCAGCTGCGCCACCAGGAGTTCGTCGAGGCGGCCCGGGTCATCGGCGCCTCCGGCCCGCGGATCGTCGTACGGCACCTGCTGCCCAACCTGACCGGCCTGATCGTGGTCAACGTGTCCCTGTCGGTGGCCTCGGCGATCATCCTCGAATCGACCGTCAGCTTCCTCGGCTACGGCGTCCAGCCGCCCAAGTCGAGCTGGGGCAACATGCTCACCCAGGCCGCCGGGCTGATCGGCACCTCACAGTCCTATCTCCTGTACGTCCCCGGCCTGGCGATCCTCGTCACCGTGCTCGCCGTGAACTTCCTCGGCGACGGGCTGCGCGACGCGCTCGACCCCCAAGGCAGGCAGTGATGAGACCCGTCACCGAAGAGACCGCCGCCGAAGAGGCCGCCGCGGCGGCGGCCCCGCTGCTGTCGGTCCGCGACCTGAGCGTCACCTACCGCACCGACGCCGGTCCCGTGGCCGCCCTCGACCGGCTCTCCTTCGACCTGCACGCCGGGGAGACCCTGTCCGTCGTCGGCGAGTCGGGCTCCGGGAAGAGCGCCGCCTCGCTGGCGTTGATGGGGCTGCTGCCGCGCAACGCCGTGGCCGAGGGCTCGGTGCGGCTGCCCGGACTCCCTGCCCGTCCCCCGGCTCTTCCCGCAGCTCGACCTGGACGGCGTGCGGTGCACGTCGAACGCGGTCCGCTCGGCGGACGGCACGAACGTCCAGCTGTGGTGGGCCCGGCCGCGCCGCGCCGACGGCCCCGTCCCCCTGGTCCTGCATCTGCACGGCGGCCCCAACCTGGTGACGGTCGACCGCTACGACCCCGCCGCCCAGGCCTGGCTGGACAGCGGCGTGGCCTACGCCTCGCTCAACTACCGCGGCTCGGTCACCTTCGGGCGGCGCTTCCGCGAGGGGTTCATGCCGGCGATCGGCGACCGGGAGCTGGAGGACATCGAGGCCGCGGTGCGGTGGCTGGTCGCGGAGGGCGTGGCCGACCCGGACAAGGTGTTCGTCACGGGCGCCTCGTACGGCGGTTTCCTGTCGCTGCTGTCCGTGGGACGGCTGCCCGGACTGTTCGCCGGCGCGCTGGCGCACGTGCCGATGGCGGACTGGCTGGCGGGGTACGAGGACATGAACCCGGCGCTGCGCGCGGCCTGGTCGTCGTTCTTCGGCGCGAAGCCGGAGGACGACCTGGAACGCTTCGTGCGGGCGTCGCCCATCACCTACGTGGCCGATGTCGTCGCACCGGTCTGGATCAACCAGGGCACGCACGACACCCGTACCGCGCCCAAGCAGGTACGCCGGTACGAGGAGGCGCTGCGGGCGGCCGGCGGGGACGTGGTCGTCGACTGGTACAGCGGCGGTCACGAGACGACCGGCCGGGCCAAGGCGCTGGGCGAACAGTCCAGGATGCTCCGCCTGGTCCATGCCGCCCTGCGCCAACACCCTTGGAGTCAGGTCCCGTCGTGAGCCGCGAGGAGGTCCGCCGACGGCTCCCCCGCGACCGGGAAGCCCGCCGTCCGCAGCACCTGCCGCCCGGCGTCCACGGCGAACACCTCGCAGCCGGGGCGCGCCGCCGCCCACCCGACGCCCTCGGCGCCCATCGCGAAGGCGGCCGTGGCCACGGAGTCCGCCTCGGTCAGCGAGGAGGCGACGACCGTCAGACTGAGCAGGCCGGTCGCCGGGCGCCCGGTGCGGCCGTCGACGATGTGGTCGCCGCGCTCGTAGCGGGCGGAGGTGGCGACCGCCCCGTCGGTGAGTTCGAGGACCGTGCACAGCCGGTCGGCGTGCACGGGGTGGCGTACCCCTACCCGCCAGGGCCCGCCGGCGGCGGCCACGTCACCGCCGGCGTTCAGCACGAACCTCCGCGCCCCGGCCGCCGACAACAGGTCCGCCGCCCGCTGCACCGACCAGCCCTTGACCACCGCGCACGGGTCGAGTCCCCGCCCCGGCAGCCGTACGTCGAACGCGCCCCCGGTCGCCAGCCGGTACTCCTCGCACAGCGCGAGCACCTCGGCGAGGTCCGCACTCACCTCGGACGCGGTGATCTCCCCTCG
This sequence comes from Streptomyces sp. NPDC047061, assembly GCF_040643955.1. Taxonomy (NCBI): domain Bacteria; kingdom Bacillati; phylum Actinomycetota; class Actinomycetes; order Kitasatosporales; family Streptomycetaceae; genus Streptomyces; species Streptomyces sp. NPDC047061. The sequence goes on from NZ_JBEYVI010000022.1 coordinate 142,627, forward strand.
GTCGAGCCGGCGGACCTCGCTGTCCGGCCGGAAGGGGCTGAACCGCTCGTCGGCCTCGCGCAGCCAGGCGAAGACGGCGTCGGCGGCCCCGGTGAAGTCCCCTCCGTCGTCGACGCGGAGCGAGACCGGGAAGCCCATGACGTGTTCGACCCGCTGCACGCGCTCAGCCCTTCGCGTCGATCGCGGCCTGGAGGGACTCCTTGTAGGCGTCGCTGGTGATCGTCGCACCGGACACGGTGTCGATGTCCGCGCTCTGCGCCTTCAGCGTCTCCGAGATGAGCACCGGCACCGCGGCGGTCGTCTGCGGATGGTTCGGCTGCTGGAGCATCGAGACCGCGGAGATCTTGTCGGCGGAGAAGGTCACCTGGACCTGCACCGGGCCCTTGTCGGTGTTGACGGTGGTGCCCTTGACGACGGTGCCGGCGGAGGCGCCCGAAGCCGCGGTCGAGGAGGCCGACGGCGAGGCGCCGGACCCGGTCGAGGAGGAGCCAGCCGTGGAGGAATCGGCGGTGGAGGACTCGCTCGTGGAGGACTCGGCGGTGGTGGACGTCGTACCGCCGATCGACGGCTCGTAGCGCCAGACGGGGATCAGGCCCGCGATGCTCAGGACGACGACGGATATGGCTCGCTTCACGGTGTCTCTCTCATCCCGCCAGGCTGAAACGCTCGAAGTGGATCTGCGGCTTGGGCACGCCCAGGTCTCCCAGGGTGCGCAGCACCGCGTTCATCATCGGCGGCGGCCCGCAGAGGAAGACGTCCCGGTCGGCGATGTCGGGCACCAGCCGGACCAGCTCGCGCGGGGCCAGCTTGTCGGGGACGGGCGGGCCGGTGACCAGGTGGAGTTCGGCGCCCTTGGCGACGGCGAGGTCGCGCAGCTCGTCGTAGAGGACGGCGTCCCGGTCGGTGCCGACGCGGTAGATGACGATCGCGTGGCCTTCGAGGTCCTCGAGCAGGGCGCGGATGGGGGTGACGCCGACGCCGCCCGCGATGAGGAGGGACTCGGTCTTCTGCCGGTGCAGGGTGGTGAAGGCGCCGTAGGGGCCCTCGGCGAAGACGCGGGTGCCGACCCTGAGGTGGCGCAGCGCGGCGCTGCCGTCACCGGCGGCCTTGGCGGTCAGGCGCAGGGTGCGGCCGTCGGGGGCGGCGGAGAGGGAGAAGGGGTTCGCCTGCCACCAGCGGTCCTTGGTGAGGAACCGCCAGAGGAAGAACTGACCGGCCTGGGCGCCCAGCTTGTCGAGGTCGCGGCCGGTGACGTGGACCGAGACGACGTTGTCCGACTCGGGGACGACGGCGGAGACCCGGAACTGGTGCCGGTGGTTGCGCCAGAGCGGGAGGACTAGACGGCCGAGGGCCACCGCGCCGAGCGCCACGCCCCACACCGTGTACCAGTACGTCTTCGCGGCCGTCGACGCCGTGAAGGTCGTACCGACCGCGACCTGGTGGCTGAAGGCGAGGACCACGGCCACGTAGGTGTACAGGTGGATGAAGTGCCAGGTCTCGTAGGCGAGCCGGCGGCGGGCGTAGCGCGCCGAGACGGCGCCGATCACGATGATGATGCCGAGGGCGACGACCGCGCGGAGCACGCCCTCGGTCGTCTCGGCGAGGTCGACGAGTTCACCGACCGGGCCGACGCCCGCGCCGTCGGCGTAGCCGAAGCTGATGAAGACGGCGTGTGCGAGCAGCGTCCAGAGCAGCGCGAAGCCGGTCCAGCGGTGCCAGGAGGTCAGCCGGTCCATGCCGATGCGGCGGTCCAGCCAGGGCAGCCGGGCCACCAGCACCAGCTGGAAGGCCATGACGAGGGCGCCGTAGAGGCCGAAGAAGCGGCCGATGACGATCAGGGCGTTGGAGGCGAAGCCCGCCTGGGCGAAGAAGGAGGCGACCACGGCCGCGTTCGCGGCGAGTACGGCGTACAGGCCCGTGCGGGCCACCACCCTGGGGCGTATCGCCGTGGGGGGCGCAGGGGGTGATTGGACGGTCGTCACGGGTCGGCAGCTCCTTGATCGGGTCCTGGGAGTCGAGCTTCACCCGTGGCTGCTGTCGTTTTCCTGTCGGACTACTTACAACTGCTTATCGATGTCTTTTCTGTGCAGGACGGGGTCTGGCGTCCACGGCCCGGTGGCGCAGTATGAGCGGGTGGAAAAAGTACGACTCCTCGTCGTGGACGACGACCCGCCGATCGCCGACCTGGTCGCGACGGTCGCGCGGTACGAGGGCTGGGAGGCGGTCACCGCGTACTCGGGCGAGGACGCCCTGGCCCGGGCCGCCGAGTTCCGGCCGGACATCGTCGTGCTCGACCTGATGCTGCCCGATCTCGACGGCTTCGGTGTCCTCGACCGGCTGCGGCACTCCGGGACGATGGTGCCGGTGGTGTTCCTCACGGCCCGCGACGGGGTCGCCGACCGGGTCGCGGGGCTGACCCGGGGCGGAGACGACTACCTGGTCAAGCCGTTCGCGGTGGAGGAGCTGATGGCCCGGCTGCGCACGGTGCTGCGGCGCAGCGCCGGGCCCGGCTTCCAGCGCTCGGTGCTGCGGGTCGCCGACCTGACGATGGACGAGGACACCCGCGAGGTGCGCCGCGGCGACCGGCTGCTCTCGCTGACCCCGACCGAGTTCGAGGTGCTGCGCTACCTGATGCGCAAGTCGCCGACCGTGCTCACCAAGGCGCAGATCCTCGACCACGTGTGGGAGTACGGCTTCGGCGGCCGTTCGAACGTGGTGGAGCTGGTGGTGAGCCGGCTGCGCCGCAAGATGGACGACGAGACCGGCGGGGAGCCGCTGATCCACACCGTCCGCGGCTTCGGGTACGTCATCCGGCAGCAGGCCGCGGAGTGAGAGGCCGGTTCCGGATCGGCCTGCCGCGGCCGGGCCTGCCGCGGATCGGCCGGCTGCGGCGCTCGTACCGGAGCATGCGCCTGGGCACCCGGCTGGCGCTGGGGCTCGGGGCGCTGGCGCTGGTGGTGTTCGCGGTCGTCGGCACCACCCTGACCATGTACATGCGGGACTACCTGTCGGCCCAGCTGGACGACCAGCTGGGGCTGGCCCAGGTCGCCCAGTCCAAGAGCATCGCGCAGAACGGCACGCTCCAGGGCAAGAAGTACTACCACTGGTACTACGCCGTGTACGACGTCTCGCAGGGCACCCCGGTGCTGCGCAAGCCGGAGGAGAGCAGCGACCTGCCCCCGGACATCGCCCCGCTCACCTCGGTGGCGAAGGCGCAGATCGCCGCGGGCACCGAGGTGCTGCGCACCAAGGACCTGACCGGGGAGGGCGAGTACCGGCTGCGCGGCTGCGAGGTGGAGCCGGGGGTGGTGCTGGTCAGCGGGGCGCCGATGGACAGCATCGACGGCACGGTACGACAGCTGGTCACGGTCCAGGTGGTCGCCTTCGGGGTGGCGCTGCTGGCGCTGGTGGTGTTCGGCCGCCGGCTGCTGCGGCACGGTCTCGAGCCGCTGAGCGACATGGCGCACACGGCCCACGGCATCGCCTCGCACAACCTGACGGAGTCGGCGGCCCGGCTGCCGCTGCGTGCGGCGAAGCGGGGCGGCGGGCCCGAGGTCGAGGAGCTGCGCACGGCGTTCAACACCATGCTGGAGCACATCGACCACTCCCTGGCCGTACGCGCCGAGGCCGAGCAGCGGCTGCGCCGCTTCGTCGCGGACGCCTCGCACGAGCTGCGCACCCCGCTGATGTCGGTACGCGGGTACGCCGACCTCTTCCAGTACGCGGCCGCCAACGAGCCCGCGGAACGGGACCGTCATCTGGCCCGGCTGCGCGCGGAGGCCGCCCGGATGGGCATCCTCCTCGACGACCTGCTGCTCCTCGCCCGGCTCGACGCGGCCGAGGTGGAGACCCCGCTGCGGCTGGAGGAGGCGGACCTGAGGGAGCTGGTCCGGGAGGCCGCCGACGCCTTCCGTGCCGCGCACGCCGACCATCCCCTGGCGGTGACCGCCGGTCCGGACCCGGTCCCGGTCCGCCTCGATCCGGTCCGTATCCGCCAGGTGCTGGACAACCTCCTCACCAACGCGGCCGTCCACACCCCCACCGGCACCCCGGTGTCCGTGACCGTCGCCGTCACCGCCGACTCGGCGTCGGTGAGCGTCGCCGACCACGGCCCCGGCATCCCGGCCGGCGACCGCGCCCGGGTCTTCGACCGCTTCTACCGGGTCGACAAGGCCCGCAGCCGCGACCGGGGCGGCAGCGGGCTCGGCCTGTCGGTGGCCCGGGCGCTGGTGGAGGCGCACGGCGGGACCATCGGGCTGGGCGAGGACCCGGCGGCAGGCACGGTGTTCACGCTGACGCTGCCCAGGGAACCGGCCGCCGCCCGCACCGCCGGCTAGCCCTCCTCCACCGCGCCCTCCAGGCTGAACCCGCCCTCCCGCGGATGCGGGCGCGCCGCCAGCACCGCGACGTCGTCCTCGGCGTGGCGGGCGTCGAGGCGGGTGAGGATGGAGTCCAGGAGGTTGTCCACGCCGGCCGCGGGGGTGAAGCGGAGATCGGCGAGGCGTTGCAGGGAGCGGTCGATGTCCTCACCGCGGTGTTCCACCAGGCCGTCGGTGAAGAGCACCAGTGCCTCGTCGGGTTCGAGCCGGTGGGTGGCCGACTCGTAGCCGCCGAAGCCGGTGCCCAGCGGCGGGCCGACGGGGACCAGCAGGAGTGCGGTACGGCCTTCCCTGGTGATCAGCGCGGGCGGCAGATGGCCGGCGCTGGCCAGGGTGACCTGCCCGCGGCCGGGATCGACGCGCACGAGCAGGCAGGTGGCGGGTCTGCGGTCCGCCTCGGTGGCGGCGATGTCGTCCATCTGGCGCAGCACCCGGTGCGGGGGCAGCTCGGAGGAGGCGATGTAGCGCAGTGAGGACCGGTACGCGTTCATGTCGACGGCGGCCTCCAGTCCGTGGCCCATCACGTCGCCGACGACGAGCAGCGTCCGCCCGAAGTGCAGTCGTACGGTCTCGCACCAGTCGCCGCCGACCAGCACCCGCCCGCCCGCCGGGAGGTAGCGGATCGCGACGTCCAGGTTGGGGTGCGGCCGGCCCGGTTCGGAGAGCAGGGCGCGTTGCAGGTCACCGGCGGTGCGGTTGACCTGCTCGTACTCGCGGGCGTGCCGGATGTGGGAGGCGGCGCGTTCGGCGAGCAGGGCGAGCAGTTCGGCCTCGGCAGGGGCGTAGGCCGTCCCCTCGCGGGCGCAGACCAGGACACCGTACTGGTCGGATCCGCTGGTCAGGGGCGCGCACAGGGCCGGGCGGGTACGGCTGCCGACCGGACGGGAGAGCCAGGGGTCCACCCAGTGGTCGGCCGCCGGGGTGCCCGCGTCCCGGGCCACCGCGGTGGCCCAGCGGGCGTCGGGCAGCAGATCGGCGCCGCCGGTGATCGACTCGTAGCCGGAGACGGTGTCGCCGACGCGCCGCATCACGGCCGCGCCGCCGCCCACCAGCCGTACCGCCGCCCGGGTCAGTTCCGTACAGGTGGTGGACTCGTCGAGGCTCGTGCCGATACCGGCCGCGGCCGTGCGCAACGCCCGCAGCGGGACGGAGCGGTCGGCGCCCGCCGTGCGGCCGCCCTGTCCGCCCCCGCCGTCGGCGGACGCGGGTCCCCGGCGGGACTGGAACCATCGCGCGACACCGGACACCCTCACAGAATCTCAAACAGCGCCGGTCCGGGCACCGGCCATCCGTGCGTCACCCCTCCCGGGGGCGGTTCGGGACGCCGCGGCACGGGCAGCCGGCCCACGGGCCCGTCCGATGACGGGCCCGGCCGGACTCAGCTCTCGTCGGCGCTCAGCCGCAGCGAGATCGAGTTGATGCAGTACCGCTGGTCGGTCGGGGTCGCATACCCCTCACCCTCGAACACGTGCCCGAGGTGCGATCCGCAGCGCGCACAGCGCACCTCGGTGCGGAGCATCCCGTGGGTACGGTCCTCGATCAGCTCGACCGCGTCGGTGTCCTTCGGGTCGTAGAAGCTCGGCCACCCGCAGTGCGACTCGAACTTCGTGTCGGAGGTGAACAGCTCGGCACCGCAGGCGCGACAGGAGTACACGCCCTTGGTCTTGGTGTCGGTGTACTCACCCCTGAAGGCCGGCTCGGTCGCCGCCTGACGCAGCACGGCGTACTCGGCCGGCGACAGCTCCGCCCGCCACTGCTCGTCCGGCTTCTCGACGTCGTACGACATGACTCTCAGCCCCTCACTTCGCCAGGCGTTCCAGGATCCTCGGGCCCAGGTCGGTCACATCTCCCGCGCCCATGGTGAGAACCAGATCACCGGGCTTCGTCATTCCCGCGACCACGGCGGGAACCTCGTCCTTGTCGTGCACGGCGGTGACGTCGGCACCCGCGCCCCGCGCCGCCTCGATGATCAGCTCGCTGGTGACCCCGGGGATCGGGTCCTCGCGGGCCGGGTAGATGTCGAGGACGACCGAGGCGTCCGCGAGGGCCAGCGCGTCGCCCATCTCCTTGCCCAGCTCCTGGGTCCGGGAGAAGAGGTGCGGCTGGAAGACGACCAGGATCCGGGCGTCCCCGCCCGCGGCGCGCATGGCCTCCAGGTCGGCGGTCATCTCGGTCGGGTGGTGCGCGTAGGAGTCGATGACCTGGACGCCGGCCGCCTCGCCCTTGAGCTGGAGACGGCGCTTGACGCCGGTGTACGCGGCCAGGGCGGGCGCCAGTTCGGCGGCCGGCACCCCGAGGGCGGCTCCGGCGGCCAGCGCGGCGACGGCGTTGTGCGCGTAGTGCCGGCCGGGCACGGACACCGTGAACGTCAGCTCGGCCCCGTCCATCGCGACGGTGACCTCGCTCTTCAGGCCCTGCGGTACGACGGACAGCACCCGGACGTCGGCATCCGCGGCCTCGCCGTACGTCACCGTGCGCACCTTCCCCGCCACCCGCCGGGTCAGCTCGCGCGCCCCCTCGTGGTCGGCGTTGACCACCAGCGTGCCGCCGGGCACGATCCGGCCGGCGAAGGTCTCGAAGGACTCGTAGATCTCTTCCATCGAAGCGTAGTTGGCGTGGTGGTCGAGCTCCACGTTGAGGACGATGGCGACCTCGGGCGCGTACTTGTGGAAGCTGCGGTCCGACTCGTCCGCCTCGGCGACGAAGATCTCCCCCTCGCCGTGCAGGGCGTTGGAGCCGGGGGCGTCGAGGTCGCCGCCGATGGCGTACGAGGGGGTGCGGCCCAGCGCGGTCAGGGACACCGCGAGCATGGACGTGGTGGTGGTCTTGCCGTGGGTACCGGCGACCGCGATCGGACGCAGACCGTCCATCAGCGCGGCGAGGGCGTCCGAGCGGTGCACCACCGGGATCCCCAGCTCGGCCGCGCGGGCCAGCTCGGGGTTGTCCTTCCGGATCGCCGACGACACGACGACGGAGCTGGCGTCGTCGGCGAGGTGCCCGGCCGCGTGCCCGATGTGCACGGTGACGCCGAGCGCCCGCAGCGCCTCGGCGGTCTCCGACTCCTTGGCGTCGCTCCCGGCCACCTCGGCACCGCGCTGGGCGAGGATCTTGGCGATCCCCGACATCCCGGCGCCGCCGATCCCGATGAAGTGCGGTCGCTCCATGGCGGAAGGAAGGCCGGGTGCCATGTGTTTCTCCCAGAGACGGTGACGTGCGAAAGCGTGCCTAGCCTATGTGCTGAAGCACGCTCGGCCTTGCAAGGGACTCTCGGCACCCCTACCTGAAGGGGCGCGGGGCTGTATCGACATGCGGCTGCCGCCGCGTGGGCGCGACCAGCAAACACATCACAGCCGACGCGAGAACAGCCGCCCCAAAGGGGCGCGGGGCTGTATCGACATGCGGCTGCCGCCGCGTGGGCGCGACCAGCAAACACATCACAGCCGACGCGAGAACAGCCGCCCCAAAGGGGCGCGGGGAACTGCGCGACCAGCCCCCACGCACCCGCACCCGCCGACGCACCGCACCCCCTACGGCGCCTACGCCTTGCTGTGCGAGAACAGCTTCAGCACCGGCACCCCCACCTTGTGCCGCGCCCGGGACGCCCAGTCCCGGTGGAAGAACTCCTCCACGTAGTGCGGGTCGGTCAGCACGATCACCTCGTCCGCACCCACCTCTTCCACCAGCTTCCGCAGCGCGTCCAGCGGGTGGTCCTCGACCATCCGCCCCTCCGCCGTGCTCCCCGCCGCCCGCAGGGCCGTCAGGGACACGTCCAGCGCCTGCTCGGCCGGCCCCTTCGCCGCATCGCCCTCCGGCGTCTCCCGCTCGCGCGCGGCCTCGTCGAGTTCGCCGAGTGCGATGTCGTCGATGGCCCGCAGCAGGCGGTCCGCCTGGTCGCCGCGCGGCTGGAGCAGCACATGGAAGGCGACCTGCTCGTCCCCGTGCAAGGTGGTGACGAACTCCACGTCGGCGGACGTCAGGGCCTTCTCGATCATCAGAACGCTTGTGAACACCAGGCGCCTCTTCTCCCTAGAGGGTCGCTCGACCCTCTGTCCTCCGTGGGGCCGGCACCCCTGCGGAAACCATCCTGCCCCGTGATCGCACGGGTACTGCCGGATTCAGTTTGCCCGCCGAAAGCTAAGCGGAACGGGATATTCCGCTGTTTTCAGGACCGGCGGTAGCGGCCGAACAGGAATCCGGCCTCTTCCAGGAGGGACACTAGTTCGAAGCGCCGGGGTACGGCGACACCGGGGCCCCCGGCGATCCGCTGCGCGTCCCCCGCCGTGAGCATCGGGGAGAGCGTCAGGCACAGCTCGTCGAGGACACCGGCGGCGATGAACTGCCCGAGCAGCCTAGGGCCGCCCTCCGTGAGCAGCCGGGTGTGGCCGAGGCCGGCGAGGGCGCGGACCGCGCGGGCGGGGTCGACGCCGGCGCCGTCACCGGCGACCACCACCCGGGCGCCGGCCCGCTCGGCGGCGGCGACGCGGTCGGGGGCGGCCGCCGCGCCGGTCAGGACGAGCGTGGGCACGAGGGGCGAGGTGAACAGCGGGAGCGAGAAGTCGAGGTCGAGGCTCGCACTGACGACGGCGACCGCGGCGACCCTGGCCTGCCCCGCCGCGGCCCGGGCGCCGGCGAACTCCGCCCGCTCGCGTACCGGCCGGTACTCCTCCTGCCGTACCGTTTCCGCGCCCACGACGACGATGTCCGCGAGCCCTCGCAGGGTGCCGAAGATCCGCATGTCGGCCGTACCGGAGATGGGCTGCGACCGCCCGTCGTGCTGACCGGCCCCGTCGAGCGTGGACACCATGTTGGCCCGCAGCCAGACCTCCCGCCCGGCGGACTCGGGATAGGCATAGGCGAGCGCCAGCTCCCCGAGGCTCCACTCCCGATCGACGAAACCGGAAGCGAAGGCACGCACCCCCTCGGCACGCACCCCGTCGGCCGCACCGCCGGAGGAGCCGTAACCCCCACCCCCGTGGGCCGCCCCCTCGGCCTCCGCGCCGGAGGCACCCGCGCCACCCGCGAACCGCAGCTCCTCGGCCGAACCGCCGGAGGCACCCGCGCCACCCGCGAACCGCAGCTCCTCGGCCGAACCGCCGGAGGCCCGGGCTGCTGTTTGTTCGGTCACAGGGAACAGGCGTCGCATGCCGTGCAGTGTGGCACGGCAACTAGCATGGGTAACCGTGTCGTCTTCTCCCGCCGCATCCGAGGTCAGCCCCATAGCCGACGCGGCCCCGCTGTCGCTGTGCGCCCGTTCCCCGCACGTCCCCGCAAACCGGCTGGTCGCCGAGATGGTGCCGCCACCCCGCTTCGACTCGGTCCGCTTCGCCACCTACATCCCGGACCCGAACCAGCCGAGCCAGACCGAGGCCGTACGGGTTCTGGAAGGGTTCGCCGGCGGTCTCGGCGGGGCGCACGCGGTGGCCGGCGGCAGGCGCGGCTTTCTCGGCTTCGGGAGGGCCAGGGCGGCCAAGGTGCCCGCCGGACCGCGTGGGGTCTATCTCGACGGCGGGTACGGCGTCGGCAAGACCCACCTGCTGGCCTCGCTCTGGCACGCCACCCCGGCCGAGCCCGCGCTGAAGGCGTTCGGCACCTTCGTGGAGCTGACCAACCTGGTCGGCGCCCTCGGCTTCCAGCAGACCGTGCAGACCCTCTCCGGCCACCGCCTGCTGTGCATCGACGAGTTCGAGCTGGACGACCCCGGCGACACCGTCCTGGTGTCGACGCTGCTGGGCCGGCTGGTGGACGCCGGTGTCGCGCTCGCCGCCACCTCCAACACCCTGCCCGGCAAGCTCGGCGAGGGCCGGTTCGCCGCCGCCGACTTCCTGCGCGAGATCCAGGGCCTGTCGGCCCATTTCCGTGCCCTGCGCATCGACGGCGAGGACTACCGCCACCGCGGCCTGCCCGAGGCGCCGGCGCCGTACTCCGACGAACAGGTGACGAAGGCGGCGTACGCCACCCCGGGCGCCTCGCTCGACGACTTCCCGCACCTCCTGGACCACCTGGCCAAGGTGCACCCCAGCCGGTACGGCGCGCTGACCGACGGCGTGTCGGCCGTCTGCCTGACGGACGTCCGGCCGGTGCCGGACCAGTCGACCGCGCTGCGGCTCGTGGTCCTCGCGGACCGGCTCTACGACCGCGAGGTCCCGGTCCTGGCCTCCGGGATGCCCTTCGACAAGCTGTTCAGCGAGGAGATGCTGAACGGCGGCTACCGGAAGAAGTACTTCCGCGCGATATCGCGACTCACGGCCCTGGCCCGGGACGGCAAGGCCTTCGTGGCACCCGAGTAAACCCTGAGCACACCCCGAGCAGCCCCCGCGACCGGCCCTTATTTGATCAAGCTCCTCGGGTCAAGAGCCTGATCAGGCCACGCCACCGGCATTTTTCACGCTCTCTTCGGTTCGCAACGCCGAGTTAACCCTGCAAACAACTTTGCAGGGTTAACGTGTTTCTTGACCAATCATTGACCTGTGCTTGGTGCGCACGAGAGGCGTGAACTGCCGCGAGGGGGGCCCATGTTCCGAGGTACGACGGCCCGGACCGTGCTCGCGCTCCTGGCCGCCACCCTGCTCGCCGTCCAGTTCTTCGCACCTACGGCAACCTTCGCAACCGCGCACACCCTCAGTCATGTCGAGGCCAAAGCCCAGCCCGGGCCGCACCCCTCGGCGAAGGCCGTGCGCGACGCCTCGCCCGCCCTCCGGGACCACGGCCGCTGCGGCGAGCCCCCCAGCCCGCCGCAGACCGCCGACCGCCATCGCAGCGCCACCGCCGGCTGGGCGGACGACCGTCAGCCCGGCCCCCGGCACACGGAGGCCATACGCACCCCGGGGCCTCCCCCGGCCAGGCACCACGGCACGTCAAGAGCGTCGAGAGCCCACTCACCGGCCACGCTTCAGGTCTTCCGCTGCTGACGGGACGGGCTCTGCCCCGGGCTCTCCATGCCCCTCATCCCCCCACAGACGTCGTGCAAGCCCGACGCGCCGCTGTAGCGCGCCAGGAGGAACCCACACACCATGCAGCCCCTCATCGACAACGCCCGTACGTTCGGACAGCGCCCTGAGGAGTTCGCCAGGCTCGCCGAAGGCCAGTCTCCGCAGGTGCTCTTCATCACCTGCTCCGATTCCCGGGTCGTCCCGGCCCTGATCACCGGTGCCCGCCCGGGCGAGCTCTTCGAGCTGCGCACCGCGGGCAACATCGTCCCGCCGTACGCCTCGGTCCACCCCACCAGCGAGGCGGCCACCATCGAGTACGCCGTGGAGGTGCTCGGCGTCCGCGACATCGTCGTCTGCGGGCACTCGCACTGCGGCGCGGTCGGCGCGCTGGTGCGCGGCGACGACCTGACCGCCGTACCCGCCGTCCGGGACTGGCTGGCGAGTGCCGAGCCGCGCCCGACCGGGGCGGTCGAGGATCCGGCCGTGGCCGAGGGCGTGCAGAGCCATGTGCTCGCCCAGCTGCTGCGGCTGCGCTCGTACCCGTTCATCGACAGGAAGCTGGCGGAGGGCGAACTGACCCTGCGCGGCTGGTACTACGAGGTCCACACCGGTGCCGTGCGCGAACACCGCGCCGACACCGACGCGTTCGAGACCCTGTGAGCGTCGCGATGACCAAGTTCCCCCACATCAAGTTCCCTTACATACGGCAGGACTTCGCCGCCTCTCTCGTCGTCTTCCTGGTCGCGCTCCCGCTCTGCGTGGGCGTGGCCGTCGCCTCCGGTGTCCCGGCCGAACTCGGCCTGGTCACCGGCATCGTGGGCGGTCTCGTCACCGGGATGCTGCGCGGCAGCAGCCTTCAGGTGTCGGGGCCGGCCGCCGGCCTGACCGTGCTCGTCTTCGAGGCGGTGCGGGAGTTCGGGCTGCCGCTGCTCGGGGTGATCGTGCTGGCCACCGGCGTCCTGCAGATCACCATGGGCGTCCTGAGGCTGGGGCGCTGGTTCCGGGCCATCTCGGTCTCGGTCGTCGAGGGCATGCTGGCCGGAATCGGTCTGGTGCTCATCGCCGGCCAGCTGTATCCGGCGCTCGCCGCCAAGGCCCCCGAGTCGGGCCCCGGCAAGATCGCCGGGCTGCCCGGGGCGTTCCTGGACGCCCTCGGGGACGGCAGGGCGCTGGCCTCGCTGGCCCTCGGCGCCGGCACCATCGCGGTCCTCGTGCTGTGGAAGTACGCCCCGGCGAAGGTACGGACGGTCCCCGGGCCGCTGGCCGCCGTCGGCCTCGCCACCCTGGCCGCGTTCCTCCTGAGCCTTCCGGTGGCCACCGTCGAGGTGCACGGGCTGCTGGGTTCCGTCCAGCCGCCCCCGCTGAGCGCCTTCGGCGAGCTGGCGAGCGTCGGGCTGATCGGCACGATCGTCGCGTTCACGCTGATCGCGTCCGCCGAGTCGCTGTTCAGCGCGGCGGCCGTGGACCGGCTGCACAGCGGTCCGCGCACCCGGTACAACCAGGAGCTGATCGCCCAGGGCGCGGGCAACGCGCTCTGCGGGGTGCTCGGCGCGCTGCCGATGACCGCGGTGATCGTCCGCAGCGCGGCCAACGTCCAGGCGGGCGCCCGCACCAAGGCGTCGCGGGTTCTGCACGGCGTCTGGCTGCTGCTGTTCGCGGCGCTGCTGCCGGGGGTGCTGAGCTACCTACCGATCCCGGCGCTCGCCGGAATCCTCGTCTACTCGGGCGCCCAGCTGATCCCGGTGCGCGCGCTGGCCGTGCTGTGGCGCGAGCACCGGGGCGAGGCGATCGTCCTCGTCGTCACGGCGGTGTCCATCGTCGCGGTGAGCATGTTCGAGGGGGTGCTGATCGGGCTCGCCCTGTCGATCGTCAAGACGGCGTGGGAGGCCTCGCACCTGAAGCTGGAGGTCGTCGACAAGGGCTCGGGGCCTGTCGACGCCTACCTGTCGGGCAACGCGACCTTCCTGCGGCTGCCGAAGATCCTCGACAGTCTGGAGGCGCTGCCCCAGGACCGCCCGGTCCGGGTGGACCTCTCCGGGCTGCACCACCTCGACCACGCCTGCCGGACCGCGCTGGAGAGCTGGGCCGAGCGGCACAGCGACGCGAACACCGAGCCGGTGAAGGTCACAGCGGCCTGAGCCACGACCCCAAGGTCATGACCCCAAGGTCATGACCCCTCGGTCACGGCCGTCTGAACCGGCGGCCGCCCCGGGCCGGGGTGCCGACGCCCCTCGGCATCCCGGCCCGGACCTGCTTCCCGGCGGCCGTGGCCCCGACCCTCCTGTCGGGCATATCGTTACAGCAACGGAAATATCGGACCTCTTTACCTGGGGGTCGTGATGGTTCAGGAGCTGCTGGTCGCGGTGGTGGCGGCGCTGTGCTTCGGCGCGCTGTACCTGGCCGCCGGCGCGCGGGTCGTCAAGCAGTACGAGCACGGCGTGCTGTTCCGGCTCGGCCGGGTCACGGGTGACGTACGGACGCCCGGCTTCAATCTGGTGATCCCGTTCGTGGACCGGCTGTACAAGGTCAACCTGCAGATCGTCACGCTGCCGGTCCCCGCCCAGGAGGGCATCACCCGCGACAACGTGACCGTGCGCGTGGACGCGGTCGTCTACTTCCGGGTGGTCGACGCGGTGAGCGCGCTGGTCAAGGTCGAGGACTACAAGTTCGCCGTCTCGCAGATGGCCCAGACCTCGCTGCGCTCCATCATCGGCAAGAGCGACCTGGACGACCTGCTCTCCAACCGCGAGAAACTCAATCAGGGCCTGGAGCTGATGATCGACAGCCCGGCCGTGGGCTGGGGCGTGCAGGTGGACCGGGTCGAGATCAAGGACGTGTCCCTGCCGGACACGATGAAGCGCTCGATGGCCCGCCAGGCCGAGGCCGACCGGGAGCGCCGGGCCCGGATCATCAACGCCGACGCCGAGCTCCAGGCCTCCCGGAAGCTGGCCGAGGCGGCCCAGCAGATGGCGGACACCCCGTCGGCCCTGCAACTGCGGCTGCTGCAGACGATCGTGGCGGTGGCCGCCGAGAAGAACTCCACCCTGGTCCTGCCGTTCCCGGTGGAGCTGCTGCGGTTCCTGGAGCGGGCCGGACGGCAGCAGCCGGGGCCGAACGGCAACGCCCCGGCCGGGATCGCCGACAGCACCCTGCGGACCGGGCCGCCGCCCGGGTGACCCGGCGCCGCACGGTCCGCCGCGCCACCCGAGAAAAACGGACATTCCGCCCTACGTTCATACGGTGATCCGACCAGTACGCCGTCTTACCGGTACGACCGCCGTCTGCGTCGCCCTGGGCGCCGCGCTCGCCGCCTGCGGCGCCAACGAGGCACCCCATGCCGGCCCCCCGGCCCCCGCCAGGGCCTCCTCGTCCGCCACCCCGCCGCCCACGCTCACCCCCGGCCCCGGCGGGGCGGCGCCCGTCTTCATGAACGGCCCGCGCACCCTGGGCAAGACCGTCGCCCTCACCTTCGACGCCGACATGACCGCCGACCAGGGGCCCCGCGCGGCCGCCGGCGAGCACTTCGACAACCCGGCGCTGATCGCGACCCTGCGCAGGCTGAAGGTGCCGGCCACGATCTTCATGACCGGCCGCTGGGCCGACCAGTACCCGGCCCAGGCCCGCTCCCTCGGCCGCGACCCGCAGTTCGAGGTCGCCAACCACTCCTACAGCCACTACGCCTTCACCGGTGACTGCTACGGCCTGCCGACCGTCTCCGCCGCGCACATGAAGTCGGACGTGGAGCGTGCCTACGCCGCGCTGCTCCGCGCCGGGGTTCCGCACCCGATGCCGTACTTCCGGTTCCCCGGCGGCTGTTACGACCGGCAGGCGCTGCGCGCGGTCGGCGCCCTCGGGGTCACCGCGGTGCAGTGGGACGTGGTGAGCGGGGACGCGTTCGCGACGGACGCCGACGCGGTCACCAAACAGGTGCTGGACGGGGTGAAGCCGGGTTCCGTGGTCGTCATGCACTGCACCCGCAGCGCCGCCCCGACCACCGACCAGGTGGTGCGGACCGTCGTGCCGGAGCTGCGCGCGCGGGGCTTCCGGTTCGTGAAGGTGTCCGAGCTGATCGGGCAGACGCCCGGTCACCGGTGACCGGGCGGGCCGATGTCACCCCGGTGCGTGCGCGGGTGCCCGGCGGAGGACGTCGAGGGTGTCCCGGACGGTTCGGTGCACCCGCGGGTCCCCCGTGATGTCACGCTGGTCGATGGTGCGCAGCCCGAGCATCGGGAGGGGGACGGTCAGGGGCGTGGCGCCGGTGGCCCGCAGGATGGTGTTGAGCTGGTGTTCCGCCCCCTGTGAGTGGTAGCCGACGACCAGGCCCGCGACGGGCTTGGCCGCCAGTTCGCAGTGGTCACGGGGGCGGGAGAGCCAGTCGATGGCGTTCTTCAGCGCCGCCGAGATGCCGGCGTTGTAGACGGGCGTGAGGACGAAGAGGCTGTCGACGCCGCCGACCTGGGCGCGCAGGGCGGCGACCTGCGGTGGCGGCCGGTCGGTGTCCAGGTCCTCGTTGAACAGGGGCAGTCCGTCCAGGCGGGCGGCGAGGGTCACCTCGTGTCCGGGACCGGCCTGGGCGAGAGCGGTCCGGGCGATCAGGGTGGTCACGGACGCGTGGCGCAGACTGCCGGAGAGGACCAGGGTGCGGTGCACGGGGCTGGGGGTGGACATGGTGTGTGCCTCCTCCCTCAGCCCGCGCTGCCGTGACCGGGGTCGGGGACGTCCTCCAGGGCCGTCGCGGTAGGGGTGGAGGGCTTCACGGATCAGTCCGTTGACGAGGTGCGGACCGTAGTAGTCGCTGGTGTCCAGGTGGGTGATCCCGGCGTCGGCCACGTCGCGCAGTACGGCGAGAGCCTCGTCGCGGTCGCGCGGCGGGCCGTGGGCCATCGGGCCGGCGAGCTGGAGTGCGCCGAAGCCGACGCGGGTGAGGGTGAGGGTGTCCGACAGGCGCAGGGTGCCGCCGGGGAGTTTCGCGTTCACGGGAAGAGGCTCCTGGAAGAGCAGTGATGTGCCATGGGTGTTCGGGCCGGGGCGAGCCTCCCGGGGGAAGCTCCGCCCGCCGTCCACACTGCCGACCCGACGGAACCGACACCAACCGGGCCGGCCATGTCCGAGCCGGACCTCCATCGATCCTCGATCCGGCTGCCTGTACTTCCACCGGCGGAAACCTGTCTACGCTGGAGGGATGAGCGACGAGGGCTACTGCACGACCGACGGGGTGGCGGCGCAGCCGGCGCCGGCGGAGGGGCCGCCGTTCGCGGAGTGCGTGCTGTGCCGGGAGCCGACGGAGTACCCGGAGTCGTACAAGGGCATCACGATGTGTCCGCGCTGCGAGTGGCAGGAGGCGCAGCGGGCCGCCTGTTCAGGGTGAGCGGCGGCCGTTGACGGCGCAGGCCAGGGCGAAGGCCGCGGTGGTGAGCAGGGCCGCCGCGGCCACCGGGAGCGGGGAGACCGGGATCCGGCCGGACTCCGAGCCGGTGACCAGGCCGCTGACGGCCGCGTGCGCCGGGGAGCCCGCGACCACCGTCGAGAGCAGCGCGGCCAGCAGCATGGTGGGCACCGCCCGGCCCGGCGAGCGCAGCAGCGGCCGGTTGGTGAGCGCGCCGACGGCACTGCCGAGCAGCGCGCAGGCGAGGGTCGCGAGGAGACCGGCGGTGCCGGCCCGCAGGGGTGGTACGGGCAGCCGGTGGTCGTTGGTGGCGTGCCGGCTGATCACCGTCACGACGAGCGTGGCCGCGGTGCCGAGCAGGGCGGCGGCGAAGAAGGCGGTGAGCAGGGCGGCCAGATGGGTCCTGGCCGGACCGCGCGCCGCGATGACGCAGGCGCGGGCGGCGGCCGGTTCGCCGGTGACGCAGATCCGTACCAGCCAGGCGGCCACCGGCAGCAGCGCGGCGGCCGTGTAGCCGAGCGAGTCCAGCACCGGCTGACCGCTCTGCACGCCCACGCCCAGGAACACGGCGTACAGGATCACCGGGGGCAGCCAGCGCTGGGAGCGCAGGAGGAGATCGGTCTGGTAGCGGAGGAGTGCGGTCATGGGCGGTCTCTCTCGTCCGGTGGGACGTCCGGGGCACTGACGGAGACCACGTGCCAGGGCGGGTCGGCCGTGAGGAGGGCACGCAGCACCACGTCCGAGTGGGACGCGGGAACCGTAAGACGGTAGGTGCCGGGGGCCGGTTCCTCGGCCGAGGCCGCCGGGCGCGTCGCGTCGGCGGGCAGCCGGCCGCCGGCCGGGCCCCGGACGGTGACGAGGGTGAGCGGGCCGACGGGTGCGGCCGTCGGCTCGGTACGGGGTCTGAGGGTGCCGTCGACGACCTGGTGGACCGCGTCGGGCACGCCCGCGAGGCGCCGGGGATCGTGGTCGACGAACACGACGGCGCCCCCGGCGGCGGTGCGCTCGGCGACGGCCCGCTCCAGTTCGGCACGGGCCTCGGCGTCGAGACCGGTCCAGGCCTCGTCGAGGACGAGGAGTTCGGGGTCGGCGAGCAGCGCCTGGGCGACCGCGACCTTCTGGCTGGTGCCCTTGGAGAGCTGGGCCATGGGTGTGGCCGCGTAGGCCGCGGCGCCGAACCGCTCCAGCCAGTTCGCTGCGCGGGCGGCGGCCGACCGACGGGAGAGTCCGTGGACGGTGCCGAGATGGGTGAGGTAGCCGGAGGGGGTGAAGGGCAGGGCGGCGGGGAAGCGCTCGGGTACGTACGCGGTGCGGGGGCGGCCGGTGATGCGGCCCTCGGTGGGGGTGTCTATGCCGGCGACGAGACGGAGCAGGCTGGACTTGCCGGTGCCGTTCGCTCCCTCCACGCGGGTGAGGGAGCCGGGGGTGATGGTGAGGTCGACGCCTCGTAACACCCAGGGGCCGCGTATGCCGTAGCGGCGGCCTACGCGGGCCAGTTCAAGATCACGGTGCATGCACGTATTGTCGTGCGGTTTCGCCGTGGGGGTGTGCACCGCTTCGGTCTGCGGGCTGATCGTGGCTGGTCGCGCAGTTCCCCGCGCCCCTTAGGGTGATGTGGTGAGCGTTGATTCGAAGTCACCCGACGGCAGTCCTTTTCGAACCGAACCCACCGCACGTGACGAAGCACCCCAGTTTGTGCTGCCCCTTGTCGTGCGGATAGAGAAGTCCGCTCCTCCTGCGCGCACCGACGCACTCGAAACCGCCGCTCGGGCTGTCCTGACCCTGCTCAGCGACCCGCGGGCGCTCGGGGACGGCGAGTGGGCGCAGGCCCTTCGGGACTGGGAGGACGCGCGGATCCGGAAGGTCGTGCGGCGGGCCCGCGGTGCCGAGTGGCGGCGGGCCGGGGAGCTGCCCGGGATCACCCTCACGGGGAAGTCCGCCGAGGTACGGGTGTTTCCGCCCGTTCCCCTGGACGGGTGGCCCAAGGAGCTGGCCAAGTTGCAGGTGTCCGGGACGGAGTTGGACGATCCGGAGCCGCCCGTGGGCGCGGACCGGTCCGCGCCCGTGCTGTGGCTGAACCCGGAGCTGGAGATGTCGGCCGGCAAGGCGATGGCGCAGGCCGGGCACGGGGCGCAACTGGCCTGGTGGGCGCTGTCGCAGGAGGATCGGGACGCCTGGCGGGACGCCGGGTTCCCGCTCGCCGTACGGCCCGCCGATCCGGCCGAGTGGCGTGAACTGACCGGCAGCGGGCTGCCGTTGGTGCGGGACGCCGGGTTCACCGAGATCGCGCCGGGCAGCTGCACGGTGGTCGCGGACCACCCCGCGCTCCGCGGTTAGCGCGCGGTCAGTCGGTGTCGGCGCCCCGGTAGGCGTACAGGTCGGCGAGGAACCTGCGGCGCAGGGCGGGGACCTTGCCGGTCGCGCTGAAGAAGCTGCGGGTGGCGAAGAGGGCGAGGCGGCCGGTGACGGGCCGGTAGAGCGGGTCGTCGCCGCTGGTGCCGTTGTTGTCGAGGGACTCGGCGACGCGGGTGAAGCCGTAGGGGATCATCTCCGCCTCGTAGTCGCCGATCGCGGTGAGCAGCGGCTTGTCGCCGCGGGCGGCGGCGGTCAGTTCCCGGCAGAGCAGCGAGGCGTCGCGCAGCGCGGTGTTGGCGCCGACACCCTGGCCCGGGGTCATGGTGTGGATGGCGTCGCCGAGCAGGGTGACGGTGGTCGTAGGCCACGGGTCGACGGGGACCGAGGTGGCGATCCTCAGCGGGAACGCGGCCGCCGGGTCGGACAGTTCGAAGATCCTGCGCAGGTCCGGGTGCCAGTTGCGGGTCACTCCCAGAACCGTGTCGACGAGCTGCTTGCCGCGCTGCCGGGCGGTGTCCTCGGGGAAGTGGGCGTGGGAACTCCACACGGACAGGTTGATGTAGTCGTGGGTGTTGTCGAACCGCAGGCCCGACCAGTTGTCCAGGAGCGCCTTGTCGGCGGGGTTCTTGGGCCGGCCCTCGGCGTCCCACTTGAACTCCATGACGTGGAGCATGCCGACGAGGCCCTTGGTGCCGAAGATCAGGGAGAGTCCGTTGAGCACCTCGTCCGAGAGCAGGGCGCGGGTCTCGGGCGTGAGCGGGGTCCTGGTGGCGACGGCCGTGATCCCGGTGTCCCTGATCTCCGCGTGCGGGAGGTACTGCCGGCGTACGGCGGAGCGGGTGCCGTCGGCGGCGACCAGGACGTCACCGGTCGCGGTGGTGCCGTCGGCGAAGTGGGCGGTGACCCCGCCGTCCGGGTGCTGTTCGTAGCGGGTGAACTCCTTGCCGTGGTGCACGACGTCGTCCATGCCGGTGAACAGCACCTGGCGCAGGGTCGAGCGGGACACGGAGCGTTCGCTGTCCACCGCGTCGGCCGCCTCGGGCAGCTCGATGGAGGCGGTGGTGCGCTTCGACTGGGTGAGCACGTTGAAGTACCGGGGGTCCCGGGCGCAGGTGTCGACGAACGTGGTGAAGAGGTCGGGCGGCAGGCACTCGTGCAGGGCGCGGCTGCCGGCGGGGTCGATGCCGACCCGGTAGCCGTACAGGCCGTCGCTCCGGGAGCCGTAACGCTCGTACACCGCGACGGAGACACCGGCCTTCTTCAGACCGTGTGCCAGGCACATCCCGCCGGTACCGCCGCCTATGACCAGGACGTGCATGACGACCGCTTTCCTCGATGTTCATGTATCTCGATTTTCGAGACAGATAAGCTTGAACATGGAGATGCTCGATTGTCAAACCATCTATCCCGACCTCGGCTTTTTTACCTTTCCTTGGAAACTTTGCCGTTTGTTTGAACACCGCTGTCGCCTCACTCGTACGTCCTGGCACTGAACCAGCGACACGGGGAGGCATCCCTTGCGGCGTTTCAACGGAACGGCCCTGATCATGGCGGCCCTGGCCACCACGCTCTGCGCGCTCGCCTATCCCGTGTGGTCGTACGCCGACCGCTCCGGCACCGGGCAGGCGAACGTGGCGGCGGGCACCGTGGCGACCCAGTGGGGCCCGCTGACCGCCGCCGACCGGGATCTCATCGTGCGGGTCCGGCTGGCCGGGCTCTGGGAGCTGCCGGCCGGACAGCAGGCGATCCAGCGGGCGCCGAGCACGGCGATCAAGGAGGCCGGCGACCACCTGATCGTCGGCCACACCGACCTCGACAGGCGGGTCCGGATCGTCGCGGCGCAGCTGGGCGTCGAGCTGCCCAACGTGCCGAACGAACAGCAGCAGGGCTGGCTGAACGAGATGTCGGCAGCGACCGGGGCGGAGTACGAGTACAAGTTCGTGAACCTGCTGCGGGCCGCGCACGGCAAGATCTTCCCCGCGGTCGGGGCGATACGTAACTCCACGCGCAACAGCCTGGTGCGGCAGCTCGCCTCCGACACCAACCAGACCGTGCTCGACCACATCACGATCCTGGAGAAGACCGGCAAGGTCGACTTCGAGGCCATCGCCAACGAGGTCGCGGGCGCGGCCACGGCCAGCCCGACCGGTCCGGCGGCGCCGGCGCCGGGGGTGGTGGCGCCCTCCGCGCCGGCCGCACAGGCCAGCGGCAACGTGCGGACCACGTCCAAGCCCTCCCCCGGCGAGCCGGGCACGGTGAACACGGGCCGCCCGGACCCGACGGACTCGCTCGGCCTGCTCGGCCAGTAGCCGGAGAGCTCCCCGGAGCGCGCCCCGAACCTCAAATGTTGCTCTGAAGCGGCAGGCAACGCGGTTCGCGGGCGCGCTCCGGGGCCATACCCCCCTCACTCGAAGCAGCAGGGGGGACGGCCATGGCTCTGGAGCGGCTGGGAACGGGCATCGGCTGGCGGCCGGAGATCGCGGACGCCGTGGAGCGCATGCCGGGCATCGACTGGGTCGAGGTCGTGGCCGAGAACACCTGCCCGGGCCACCTCCCCGAATCGCTGCGGCGGCTGCGCGAGCGCGGGGTGACGGTCGTACCGCACGGCGTCTCACTGGGTCTCGGCGGCGCGGACCGCCCGGACGAGGACCGGCTCGCCGCCCTCGCCGAGCGGGTGGCGGCACTGGGCTCGCCGCTGGTCACCGAGCACATCGCGTTCGTCCGCGCGGGCGGTCCGCGCACGGCGTCGGCCGCCCTGGAAGCGGGCCATCTGCTCCCCGTCCCCCGCACCCGGGACGCCCTCGACGTGCTCTGCGAGAACGTCCGGATCGCCCAGGCCGCGCTGCCCGTGCCGCTCGCCGTCGAGAACATCGCCGCGCTCATCGCCTGGCCGGGCGAGGAGATGACCGAGGGCCAGTTCCTGTACGACCTCGTGGACCGCACCGGGGTACGGCTGCTGATCGACGTGGCGAACCTGCACACCAACCACGTCAACCGCGGTGAGGACCCGGCCGAGGCGCTCGCCGAACTCCCCGTCGAGGCCATCGCCTACGTCCATGTCGCGGGCGGCTTCGAGCGGGACGGCGTCTGGCACGACAGCCACGCCCATCCGGTGCCCCCGGCGGTCCTGGACGTCCTGACCCGGCTCGCGTCCCGGGTGGCGCCGTCGGGCGTGCTGCTGGAGCGGGACGAGAACTTCCCCGAACCGGCCGAGCTGGAGCGGGAGCTGGCGGCGATCCGGGCGGCCGTGGCGGCGGGCGGTGCGGCGGGCGGCGGGCAGTGGGAGCCCTCGGCCACGGCGACCGCGCCCGAGGTCCCCGACGCCACCCGGCAGCGGGTCGGGCTCGCGCAGGCGGCGGTGCTGTCGTCGCTGGTCGCGGGGACACCGGTGCCGGAGGGGTTCGACCGGGTGCGGATGGGGGTGCAGGCGCGGGCGCTGGCCGCGAAGCGGGCGGACGTGGTGGCGAAGGTGGCGCCGGAGCTGCCGGGGATCCTGGGAGCGGGGTACCGGGCGGCGTTCCTGGCGTATGCGCAGGAGCGGCCGATGACGGGGGGCTACCGGCGGGACGCGCTGGAGTTCGCGGGGGTGCTGCTGCGGGAGGGGGGCACCGAGTCTCGTCGACGGTTGGAGCAGTGGTGGCTGGAGCGTGCGGGGCTCGCCCCTCGACGCTCGCTTGCGCGGAGGGTGCTGCTGCGGCGGGGTTAGTGGCCGGGGGGACGCTTACCGGCGCTTGCAGGGTGCCTCCCCCAGCCTTCGGCCGGGGGGACCCCCAGCGCCCACCCGTGCCGCCCTGCGGCACGCCTGCCCGCAGCTGGGTGGCTCGGAAGGGCGCGGCTGGGCAGCGCCCCGTAAGGGGCGCGGGGAACTGCGCGATCAACCCCCACCGGCCCGCACCCGGAACCCGGCCGAAGCTTCCCGTCGGTAATATGCCAACCCCGCACGGCGAAGCCCCACCGTGCGGTGCAGGAGGCATCATGCGCGCGCGACCCCGACCCCCCGTCCAGGGACGAGGCATGTTCAGCGGGACCACGCTGATCATCGTCTGTCTCGCGGCGACCCTCGCCGCCCTGGTGTTTCCGATCTGGTCGTACGCCGACCGCTCGGACCCGACCGGCTCGGTGAACGTGCTCAGCGCCCAGACCGTGTCGACGGCGTACGGCCCGCTGTCCGCGCAGGACCGCGACTTCATCGTGAAGGTCCGGCTCGCCGGGCTCTGGGAGCTGCCGGCCGGGGAGATGGCGGAGGAGAAGGGCACCACGGCGGCCGTACGGACGGCGGGTCAGCACCTCGTCGACGGGCACACCTCCCTCGACGCCCACGTCCGCACCGTCGCCACCCAGCTCGGCGTGCCGATCCCGAACGGGCCCAACGCCCAGCAGCAGCAGTGGCTCGCCACGCTGAGCGCCGCGCAGGGACAGGACTTCGACCGGGAGTTCGCGAACATCGTGCGGCTGGCCCACGGCCGGGTCTTCTCCGTGGTCGCCCAGGTCCGCGCCGCCACCCAGAACACGCTGGTCCGCGACCTCGCCGACGACGCCAACACCACCGTCCTGGACCACATCAAGGTCCTGGAGGCGACGGGCTACGTCGACTTCGCCACGCTGGCGCAGCAGTTGGCCACCACCCCCTCCCCCGTGGCCTCACCGCCGGTCGTCGCCCCCGCCGACGCGACCCCGGTCACGGCGGCACCGGCACCGGCCGCGTCGCCGTCCTCGACGTACACGCTGCCGCCCGCCACCGCCAGCCCGGAGCAGCCGTCCCAGAACCCCTGACCTGCGCGGGAAGCGGAACGTCACAGACCGACAACACTCGGTCCGGAATGTGAACAGGGCATGGCGGTGGCCAGGCCGCTGGCATAGAAACATGTCATGTTCTGGGTCCTTCTCCTGCTCCTGGCCTGGGCCGTCGCCGGCACCGCCTGCACCCGGTTGTGCCTGGCCGCCGTACGGACGGCGGTCGTCGACGCGGACGCGGGCCGAGGACACGATCTGACGCTGTACGAGGCCGCGTTCCTGTCCGGCGGGCCCGCGCGGGTCGCCGACCTGACGCTGGTGTCCATGGCCAGGCAACGGCGGCTGCTGCTCGCCCACACCGGCTGGGCGACCGTCGTGGACCCGCGGGGGCGGGACGAGATGGAGCGGTCGGTGATAGGGGCCATAGGACCCGAGGGGCAGTCGCGGATAGCGCCGGTGCGCTCCGCGGCGGCCGACACGGACGCCGTGCGCAGTCTCGGCGAGGGGCTGGTGCGAGCGGGGCTCGCGGTGCCCGACGCGGCGGCGCGGACCACGGTCGCGTCCGGCGTCCGGCAGGTCCGGGCCGCCGCACTGGCCGTCCTCGGGCTGGGCGTCGCCGCGCTCACGCTGCCCGCCCCGACCGAGATGCCGCGCGACCTGGTCGCCGTCTGGTTCGCGCTGCCCCTCGCCCTGACGCTGAGCTGCCTGGCCATCGCCCGGGTCGAGGTGCACCCGTACTCGCGCTGGGCCTCCCCGGCGGGGCTGCGGCTGCTGGGCGCGCTGCACCGGCGGGCGAACCGCGCGGTCGACGACCACTCGCTGCTGACCTCCGTCGCGGTGCGCGGCATCCGCGCGATCGGTGAGCCGGAGCTGCGTGCGGCCTTCGCACACCGGGACCAGCTTCCGCGGGAGTGAGCGGGGGCGCATAGGGGGCAATGCGCCGACACCGGCCCGATGGTGCTTGCCTTCGCCGACAACCGGTCGAAATATCCCTTTTATTGCTGCCGTGCAGTCGCTGTGGCGCCGTTGCCGCCACGCCACCGCAGCCGTGCACCGAAGGGATACGCCATTGAGAGCCCCCGCCCTGTACTCGGCCGCCGGGTCCCTGATCCTGACCACCCTGGCCGCCGCCCCGGCCGGGAGCGCCCCCCGCGTCCCGGACGCGTCGACGGCCGAAATGCGCGGTACCGCCGTGGCCGCCGCGCGGGCACGCGCCGAGGGCATCGACTTCGGAAAGTGCGCCGCCGACCTGGAGGCGCCGGACACCTTCCGGTGCGGCACGGTGAGCGTCCCGCTGGACTACGCGCACCCGGACGGCAAGCAGATCAGACTGACCGTCAGCCGGGTCGTGGCCACCCACAAGGACCCGCACAACAGCAAGCGCAAGGTGCCCCGGCAGGGCGTCCTGGTCTACAACCCGGGCGGCCCCGGCGCCTCCGGCATGCTCTTCCCGATGATCGGCGTGCTGCCCGAGTGGAAGCGCATCGCCGCCGCCTACGACCTGGTCGGCTACGCCCCGCGCGGCGTGGACCGCTCCGCCCCGCTGTCCTGCGTCGACCCCAAGCACTTCTTCAAGGCACCGTCGCAGTCGCCGACGCATCCCTCCGAGTCGTACAAGAAGGCGCGGATCAAGGAGGCGAAGGCATACGCGAAGGGCTGCCTCAAGCGCTCCGGGAGCAAGCTCCGCCACTACACCTCGCTCAACAACGCCCGGGACCTGGACGTGCTGCGCGCGGCGCTCGGCGAGGACCGGCTGACCTTCATGGGTGCCTCGTACGGCACCTACTTCGGCGCGCTGTACGCGACCCTCTTCCCCTCGCACGTCCGGCGGATGGTGCTGGACTCGGCGGTGAACCCGGACCCGGAGCGGATCTGGTACCGGGACAACCTGGAGCAGTCGGCCGCGTTCGAGGGCCGCTGGGCGGACTTCCGGGCGTGGATCGCCAAGCACGACGACGTGTACGGGCTCGGCGACACGGCCGCGAAGGTGCAGGCGAGTTACGACAAGGCGAGCCGGCGGCTGGCGAAGAAGGCGGCCGGCGGGAAGGTCGGGCCGGGGCAGTTGCAGGGCGCGTTCCTGTCGGCCGGGTACTACGACGACTTCTGGCCGAGCCGGGCGGAGGCGCTGTCGAAGTTCCTGAAGGGGGACGCCAAGCCGCTGGTCCGGCTGGCGGCGCCGGTGGCGGAGACGGCCGCCGAGGCGGAGAACGGCAACGCGGTCTACACGGCCGTCGAGTGCAACGACGCATCCTGGCCGAGGGCCTTCGCCACCTGGGACCGGGACAACACCCGGCTGGCCCGGGTGGCGCCCTTCGAGACCTGGGACAACGCCTTCATGAACCTGCCGTGCGCGTACTGGCCGGTCGCCCGGCAGAAGCCCCTCGACGTGCGCACGGGCCCCGGTGAGCTGCCGCCGACGCTGATCCTGCAGGCCGAGCGGGACGCGGCCACGCCGTACTCGGGTGCGCTGGAGATGAACCGGCGGCTGGCCGACTCGGTGCTGGTGACCGAGCGGGACGCGGGCACACACGGCATCGGCGGCGGCCCCAACAAGTGCGTGAACGGCTACCTGGAGGCCTACCTGCTGGAGGGCAGGCTCCCGGACCGGCGCGCCTCCTGTGCGGGCCACGCCGAGCCGAAGCCGGCGGCCGACCTTGCCCGGCGGAAGGCCCTGCGGGACTCCCTGAAGGGCAAGGCCGGCCGACACTGACGACCGGTCAGGCGAGGCCCGCGACCAGCTCCGCGACGTCCTTGCGGCGGCCCGTGCCGCATCTCCCGGGGGACACCGTTCCCGACTGCCGCTGCGCGGCGGGCCGGACCCCCGGCCGGGCCGATGACCCGCTGGTTGTCAGGCGAGCCCGGCGATCAGATCGGCCACCGACTTACGGCGCCCGGTGTAGAACGGGACCTCCTCGCGGACGTGCATCCGGGCCTCGGAGGCGCGCAGGTGGCGCATGAGGTCGACGATGCGGTACAGCTCGTCGGCCTCGAAGGCCAGCAGCCACTCGTAGTCGCCGAGCGAGAACGAGGCGACCGTGTTGGCGCGCACGTCCGGGTAGCCGCGGGCCATCTTGCCGTGGTCCGCGAGCATCCGGCGGCGGTCCTCGTCGGGCAGCAGGTACCAGTCGTACGACCGCACGAACGGGTACACGCTGACGTAGTTGCGCGGGGTCTCGTCGGCGAGGAAGGCCGGGATGTGCGAGCGGTTGAACTCGGCGGGGCGGTGCAGCGCCATGTTCGACCAGACCGGCGTGAGGGCGCGGCCCAGCTTCGTGCGGCGGAAGAGGTTGTACGCCTCCTGCAGCTGGTCGCTGGTCTCCGCGTGCCACCAGATCATCAGATCGGCGTCGGCACGCAGTCCGGAGACGTCGTAGGTGCCGCGGACGGTCACGTCCTTGGCGGCGAGCTGGTCGAACAGCTCCTGGACCTCGTCGGCGTAGCCCGCGCGGTCCTCGGGCAGCACGTCCTTCAGCTTGAAGACCGACCACAGGGTGTAGCGGATGACCTCGTTGAGGTCCTTGGCCAGCTTGCCCTTGTTCGGGATCCTGCCGGACTCGGTGGTGGGGGCGTCGTCACTCATGGTCCCTATTCTCCCGCTCCGCCGTGCAGGCTCTGCACCGGGTTGGCCGTCAGCTCCTCGACGCCGCCGAGGTCGCCCGCCAGCTGGTCCACCGCCGCGTACGCGCTCGCGATGCAGGCGGGGATGCCGACGCCGTCGTACTGCGCCCCGCAGACCGCGAGTCCCGGGAGCTTGGCGACCTGTTCGCGGACGCGGGCCACGCGTGCGTGGTGGCCGACCGGGTACTGGGGCAGGCCGTCGGTCCAGCGGGTGACACGGGTGGCGACGGGCGCCGCGTCCAGGCCGGTGGCCGCGTGCAGGTCGTGCCGGGAGACGTCGACGAGAGCGGCGTCCTCGCGGCCGAGGACCTCGGTCTCGCCGTACCGGCCGACCGAGGTGCGCAGGACGACGACGTCCGGGTCCTCGTCGGCGATCCAGCCCCACTTCTGGGAGGCGAACGTGGACGCCTTGATGGTGCGGCCGTCGACGGGCGGGACGAGGAAGCCGCTGCCCTCGGGGAGGGCCAGGTCGGCGCGCCGGTAGGCGAGGGTGACCAGGGCCATCGAGGCGTACTCGACGGCGGACAGCTCCGCCGCGGCGGCGGGCGCCTCGGCGCGCAGCAGGCCGGCGGCGACGGGCGCCGGAACGGCGACGACCAGCGCGTCGGCGTGCAGCACCCGGTCCCCGGCGACGACGCGCCAGGCGGTGCGCGAGCCGTCCGCGTCCACCGCCCCGGAGCCGACGGCGGCCCGGGAGCCGTCACGGTCGGCCGCGCCCGCCCCGTCGGCCCGCACCCGGCGCAGCTCCGTCACGGGGGCGCCGGTGACGATCTCGCCGCCGCGGGCCCGGACCGACTCGGCCACCGCGAGCGGCAGGGTGCCGACGCCGCCCGCGATGCCCATGAAGACCGGCCCGGTCTGCCGACCCGCGACCGCCTTGGCCTGGATCTCGCGGACGGCCTCCGTCAGCGAGTCGTGCGTCTTCGCGGCCTGGTAGAGCTGCGGGACCGCCGAGCGCATCGAGATGCGGTAAGCGTCGCCCGCGTAGACCCCGCCGAGCAGGGGCTCGACCAGCCGGTCGACGACCTCCCGGCCCAGCCGCGCGGCCACGTACTCCCCCACGGCCACATCGTCGCCGACCTCCGTGCGGGGCAGGTCGGCGTCGCGCTCGATGCGGGCGAGGCCCTCGTCGGACAGCACCCCGGACAGTGCGGCGGCGGTGCCGGGGACGCCCATGACATGGCCCTTGGGCATGGGGCGCAGGGCGCCCCGGGTCCAGATCGAGGCGGTGGCGGTGGCCGGCGGCTGCAGCCGCTCGCCGAGGCCCGCCTCGCGCGCGAGGGCGACCGCCTCGGGCCGGCGGGCCAGCATCGACTCGGCGCCCAGGTCGACCCGCACGCCCGCGATCTCGCCGGGCAGCAGCTTGCCGCCGACTCTCTCCGAGGCCTCCAGCACGGTCACGCGCGCGCCGCGCTCCAGCAGCCGGTGCGCCGCGGCCAGCCCCGCGATCCCGGCCCCGATGACGACGACATGCCCCGTGCCCGTACCCGTTGCGCTCATGAACCCCACTCTCTCAGACCCCACTGACACTCCCGCCCGGGCCCGGTGACCGGCACGCGTCCGGACCGTGACCGCATCGGGACCCGCGCCGCCAAACGTCCCGCCCGGCCCCTGCGTCGAAGGAGCGTCATTCGTCACCACCTTCGGGGGGAACCATGCGCCATCCCGTACGACCCGCCCTCGCCGGCGTCCTGCTCGCCGCCGCTCTCGTCCTCACCGGATGCGGGGCGAACGACGATTCCGGCGGCAGCTCCGCGAGCGACGCCAAGGCCGATGTGAACAGCGTGGCCCAGGAGGCAGCGGGCTCGGCGGGCGCCAAGGACAGCGGCAGCGGGGCCGGCCGGACGACGCCCGACCTCACGGCGAACCGGATCATCCGCACCGCCTCCCTGACCGTGCAGGTCAAGGACGTGCCCAAGGCCCTCGACGAGGCGCGCACCGCGGCGGAGGACGCCGGCGGCTACGTCGGCAACGAGACCACCAGCCGGGACGCGGAGGGCAACGAACGCACCCGCGTGGTCCTCCGGGTCCCCACCGCCAAGTACGACGAGGTGCTCACCGGCCTCCAGGGCGCGGGCAAGCTGATCGACCGCACCGCGAAGGCGCAGGACGTCACCGACCAGGTGGTCGACGTGGACAGCCGGGTCACGTCGCAGCGGGCCAGCGTGGCCCGGATCCGCGAGCTGATGGACCGGGCGTCCAAGCTCAGTGACGTGGTCACCCTGGAAGGGGAGTTGAGCAGCCGGGAGGCCGACCTGGAGTCGCTGCTGGCCCAGCAGGCGTCCCTGAAGGACCGCACGAGCATGGCCACGATCACGCTGTCCCTCACCCGGACGCCGGTGGCGAAGGCCGCGAAGGACGACAGCCCGGGGTTCGTGGACGCCGTGTCCGGCGGCTGGCACGTCTTCGTCACCATGCTGCGCTGGATCGCCCTGGCCCTGGGCGCGGCCCTGCCGTTCGCG
The DNA here is from genome assembly GCF_040643955.1 of Streptomyces sp. NPDC047061. Taxonomy (NCBI): domain Bacteria; kingdom Bacillati; phylum Actinomycetota; class Actinomycetes; order Kitasatosporales; family Streptomycetaceae; genus Streptomyces; species Streptomyces sp. NPDC047061. The sequence continues at coordinate 172,490 of NZ_JBEYVI010000022.1, forward strand.
GCGCTGGCGGCCGTCGCGGCGCTGCTGTGGTGGAAGCTCGTGCGCAGGCGCCGTACCCCCGCCCAGCCCGGCAGCGAGACCTGAGCGAGCCCGAAATGCCCGCGCCCCGTAGCGTGTTCGCATGAGCATGAACGGTGGGCGGGAACGACTGGTCGTGATCGGCGGTGACGCCGCGGGGATGTCCGCGGCGTCCCAGGCACGCCGGCTGCGGGGACCGGACGAACTGGAGATCGTGGCCTTCGAGCGCGGCCACTTCACCTCCTACTCGGCGTGCGGGATCCCGTACTGGGTCGGCGGGGACGTCGGGGAGCGGGACGAGTTGATCGCCCGCTCCCCCGAGGAGCACCGGGCCCGCGCGATCGATCTCCGGATGCGCACCGAGGTCACGGAGATCGACGTGGCCGGGAAGCGGGTACGCGCACGTGACGTCGATTCCGGCGCCGAGTCCTGGACGCCGTACGACAAGCTCGTCATCGGGACCGGCGCCCGCCCGATCCGCCCCGACATGCCGGGCGCGGACGCGCCGGGGGTGCACGGCGTGCAGACCCTGGACGACGGCCAGGCCCTCCTCGACACGCTGGCACGCACGCGTGGCCGCCGGGCCGTGGTGGTCGGCGCCGGCTACATCGGCGTCGAGATGGCCGAGGCGATGATCAACCGGGGCTACGAGGTGACGGTCGTCAACCGCGGCAGCGAGCCGATGTCGACGCTCGACCCGGACATGGGCCGCATGGTGCACAAGGCGATGGAGGGCCTGGGCATCACCATGGTCAACGAGGCCGCGGTCACCAAGGTGCTCACCGGCCAGGACGGCAGGGTGCGCGCGGTGGCCACGGAGGACGCCGAGTACCCGGCGGACGTGGTGATCCTGGGCATCGGCGTCCGCCCGGAGACCGGCCTGGCCCAGGCGGCGGGCCTGCCCGTCGGGGAGCGCGGCGGCCTGCTCACCGACCTCGCGATGCGGGTGCGCGGGCACGAGGACATCTGGGCGGGCGGCGACTGCGTGGAGGTGCTGAACCTGGTCTCGGGCCAGGAGCAGTACATCCCGCTGGGCACCCACGCCAACAAGCACGGTCAGGTCATCGGCACCAACGTGGGCGGCGGTTACGCCACGTTCCCGGGCGTCGTCGGCACGGCGGTGAGCAAGGTCTGCGACCTGGAGATCGCGCGCACGGGCCTGCGCGAGAAGGACGCCCTCCGGGTGGGCCTGCAGTTCGAGACGGTCACCATCGAGTCCACGAGCCGCGCCGGCTACTACCCCGGCGCGAGCCCCATGACGGTCAAGATGCTCGCGGAACGCCGCACGGGCCGCCTGCTCGGCGTCCAGATCGTCGGCCGGGAGGGCGCGGGCAAGCGGGTGGACATCGCGGCGGTCGCCCTGACGGCGAACATGACGGTGGAACAGATGACGGCCCTGGACCTGGGCTACGCGCCACCGTTCTCACCGGTGTGGGACCCGGTACTCGTGGCGGCCAGAAAGGCGGCGACCAAGGTGCGCAACGGTCACTGAAGCGCCCCGTAAGGGGCGCGGGGAACTGCGCGACCAGCCCCGCACGCACCCGCACTCCGCAACGCGCCCTAAGCCGTCCCGCTGATCCGCGGCAACGAAGTGACCCCCGCGCCTCCCGGCGCAGCCGCGGCCGCAGCGGGCTGCTCCGTTCCCGGCCGGGCATGCGCAGCGACCGGTCGCGTCGAGCGCAGCCGGTTGCTCACCGCCTCGTCCAGCGTCACCGGCCGCTGCATCTGCGCGGCCAGCCGCCCCGCCTCCTGGCCGAGCCGTGCCACGTCCTCCCAGGGAAGCTTCACGACAAGGGAGAGCTCCGCCTCACCGTCGGGGAGCGCCTGCATGGGAGGGAATGCCTGAGGAGTAACCCGCTCGTTCATCGCCTGTTCCTCACGTCGCCTGAACCTCACGTCGGTCGCAGGGACATACGCACGCGCGCGTGCCGACGTTCACGCGGACGCCCCGCGCATCGAGCGCCCCCGCCCTGGGCACTAGTCAGCTGTGGTCATCCCTGTTCATGACGTGAACCCGGTGCGTCGCACGCCGTACGTGACGTACGCGCTGATCGCCGCGAACGTGCTCGTCTTCCTCTTCACGCCCGGCATAGCCGGCTCCGTGGCCGGCGGCAGCGATCTGGCGCAGCTGTGTCATCTGCAGGCCTTCATGGACCACTACGCGGCGGTCCCCAAGGAGCTGATCCACCATCAGCTGCCGCAGGTGGTCCCGACCGGCCAGGTGGGCATCGGCCGGAACGGCCCCGGCTGTGTGGTCGGCCCGCCCGGCTACGACAAGTCGCCGGCGCTGTCGGTGTTCACGGCGATGTTCCTGCACGGCAGCTGGCTGCACCTGCTGGGCAACATGCTCTTCCTGCTGATCTTCGGCAACAACGTCGAGGACCGGATGGGCCACATCCGTTTCTTCCTCTTCTACGTCCTCTGCGGGTACGCGGCCGGCTACGGCTTCGCGTTCCTCAACGCCTCGTCGGGGGACCCGCTGATCGGCGCGTCCGGCGCGATCGCCGGCGTCCTGGGCGCGTATCTGGTCCTCTACCCGACGGCCAGGGTCTGGGTGCTGGTCCCGTTCCTGGTCTTCCTGCCGCTGCGGCTGCCGGCCTGGCTGGTGCTGGGCTTCTGGTTCGTGCTGCAGGCCGTGTACTCGTCCGGGGAGGGCGTCTCGGACGCCGGGACGGTGGCGTACGCGGCGCACATCGTCGGCTTCCTGGTGGGCATGGTGCTCGCCTGGCCGCTCAAGCCGGGCACGCCTCCGCCGCCGGAACCGCGCGGCCTGCTGTTCGGCAGGCGGGCCCGGCCCCGGCACGGCTGGTAGCGGGGCGGGTCAGCGCACGCTCTGGGTGTGGACGTACTCGACGAGGCGGGTCAGGGCGTCCGGGTCGGTGGACGGCATCACGCCATGGCCCAGGTTGAAGACGTGGCCTTCGAGGCCGGCGGCGGCGTCGAGCACCTCGCGCGCCTTGGTCTCCACCACGTCCTTGCCGGCGAACAGGACGGTCGGGTCGAGGTTGCCCTGGAGCGCCTTGCCGGGGCCGATCCGGCGGGCGGCCTCGTCGAGCGGGACCCGGTAGTCGACGCCGACGACGTCCGCGCCGGCCTCGCCCATGAGCTTCAGCAGTTCGCCGGTGCCGACCCCGAAGTGGATGCGCGGGACGCCGTATCCGGCGACGGCGTCGAAGACCTTCGCGGAGGCGGGCAGCACCGAGCGGCTGTAGTCGGCGGGGGCCAGCGCGCCGGCCCAGGAGTCGAAGAGCTGGACGGCGGAGGCACCGGCCTCGATCTGCACCTTGAGGAACGCGGCCGTGATGTCGGCGAGGCGGTCGAGCAGGTCGGCCCAGAGCTCCGGGTCGCCGTACATGATCGCCTTGGCGTTCTCGTACGTGCGCGAGGGGCCGCCCTCGACGAGGTAGCTCGCGAGGGTGAACGGGGCGCCGGCGAAGCCGATCAGCGGGGTCGGACCGAGCTCGGCGGTGAGCAGGCCGATCGCCTCGGTGACGTACCAGACGTCCTCGGGGGTGAGGTCGCGGAGCTGGGCGAGGTCGGCGCGGGTGCGGATCGGGTTGGCGACGACCGGGCCGACGCCGGGCTTGATGTCGAGGTCGACGCCGATGGCCTTGAGCGGGACGACGATGTCGCTGAAGTAGATCGCCGCGTCCACGTGGTGCCGGCGGACGGGCTGGAGGGTGATCTCGGCGACCAGCTCGGGCCGCGTGCACGACTCCAGCATCGGAATGCCCTCGCGCACCTTGTGGTACTCCGGCAGCGAACGGCCGGCCTGGCGCATGAACCACACGGGGGTGTGCGGCACGGGTTCACGCCTGCACGCCTTCAGGAAGGCACTGTCGTACGTCGCTGTCGGCTGCTGGCCCGCAGGGCTTCCGTTCGCACTCACGACGGCAAGTCTCGCACGCCCCGGAAGCCGGTCCGGCCGCGCCCTTACATGGTCCTTAGGTGGTGTCTCTCCCTGCGCGAAGGCGTCGTTCCCCTTACTCTTCCCCGCATGGCTGCGGCTCAGGGACGACTGTCGGACGGCGCTGGCGGGATGGGCGAGGGGAAGGACACCGAGGAGGACGAAGGACATACCGGGAGTACCGCGCCGCCGGCCTTCCGGGCCGCGGTCGACGCGCTGCGCGGTGCCCGGCTGCGGCCGCAGGTCGAGGTGGAGCCGACGCCCGCCCCGCAGCGTCTCGCCCCGTTCGCGTACGCCGTGGAGGCGGCGGTCGTCGACGGCGACCAGGATCTCGCCGACGGACGTCTTGTGCTGCTGCACGACCCGGCCGGGCACGATGCCTGGCGCGGCACGTTCCGGCTGGTCACGCTGGTGCGGGCGGAGCTGGAGCCGGAGATGGCGGCCGATCCGCTGCTGCCGGAGGTCTGCTGGGCATGGCTGACCGGCGCCCTCCAGGCGCGCGGCCTGTCGTACGGCGAGCCGAGCGGGACCGTGACGCGTGCCAGTTCGCACTACTTCGGCGGGCTGTCCGCGCGTCCCGCCGCCTCGCAGATCGAGATCCGGGCCTCCTGGACGCCCCGGGAGGGCCGCACCGGCGCCCCGGACACCGCCGCCCACCTGGCCTCCTGGTGCGACCTGCTGGCGCAGGTGGCGGGCCTGCCGCCGGCCGCCCCCGGGGACGCCTCGGTGGTCACGCTGCCGCAGCGCCGCGATCCGCAGGCGCGCTGAACCCTCGTCGTCGTTCGGGGACCCGTCCACCCGGGTCCCGTCGACTCACCCTTCATTGACCATCTCTTTGTCGATACGGCCACTTTCTGTCCCGTACAGCAACGGCCCGAACCGATTCGATCTTCGGATGATCGATCGCGTGTCCGAATTGCACGTATTGTTACTCACCAGATCGTGATCATTCTCTAAAGGCGGACGGGTTTGGTGCCGAAGACGACTGTGACCTTGAAAGCACGGTTCGTCCCGGCTTCTTCCCCACAAGCCGGCCCCCGTCCCCCACCCCAGGAGGCCTGGTGTCCGTTCTCCTCGAACAACCCGCAAGCCTGGTCGCCTACCGCCCGAACAAGCCCACCGCCATGGTGGTCGTGGCCGATCCGCGCGTCCGCTCCACCGTCACCCGCCACCTGTGGGCGCTCGGCGTGCGCGATGTCATCGAGGCCTCGTCCATCGCGGAGGCTCGTCCCCGCATCGGCAACCCCCGCGACATCTGCGTCGCCGACGTCCACCTCCCCGACGGTTCCGGCCTGACCCTCCTGTCCGAGACCCGCGCGGCGGGCTGGCCCAACGGCCTGGCCCTGTCCGCCGCCGACGACATCGGCGCCGTGCGCAACGCACTGGCCGGCGGTGTCAAGGGCTACGTCGTCACCGGCACCCGCACCAACATCGGGCTCCCCACCCGACCCGGTGCCGCCCCCATGGGCTCCGCCGCCCGCATGCACCGCCGCCCCCCGGGTGCCCCGAGCCACCCGGGCGGCTACCGCGAGCTCTCCGGCCGTGAGGTCGAGGTGCTCCGGCTGGTCGCGGAGGGCCAGTCGAACAAGGCGATCGGCGTCTCGATGGGACTGTCCGCCCTCACCGTCAAGAGCCACCTCGCCCGCATCGCCCGCAAGCTCGGCACGGGCGACCGTGCCGGAATGGTCGCCGTCGCCCTGCGCACCGGCATCATCCACTGACCGGCCGGCCACTCGTCACCGGCCACCGGCCACCGATGGCCGATCCTGCGCCGACGATCACCTATGGCCGATCACCGACCGTCCCACTCACCGATCGTCGGTCACCGACCGGTCGTACGTTCACCGGCATGACCGGACCGGCCGCTGGTCCGGCGTCATGTAGTAACCCGCTGTCCCCCGTTCGTGGAGCTGATCTTTCACCGGCCTGACTGGTTTACGACCCTCCGGCGCCCGTCGACGGAACGTTCCGTCGACGGGCGCGGTGCACACAACAAAAACCATTAGGAGATTACGACCGCCCGATCACACGAGCACAACGTTGACGGGGGACCAACCCGCGGACCCCGCC